>CAZKEX010000106.1:4954-12826 GCA_964551895.1 uncultured Caldilineaceae bacterium | reverse complement strand
GCGGAGAGGCAGGAGGCGGGGTTGGTCGTTACATTTCGAGATTAGGTGATTGGGTGATTACCACGACATAATCTCCCAATCTCTTAATCTCCCAATCTCGACCGAAATCGAAGAGTAGCTGTGATCGCCATTCCTTACTCTATCGTTGTCAGTTGATGCTTGAGGGCAAATTTGAACAGGTCGAGCAGATTGTGGATGTCCAATTTTTGCATGATGCGTTGTCGATAGGTGCGCACGGTCACATCGGCGATGTTGAGCAGTTCCCCGATCTGGGCGCTGGAATTGCCCTCGACCAACAATTTCAACACCTCCCGTTCCCGGGCGGACAGCTTGATGAGAACGCTGTCACGGGCGTAATCCAGTTCAGCGGTCGATTGTTGCAAATCGTTGGTGACATTGCCAAGGTATGTCTGGGTCTGGGCCAAGGTAGCGTGGATATCCTCGAATCTTTGCAACAAAGCGACGTCAGACACGAAATCATTGGATAGGGTATGGCGCAGATAATCGAATTGCAGGTCTATTTGGACAAGATTCTGCTCCACCTGGATACGCAGGTCCTCGGCCAGGGCGCTGCGCTGCTTTTGCTGCACATCTATCAGCCAACTGGACAGTTCACGGATCTGGTCGCTCTGCTTGTGGACCAGGGCGAAGAGCTTGTCCTTTTCTTGTTGATACCGCTTGCGCCTTTCGATCTCGTCCTGCAGCGTGGCATTGGTCTGCTGCAACTGGACGGTGCGGGCTTGGATCTGGACTTCCAGTTGCGCGTTATGGTCGTGCAGACGTTGTTGCAACTGGCGCATAGCCAGATGCGTGTTCAAGCGCGCCAGCACTTCCACCTCTTCAAAGGGCTTGGTGACATAGTCCGCGCTGCCCACCTCGAAACTGCGCACTTTCATCTCTGTGTCGGCCACGGCTGTCAAGAAAATGACGGGGATATCCTGGGTTCGCGGGTCCGCTTTCAGATGCTGGCAGACCTCGAACCCATCCATGCCCGGCATTTTCACATCAAGCAGAATCAGATCGGGCAGGGCATGTTGAAGTTGCTCCAGCGCGCTCTCGCCGCTCTCGGCGACCCACACCCGGAAATCATGCTTGTTCAGGTGTTGACGCAGCAATGCCAGGTTGGCGGGAACATCATCGACAATTAGAATCGTTGCGTGTGTCTCGGCTGTCATTGTCATCCATTCTGCAATGCGTGTGTCTCTGATACCCCCCCAAGGTTATGTGGGGGAAGATGCAGGCGGGGTAAAGAGTAGATAGTCATCTTCCAAAGTATACAGCCATCGTTGCCCCTTGTCTGTCAACGAATGGTGACAATTTTGTCAACGTTGCGCTTGCAAGGCGATGTCCATCAACCATATACGGATTGTTTGCATCTGGAAAGTCTCCAGCAAAGGTTGCAAAACCTGGGCAAAGGGGTTCAAATCTGCATCTTCTCGGAGCAACTGGGCGAGCCTGCGTTCGAGGGCGTGGATATCTCCCACCTGGGCGTATCGCTGCAATTCAGCGATCTGTTGCGGGGTGGGCAGCTTGATTTCGACGGGTGAGAGAAGAGCAGGGATGGCGAGGCCGGCCTGGCGGTCATTCTTCTCTCGGTGGATCCACTCTCGATAGATCCACTCAATGTCCAGAATCTCCTGCAACAGCCCCAAGAGTTGCGCCATTTGAATGGGTTTGGGCAAAAAAGCATTGGCGCCTGCCGCCAAGCTTCCTTCTCGATCGGCGTGGAATGCGCTGGCAGATACGACGATCACCGGCATCTCCGCCATGTCAAATGTCTCCCGCAACCGCTGGATCAGCTCGGTGCCGTTCAATTCTGGCATAACCAGGTCGGTGATCACCGCGTCGGGCAACTGCTGGCGGGCTTGTTCCAGTCCGGCGACACCATCCCTGGCCTGGATGATCTCAAAGCCCAGCGGCTCCAGCATGTTGGTCAACACCAGACGATTGGCAGGTTGGTCGTCCACCACCAGGATCTTGGGCGATTTTCCTCTCAAACCGATAATCTGTGGGGTGTGTAGTTCCTCTGTGGCCGCCAATTCTTCTTTAACCTGGACGATGATTTCAAAGTAAAAGCGGCTGCCTTCCCCCAACCGGCTTTCGACCTGCAATTGCCCCCCCATCAGGCCCACCAATTGGCGGCTGATGGCCAGCCCCAAACCGAGGCCCTCGCCCCGTTGTGCGCTGCTTTCCGTTTGTACAAACGGCTCGAAAATGAGCGGCAGATCCTCGCTGGCAATACCAGGGCCGCTGTCGCGAACTTCAAAACGCAGAAGATGTTGGTCGGGAGACGTGGATTGGGGCGCACCGGCTGCCGATACAGGATGGCTCTCTACACAAAAGGTAATCCTGCCCTCCTCGGTATACTTCACCCCATTCCCCAAGAGGTTGATGAGGACTTGGCGCAAGGGCTTTGGATCCACCAGGGTGTAGGCAGGCAGACTATCAGATGTTTGGTAATGGAAGGCAAGTCCCTTTTTCTGCGCTTGCTGGGCCATCATATCGGCCAGATTTTGCAGGAAGCCGGGTAAAAAGATCACCTTGAGATCGAGTTCGTTCTGGCTGGCTTCGACTTTGGCCAGATCGAGGAGATCGTTGATCAAGGTCAACAGATGTTCGGCGCTGTGACGGATGATATCTAGCTCTTGCTGTTCCGGGTCGGTCCGTTGCAAGATCTGGGTGAAACCCAGCACCGCGTTGAGCGGGGTGCGCAACTCGTGGCTCATGGCGGCCAGAAAATCGGTCTTGGCCCGGTTGGCCGCCTCGGCTTGTGTCTTAGCCTGGGTCAGTTCAGCCGTGCGCTCGGTAATGCGCTGTTCGAGCGTCTGGTTCAGACTATACAACGCTTCGTTGAGTTCGTCTTGCGCCTGGTTAGATTCCTGGAGCGAGGAAACCAGTTCGTTGAAAGAATGGGTTAGAAAGCCGATTTCGTCCTCGTATTGAACGGGGATGTTGACCAGCAGATCGCCCTTGTTGGCCCACTGTACACCGCTCAACAGAGACCGCAGGGGTTTGACCAGGGTGATATGGAAAAAACGCGGGAAAAGCAGGATCAGGAACAGGGCGCTGAAAATCGATATCCAGATCAACGCAGTGATCTCATCGTTGATTCTCTGCTGGGCCTCTTCTTGGTCGAAACCCACTTCGTAGATCCGCCCTTGCACATCGAAGAAGTATCTTGCTACCGCCACGGTGTTCGTACTCAGCCGATAGCGTACCGCATTTTGCCAGGTTGTCGGCGTTTCCCCGGTACGCGCAAACAGATCTTCCACCCCATGCGCCCTGTTTTCCCGGATCAGCGATGCTAGATCGAGTTGATGCCAGTCCAGGCGCTGATAGGGCAGCCCGTATGCGGATGGATCTAGCGCCTGGTCCGCTGTTTGGGGCCAGGCCAAGATATAGGCTACATCCTCCGGAAACACGGTCATCTCCTCAGCAATAAGGGCATTGCGGACCAGGGTTGCTTCCGCCACCTGGCCAGCCACTATACGTTGTTGAAGCGTCTCGATGGACCTCAATCCAAGTAACGCAAGAATGGTCAGAACTGTCAACAGAGAGACCCCAACCAATTTGACCACAAAGGTGCTGCGTTCGGACGTGTAAATGACATAAACTAATACATACGAGAATGTGACCAGCAAGCTGACGATATTTTCGTAGAAGGGTCGGGTAATGGGCCAACTAGGGTTAAACAATTGGGGGGTGAGGGCAAAAAGCACGATAAGGCCAAAATCACGCAATACGCGAGATGCTCGATTGGGTGGAAAGATCAACAAGACCACAAAATGATGCACCTTCGTCATCAGGCCTGGTGATGGTGGAGGGGGAAAATAGTGGGTGGCACGACCGAAAAAGATCACACTGAGCATGGACATGCCGAAAATCACCACCAGGCCAAAGGTATCTGGAACGTAATTTCCTGAATCTCTACCATCAATATATTGAAATGCGTACCAGAGGCTGTATATCAGAACAAATAAAAAGATCGCACTGCCAATGCTCACAAACCACCACGATGATCTGGGCTGATCGTACTGTGGAAAATGAAGGGCGAAAAGCAACAGGGCAATTCCGCTAAGTATAAGAAGCAGATCGAGAAAAGGGTGCAGGACAACACCCCAGGGATCAACCGTGTGGTTCAAGAAGATGGCGATATTGTGCAGCACGAGAAAGACGAAGAAGATCATGAGATAGCGGGTCGGTTTTGCTCTATCTTTCGACCACACCATGTACGCTAACATTATCCCCAGCAAGATCAGTTTGAGAATACTGGTGAATGAGAAACTATCGAAGGTGAGTTGAATATTCATAAAGTCCATAGTAGTTGTGTTGTAGAGCCGTGCCATGAAGCTGTGCCATGAAGCTGCGCCATGAGGCTGCGCCATAGAAAGGGCACAGGTGAACCCCTGGGCGAACGATGGATGGTAACTTGAAGTTTGGGATAGATTGGGCAAGGGTGCAAATTCAACCGGGGGTGGACGAAGGAAACCCGGCTTTTTCAAAAAGCCGGGCCTCTGCGCGTCTTCAGCCTATTCCGATCCGCTCACACCGCCAGATCCCGCCGGTTGATGCCCCAGATGGATAGACCCAGCAGGAGGAGGATGGCGGCGATCAGCACGCTGAAACCGGCCACGTCAAAGCCGTTGCGGATGGGGTTGCTGTTGAGGTAGTAATAGTAGGGGGAGAGCTTTTGCAGGGGTTCCATGCCCACGAACATGGGGGCCATGTTGTTGGCCAGAAAACCGGCCAGGGCCACCCCCGCGGTGACACCCAGGGCCAACCCGGTGCGTCCGGTCAGCGCGCCGATGCACAGGGCCACTGCCCCGATCACCATGCCCAACAGCCCAAGCCCAGTGCATGCCGCGGCGATGTTGACCAAGGGAATGCCCATTTCGGAGATGCGGGCAGAGACCGTAATGGCGGCAAAGATCACGATACTGGCCATGCCCACGGCGGTGGCCAGGGCAGCGAAACGTTGCAGCACAAAGCCCGTGCGGCTGACCGGATAGGCCAGGAAGAGGTCCAACATGCCCGATTCTTCGTCCCCGGCGATGGCCCGAGCGCCGATCACCAGGGCGAAGATCACCACCAGGGCCGCGCCGATCAGAGTGAAGTAGACCGTGTTCAGATAGCCGTCCGGCGTGGCGAAGTCCATTGCCCCCATGAGGATGCCCAGGGATTCGGGCAGTTCCATCTCCAACATCCCCGTGTCCGCATAGGTCTTATAGCTGGCCACATAGATCAGGCTGGTGGCCACAAAGCCGATGGCCCACCACAGGAACATGCGGGCTTGATCGTGGAGGGTTTTCAGGAAGACATTACGCAGCATCATGGGGACCCCCTCGGTGAGATTTTGCCCCGCCGTTGTGGCCGCTTTGACCATAATAGGCCAAAAAGAGGGATTCCAGATCCGGCGGATAGGAGACCATCCGCTCCACGGTAAAGCCGGCGGCGGCTTTGATCAGGGCATCTGCGCTGCCGGTGACCACGCAGCGCAGGGTGGTGCCCGCCCAGGTCACCTCCCCCACGCCGGGCAGATCCGTGAAGGCGTCGGCCGGCACGGGCTGGGCAAAGTGGATCTCCGTGGGATGACCGGCCCTGACCTGCAGCCCGGCCACCGACTCCACCGCCACCAGCTTGCCCTGGCGCAGAACCGCCACCCGATCCGCCACCTGATCCACCTCGGCCAGGATGTGGGAGGACATGAAGACCGTGCGCCCCGTCTCCTGCACCTCCTGCACCAAGGTGAGGAATTCCTGCTGGAGCAGGGGGTCCAGCCCGCTGCTGGGTTCGTCCAAAAGCAGCAGTTCCGGCTCGTGCATAAAGGCCTGGACGATGGCCACCTTCTGCTTGTTGCCCTTGGAGAGGGTGCGTATGGGTTTGCTGAGGTCCAGGCTGAAGCGTTGGGCCAGGGTGTGGATGCGCTGGGCCGACACCCCGCCCCGCAGGTGGCCCAGGTGGGTGAGCAGGGTGTCCACGGTCTGCCGCCCGGCAAAGGGCAACTCCCCGGGCAGATAGCCGATGCGCCGGTGGATGGCGAGGCTGTCCGTGCGCGCATCCAATCCCAGAATGCGCGCCGACCCGGATGTGGGGCGCAGCAGGTCCAACAGCAGGCGGATGGTCGTCGTCTTCCCCGCGCCGTTGGGGCCGAGAAAGCCAAAGACCTCCCCCGGATCGACCTGCAGGTCCAGACCATCCAACGCCAACGGGCCGCGCCGGCCATAGCGTTTGGACAGCCCCTTGGTTTCGATCACAGGCTTGGACATGGGGCAGCGCTCCTTTTTGAGGGGTCTGTTGATCGATCTATCGGCCTTTTTCTGTCTTATCCACGATCCGGCCCTCGATCAGGCGGGCAGAGGCGCGTTCCCCGTCGATCACCAAGGAGAGCCACTCATACGCGACCCGCCATTGGGCGCCGGAGTCTGTTTTGATGGTGGCGGTCTTCGGATTTAGCCGGATGACCCGCCCGTGGACATCGTTGTTTTGGCGGTCGGGATAGACCACTGCATCCCCGACTTTGAGTTGGCTTTTGTCCAGCCCCATTTTGGCGGGCACGACGAGGTCTGTGTCCACATGATCCAGATTGACTGCACAAAATGGAATCGACCATCGTACCTGATCGTGGCTGTTTCGCACCGAAAGCTGGGTGCGCTTGAGCTTGAGTACGGTAGCCTCGACCAGCCTGTTTTCAGTGGCGTTGAAATAGCGGATGGTTTGACCCGGTTTTAGGCGACTCTTGACCTCGTCGATGCGCTGGGGGTTATCCAACTGCTGGCCGATGGCGATGTTCAGGCGGTAGAGATCGAACAAGGTGGCCTGTTGTAAATCCAAGATGATTTTGGAATAGTCCATGTTGTTTATCCGCTTGGGTTTTTGAGGTTTTGGCGGCAAGAGAGGTGTCAGGACCCCGAAATCTGAGACACCGGGCAGGCATTCTCTAATCAAGGGCGACTTCGATCACTTGCGCATGACCGTTGAGGGTGACAACCAACTGGTTGAGCACATCACGCCCGATGATGGCTTCGTTGGCGTCTGCGGTGGCGATGACATGAACACCGTTGGTCGTGATTGGCCCAATCCGTACACTCGCCAAATAGAGATCGACTTCAATCCGACCGCCGGCTGTCCCGCTCATCCAAACGGTTTCTTTGTAGTCTGCGCCAATGGCATTGAGGAGTCTGACAGGAAGTATGGTGGCATCTGCCCCAGAGTCAACCATCGCTCAGATCGAGCGCGTCCCCAAAGAGGCGTCGTACCCGTAGATTTCGATCTCCACAAAAGGGGCCGCCGGATGATAGGAAGTGTCGTAGTCGAAGGAGAGGAGATTCATGATGGACATTCGAGGCGCGGGGAGCGCATGTGAAGAATGGGTTCGGGATCGGTCGTTACTTTTCGACTCAGCACAACTTTATTGGGGAAGTTGGCTTTGATACGCTTGTGCAGAGCGGCCGGATCCGTATCATGATCGACGACTTGCCCCTCGTATACGGCGACGTACTGACCCAAAAAGGTTGACACCAATTGAGGGTGCAGTTGAAGATAGGCGGCAATTTCTTTTTGCATGGCTTCTCGATCTGGATGCACGGAAAAGCTGGATCCGTTGTCCCTTTTCGACGACCCAGCATCGGCGCGGACCGAATTGCTGGCTGGGGCAGATCGGGCAATCAGAGGCGCAAGGTATTCCAAAAGGCGAACTTTGTCCAAGAAGGTGAGGCGTGTCACCTGACTCTGAATTTCTTTAAGATTTGCTTGCATGGCGGTTCTCCGTTGATCTGCTTCTGTCTGCTTCCAACCCGACACCCTTGGTCGATAGCCCCATTATAGCAGAATAGCCGGGCAAATTCTACCATTGCCCGGCCATTTTCTTTTCGA
>CAZKEX010000106.1:0-4854 GCA_964551895.1 uncultured Caldilineaceae bacterium | reverse complement strand
AGCCCATGGGCATCAGGGTGCGGTCATAGGTGTGGGAGGGGCGCACGATGGTGATGGGGAAGCCGCTCTGCCGATAGGCTTGGGTCAAGCGCTCCTCGCAGGCGATCTTGTTGCGGGAATATTGCCAGAAGGGGTTGTGGAGCGGACACGACTCGGTGATGGGCAGATTCAACGGCGGGGTGTGATAGGCCGAGGCGGAGCTGATGAAGACGAACTGCTTCGTGCGCCCGGCAAAGAGGGCGATGTCGGTCTCGATGTGGTCCGGGGTGAAGGCGATCCAGTCCACCACCGCGTCGAAGGTGTGGTCGGCCAAGGCCTGTTTGACCGATTCCGGATCCCTGATGTCCCCCCGCAGCACGGTGACGCCATCCGGCGTGGGCCGGGACGATTTTCCCCGGTTGAGGTGATAGAGGTCGATGCCTTTGTCCACGGCCAGTTGGGTACACGCCGAACTGATGATGCCGGTGCCGCCGATAAAGAGGACTTTCATGGGTTGTCTCCTGTGTGGGTTGGATTAGGTGGGTGGCTGGGAAGGGGCATGGGGCCCCAGCAGCACATCAAACGCTTCGGCAAAACTTTCCCCATCATAGAGGAATCCCTTCGCCTTTTTTCCCGCCCACTTCTTGACCCGCCACTGCTTCAGCGCTGGCGAATAGAAGAGGCTGCGGTTTTCCATGAACAATTGCATGGTTTCGCCCCACTGCATCATGTTTTCTTGGATGGGTTCCATTGCATTCACCCCTGCCCAGTTGATCGGGCGCGCATTTCCTGCAAAAGCAGACTGTCGTAAATGAACTGATTGACCGGCGTGACGACCCCCGCTGCCCGACCCAGACACACCACGGCCCCGGTCTGCGCCTCTGGTTCGGACGGCAGATTACAGATCCATTTTACCACCGATTGCGGAGTCGGCAAGCGTTTCATCAATAGCGCGCCGGGCGATTGCGGCCAGGGCTGCGTTGGATGTGCGATAGTAGGGCAGGGCGATCACCCCGACGGACAAAGCCCAGCCCCGGCCTCGGGCCCAGGTGGCGTCGTCAACATTGAGTACGGCGCGAAAGATGTCCCGGTTTGCGGCGGAGAGGAAGAGCCATGCCGCCATCACATCACAGGCCGGGTCGCCCACACCCAGGCAGCCAAAGTCGATCACGGCGCTGAGTCGGCCCCTGTGGGCCAACAGATTGCCCGAATGCAGATCCCCATGAATCCAGACCGGCGGACCGGACCAGACTGGGGCATGGAGGGCAGCCTCCCACACGGTGGTGGCGGCGGCGGTGTCCAGATCGTCGTGCAAGGTGGCGATGGCCCTGCGTGTCTGGGCGTCCCGCACCGCCAGGGGGACGCCGCGCCCGGCGTTGTGCGGCCCTGGGCGTGGCCCGTCCGTGGCATCGATCTGCTGCAAGGCGACGATGAATTGGGCCAAATCCGTCGCCGCCCGGCCCGGATTGGCGATCTGCTCGGCGGTAGCGTTTTGGCCTGCCAGCCAGCCGCAGACCGACCAGATCCAGGGGTAGCCCTCACCCGGCTGGCCCAGGGCCAGGGGGACTGGGATGGCCAGGGGCAGGTGGGGGGCAAGCCGGGGCAGCCAGCGCCGCTCCTTTTCCGCCTGGCCCACGGCCCAGTGGATGCGGGGCAATCGCACCACCATCTCCTCGCCCAACCGAAAGAGGGCGTGGTCCGTCCCCGCAGAGCAGACCGGCGCCAGTGGCAGATCCGCCCAGTGGGGAAATTGGGCGGCGACGAGGCGGGAGACCAGGGCCACATCCGTCGGCACTTCGTCGTCGTGCATTTTGCTTGGGGCCATGCGGGTCAAGGTCCGGTGTGGAATTTGGGTTGGGGTTGTTGGAGGGCGACCAAAACGGCCAGGGCAGCCGGGCCGCTCTCCACGGGGACGAAAAGATGGTCGTGGAAGGCCCCGGCCACCACATTGCAGGGGATGTCGGCCTGGGCCAAGGCAGCGGCGACCGCGGCGGTCAGGCCCACGGCTTGCAGATCTGAATACACGGTCAGGGTGATCCACGCCGAGCGGAAGAGGATGGACAGCCCCGCCCGTTGGGCCGTCTCTTCGAGGAGGATGACCGTGATCCCCTCATCCTCCCGAAAGATGCCCAGTGGGACCAGCCCGTTGGGGTCGGCATCAGCGGGCAGAACGGCAAAAGCGTAGACGCCGGGGTGCAATACAGGCTGCATGGAGCCGATCAACTTGGCGAGTTCCGAAACGGGCGTGTTCATGGCGTCCACGCTTTTCACCGACGCTCGTTCATGAACAGGGTGAAATCCATATCGCCGGGCGAGGCGCCGAAGTCGGTCAGGATCACGGCGACTTCGGCGCGATGTTGGGTGCCGTGGTTGACCACATGGAACAGACAGTGCCACAACACCCGCTCCCGGCTCTCTCCTTCGTCCGTTGTGTAGCGCAGTAGCCCGGTCAGATCCGCGTCTGTCAGGCCAGCCAGATAGGCGCGCATGGCCTGTTCTTCCTCGTCCCAGCGCCGGGCCAACGCCTGTAGGGTTGGGAGCGCCTCCTCGGACAACTCCCCGAAACCGTCAAGGGACTGGTTCTGAAACAGGGTGCGCCAGGCGTATTCGGCCTCCACCCCATGCACCAACGTGCCCCGCAGACTGCCATAGCTGTGGGAGGTTGGGGCTGTAAATTGTGCCTGGCTGATTCGGGCACAGGCCGCCAAAATGCGTTGGGTTGCCCAATAGTTGTAGTCGAAGATCAGTAGAATATCCTGGATGTTCATAGAAGCTCCTTGATGATATGGTTGGGGACGATGGCCAACAGTATAATCACTTTTGTCTGGTTGCCCAAGTCGATTCAACAGGCCCCCCCCCTGGATCGATGGTGGTGGCAAGCTATCTCCCCACCGCCTGCAAGATCATGGTCCGGGCCGGTTCGATGATCAGGCGAAAAGAGAAGACCCGCATCTCCTCGGGTGAATAGATCATGTCGTTGTCCAGCCACCAGCGCAGCATGGCGATCATGGCCGAGATCAGGTGGTTGATGATGATGTCTGAGGGGATGTCGGTCTCCGGCAGTTCACCGTAGTCTGTTTTGAATGCCTGGATGGCAAACGCCTTGACCGAACGAACCAGGGTGCGATCGCTGGACAACAGCACACGGTAGAGGTCGCTATTCTCCTGCACGTGGCGGAAAAGTATGGCGCCCTCTGGCAGATCGGTGGGTTGCACTTCTGGGTCGGTCAGAAATGGCAGCAGGCGCGGGCCGATCAACTCCCGCATCTCGCTCATCACCGAACTCAGCACATCTTTGAGCAACTCGTCGATGTCGGAATAGTGGCGGAAGAAGGTGCGATAGCCAATATCCGCCCGCTCCGTGATCTCTTGGATGGTGATCTCCTCATAGTTTTTTTCAAGGGCCAGGGCGATGAGGGCATCGCCCAATAATTTGTGTGTGCGCCGAACCCGTCGGTCGGTTTGACTCATGTAAGGCTCCTCGCTTAGGTTGTAGATGTTGACAAGGGTGCGCACTATGGCATATCATAGGCCATAAATAACCTGTAGAGATTCTATCACGGATTGGCGACAGAGACCAATGCATCTAAGCGAAAAATAGAACACAGATTGAACGGATAAAACGGATTTTCACTGATTTTTAGAAGAAAATCCGTTTTTGATCCGTTATATCCGTCCGATCTGTGTTCTATTTTTTGGCCGTGCCGAGAAATTATCTATCCAAAAGGATTTTAGCCCCATGCGCAAACTAATTATCGCCCTTATTGTGATTGTCCTCCTGGGTGTGGGGGGATGGTTTGGGTACACCACCTATTATGGAAATGGCGCGGCCCAGCCCCAGCCCCAGGCCCAGACCCAGACCCAAGCCAACCAGACCGCGTCGCCGAACAGCGCGCCGCCGGCCTCGGTCTCCTCGAACAGGGAGACGGTGATCTGGGCATCCGGCGAGTTGGTCCCGGCCCAGTGGGCGGGTCTCAGCCCGGAGGCGGGGGGGCGGATCATGGCCCTCCACGTGGCCGAGGGGGATGTGGTGGCCGCCGGGGATCTGCTGGTGGAGTTGGACAACGGCATCCTGCAAAGCCAGGTGGACATCGCCACCGCGGCCCTGGCCGAGGCCGAGGCCGCCCAGGCCAAACTGCTGGCCGGGGCCACCGCTGCCCAGATCGCCGGGGCGGAGGCCCAGTTGGCCGCGGCCCAGGCGGGCATTGCCTCTGCCCAGGCCCAGGAGGAGCAGGTCAAGGCCGGGGTGGCCGCCGCCGAGGCCCAGGTCGCCATCGCCCAGGCCCAATATGTGGAGCTGGCCAGCCACCCCACCCCCGGGGAGGTGGCCGCGGCCCAGGGGGATCTGGGTGTGGCCCAGGCCGCGGTGCGCCAGGCCCAGGCCTCCTACAACGTGGTGAAGGGCGACCCCAACATCGGCTCTCGCCCCGAATCCCTGGCCTTGCAACAGGCCACGGAGCATTTGAACGCCGCCCAGGCCCGGCACGATCTGGCCCTCCAAGGGGCCACCCCCGCCCAGTTGAGTGTGGCCAACAGCCAGATTTTGGCCGCCCAGGCCCAGGTGACTGTGGCGGGCAGCCAGTTGCCTGCTGTGGCGGCCGGCGTCCTCTCTGCCCAGGCTGGGGTGGATGGGGCACAGGCCAGCCTGGATGCCCTGCTGGACGGGGCGACGGCGGAAGACAGGGCCATGGCCGCGGCCCGGGTCAACTCGGCCCGGGCCCAGTTGGCCGCGGCCCAGGCCCAGTTGGCCCAGACCCGGATCACCGCCCCCTTTGCCGGGCAGGTGGGGATGCTCTTCAAGCGCACGGGTGAACTGGCCTCCCCGGGCGTGCCGGTCCTCATGCTGGGGGACACGGCCCAGATGCGGGTGGAGAC
>CAZKEX010000105.1:7373-12859 GCA_964551895.1 uncultured Caldilineaceae bacterium | reverse complement strand
TTTCCGGTCGTATCGCCTGTACTGAGTGCGAAGCGTATCGAAGTGAAACCGCAGCAGGTTAACCACGGACGTTCCCAATGAACCGCCAAGGAAAGTCGGTCAATGGCATCGACTGATAGATGTTGTAGCCAAGGAGAGAACATGCAGATCACAAAAGAGACGCGGATTTCGGCCATTTTGGAAGAATACGGCGACATCGCTGACGTGATGGAGGTCTTTGGCATAAAGCGAGTGGGTGGATTTTCCCTGCGCACCCTGGCCGCCAAGGCCCTGACCGTGGAATGGGCGGCCCGCATCCACCGGGTGCCCCTGGACGAGTTTTTGGGGATTCTGCACAAGGCCACGGCGGGGAAATAGGTGAAGGGGTGAAGGGGTGAAAGGGTACTGCCCCGCTCGTTCCCACGCTCTCCGTCCTGTGTCGCGGAACGTAGACGATGATTTCATTATTTCATTCAACCAGCCGCCCTTCTTCCGAAAAACGCATGGGCTTGGCTACTCCCGTCCGATATGCGGCCGCCGCTTCCTGGGCCATCTGCCGCAGATTGGCACGGGAGGCAGAATACTGCTCTTGCCAGATCGCTTCATCTGCTTCGATCTCGGCGGCGCTTTCCCCAAATAGGTCTGTTTCCAGGGTAAGTGGCATGGTTTGAAGTTTGAGAAAGTATGTGTGATCTATCAAAGCCAAATCTCCCTTCTGGCCATCTAAATCTATCGTCATTCAGCCTTGGGCGGAGCGTGCGCCTCCCGCGGCCACGAGGACAACAGAATCAGCCCCAACGCGGCCATGAGGGCCATGTCCGCCACGTTGAAGACGCCGGTGCTGAGGCCGCCCACCTGGATCACCATGAAATCGGATACTCGCCCGTCGAAGATCAGGCGGTCGATCAGGTTGCCCACGCCGCCGCCCAGGAAGAGGGAGAGGGCCACCAGCGCCAGGGTCGGCAGCCGGTCATGCTCGCGCAGGGCGGCCCACACCAAATAGCCCAACAACCCCAGCAGAACAGCCGACACCACCACCACAAAGACCCAGTATTGGGCTTCGGGCGAGAGCCGCGCCCCCAGGCTGAGGAACGCGCCGGGGTTCTCGGCATAGTGCAGCCGAAAGATGCCGCCCAGAAAAGAGAGGGCATTCTCCCCGGCCAAATAGGTGCGGGCCACGGATTTGGTGGCCTGATCGCAGCCCACGGTGGAGAAGAGGACCAGGGTCAGGATCAGGATACGCTTGGTTTTGGTCATGGAGATTCCTTGATTTTTCCGCCGCGGGAGCAGCAACAGGCTCGGGCCGTTACCAGCCCATAGCCGAAGACAGTTCGCCCAGGTCTTTCAGAATCAGATCCGGCGGCGGGTCGGTCTGTTCTGCTTGGGAACGGGTGGCCGCCCCGGTGAGTACCACGGCTGTGGACATGCCGGCATTGTAGCCCATGCGAATGTCGGTCTCCAGCCGATCCCCCACCATCAAACAGCGGGCCGGCGGCAGGTTCAACAACTCCAGAGCCGCCTGCAAGATCAGGGGGGAGGGCTTGCCCGCCAGCGCTTCCAGCTTGCGCCCGGTGATGTATTCCAGACCGGCGAGGGTAAAGCCGGCATCGGGGATGGTACCGCCGGGCATGGGGCAGGCCATGTCGCCGTTGGTGGCGAAGAAGCGCGCACCCCGCAGCAGGGCTTGATAGGCCGTGTTTAACTTTCGATAGTCCAGGGTACGGTCAAAGGCCACCACCACGCCGTCAATGCCCTGGGTATCCATCACCTCAAAGGCATCCTGGTCCAGCAGATCCGCCACCACGTGCAGACCGTGACCCCGCAGTTCGGCCCGCAGGGGCTCCTCTCCCAGGACAAACAGACGCAGATGCGGGGCATGTCGGGCCAGATAGCGGCCCAAGACATAGCCCGAGGTGATCACCTGCTCCGGTGTGGTGGGGATCCCCAGTCGGGTGAGCTTGGCCGCGTAGACCTGGCGGGGCTGTAGAGGCTTGTTGCTGACAAAGAGGACCCCGTGACCCCGGGCCCGCAGGCTGGCAATGGTCTGCACGGCGCCGGGCAGGGCCTCTTCGCCCAAATAGACCGTGCCGTCCAGATCGAAAACAAATCCTTCAATGTTCAAGTGAGATCACCTCGCCTGTGCGTCCTTACTTTTCTTCGTACAAGGACATGCCCTCGATCAGGCTGCGTTGCAGGATGACCAGGACGATCAGTGGGGGCAGGGCCGCTAAAAGACCGCCGGCCATGACCACGTGCCACTCCACCGCGGCGTCGGTCGCCACCAACTGTTTCAGCCCGATCTGCACCACTCGGGTGCGATCGGCGTTGGCGATGATCAGCGGCCACAGGTATTGGTTCCACATATAGATGAACTCGATCAGGAAGAGGGCGGCCATGTTGGTGCGGGAGACGGGCACCACCACCGCCCACAGGAATTGCATAGGCCCGGCGCCGTCAATACGGGCGGCGTCGGCCAGGGCCGGGGGGATGGTCTGGTAGAGTTGGCGGAAAAGCAGAATACCTGTGGCGCTGGCGAAAAAGGGGATGGTCAAGCCGCTGTAGGTATTGATCCAGCCGAAGGTGTTGATCAGCTCGAAGGTGGGCACGATGCGCACGGGCAGAGGCAGCATGTGGGTGATCAGGATCATCAAGAAAAAGAAGGTCTTGCCTCGGAAGTCGAAGTAGACAAAGGCAAAGGAGCCGATGATGCTGAGAACGATCTTGCCCAGGGCCACCAGGGTGGCGATGTAGAATGTGTTGAAGAGCAGACGACCCATATTCACCCGGTTCCAGGCGATCTGGATATTGTCCCACATGGTGGTGCCGGGTATGAAACGGAGGGGGGACGAATAGTATTGGGCCGGGGTTTGAGTACTCAGCAGCAAGGCATAGAGCAAGGGGAACATAATGATGAGCACGGTGCTGATCATCACCAGATGGGACAGGGCCGGGGCGAAGATGCGCTTACGCAGGGAGGCCCAACGGGCGGCCGCAATCTCGGATGGGGAGATAACTGAGTGGGTACTCATCGGTAGAACACCTTGCTTCCCGCATAGCGGAACTGTAGAATCGTCAAGATGGAGACCATGATCAACATCATGATGGATTGGGCGGAGGCAAAGCCTGTGTTCATGCCGATAAAGCCATCCCGATAGAGCTTGAAGACCAGAATATCCGTGGCCCGGCCTGGCCCTCCTTCCGTGGTGATGTGGATCAGCCCAAAGACTTCAAAGAAGGCGTAGAGGGTGTTCATGATGAGAAGAAAGAAGGTGGTGGGGGAGAGCAACGGGAAGGAGATGCGCCAGAAACGCTTCCAACTGTTGGCCCCGTCGATGGCCGCCGCATCCAGCAGTTCTGTGGGCAGGCTTTGCAACCCGGCCAGAAAGAAGATGATATTGTAGCCCAGCATCTTCCAGGTGGCGGCGATGCCCACAAAGAGCAGGGCATGGCTGGTATTGGTCAAATACCGAAAATCAACGCCGAAGATACTCTTGAGCAGATGGGAGGCCATCCCAAAGCTGGGGTCCAGCATCAGCGCCCAGATGATCCCGGCCACGGCAGGCGAGAGGGCATAGGGCCAGATCAGCAGGGTGCGATAGACAGCAAAGCCCCGCAGCCGCTGATTGGCCACCACCGCCACAGCCAGACTGATGGTCAGCCCCACCACCACGACGAACAGAGCAAATTTGACGCTGACCGTGATGCTGTTCAGATAATCTTGATCTCTAAAAAGCCGGGTGAAGTTCTCCATCCCCACAAAGATGCGTCGGTTACCCAATGGATTGACCCGATAGAAGCTGAGATAGAGACTTTGGACGCTGGGGATCACAAAAAAAACGAGGACCACGATCAAGCTGGGCGAGAGCAAGATATAGGGCAGGACGCGGTTTGGAAAGCGTGTTTGCATTGACCGATCCGGTGGGTGAGGGGGTGACAGGGTGACAGGGTGACAAGGTGAAGGGGTGAGGGGGTGAAGGGGTGAGGGGGTGACAGGGTGAATTACTTAAGTACCCTGTCACCTTGTCACCCCCTCACCTTGTCACCCCCTCACCCTGTCACCTTGCTATTTGCCCAAAAGCTGGGCGTAGTCAGCCAGGACCTGATTGGCGTCGGCCGCGGCTTTATCCAAGGTGGCCTTGGGGTCAGCGCCATTGACAGCGATTTCTTCAATGGCCGTGCCGGTGATGTCCCGGATCTGGACGAAGTTGCCCAGAAGGACACCGCTGGCCGCCGGGGTGTGCGTCCCGCTCAGGATCTGGTCAAACGCCGTGGCATGGTTGGGTTCGGCGTCGAACCAGCCCTCGTCCTTCAGCATCTGATAGGCTGTGTTGGTGCTGGGGAAGTAGCCGGTCTCCTTGTGCCAGATCACAGACCGTTCTGGGGTGAAGCTATACTTGAGGAACGCCCAGGCGGCCTCCAACTGATCCGGGGTGGCCTTGTCCATGACCCACAGACAGCCGCCGCCGACCACACTGTTGCCTTGCCCATAATCGCCATCAAAGCGAGGCAGGAAGGCGGTGCCGACCTTGAAACTGGCGGCGCCGAGGATGCCGCCCAGACTGGACGTGCTTTGGAAGAGGAAGGGGAACTGGCCGGCCAGGAAGGGATCGTTGGCCTTGTATTCCCGTCCGCCGTAGACATGCACGCCTTCCTGGGTCATACGCTGCCACTCGGTCATCACCATCACGCCAAAGTCGGAGTTAAAGAGGACCTCGTTGGCCAAGCCGCTGCGTCCGTTATCGTTGTTGGCGTAGAGTTGATCGTGGAAGGCAAACATCTGCTCAAGGATCCAGGCCGGCCAACCCATGGAGAAGCCGCCTTCGGCCAGTCCGGCATCCATGATCTGCTTGCTGTAGGCCTCCAACTCCGCCCAGGTGGTCGGCGGGCTGTTGGGATCCAGACCGGCGGCCTCGAACATCTCCTTGTTATAGTAGAGCATGGCTGTGGAGCTGTTGAAGGGCATGCAGTAGAGATTGCCGTCCAGGGAATAGTAGTCCCGAATGGGTGCAACCACATCGGCCCAATCCACCTCCCCCTGGTTCAGGGTATAGACCGGCACGATGACGTCCGAATCCAGCATGGTCTGGGTGCCGACCTCGTAGACTTGGACGATAGTGGGAGGTTCGCCGGCCTTGTAGGCGGCCAGGGCCTTGGTCAAGGTTTCGGCGTAGCTACCCGTATACTCGGAGGTAACTTGCTTGGTGGGGTTGGCGGCGTTAAATGTATCGACCAAGTCGTTCACCACATCCCCACGGCTGCCACTCATGGCATGCCAAAAGGTGATTTGGGTCGGGGCTTGGACTGCCGCTGGCTGCGGAGCATCGGGCTGTGCCGCCGCCGGGCTTTCGGTGGCGGGCGGAGCGGGCGCTACGCAGGCGCCTAGTACAACGGAAAGGGCGATCAAGAGAGTCATCAAGGTGGTCAAAAATCTTTTTCGGTCCATTTCATTTTCTCCTTTGAAAAGAGTGGGCGAAGAACAGGACAGCCTACAAACGAATATCTCGAAC
>CAZKEX010000105.1:0-7273 GCA_964551895.1 uncultured Caldilineaceae bacterium | reverse complement strand
AACCAACTCCTCCAACACCTATGGGAAACAACACACCTCAAGCCACTGGGAGATAGGGGGAGCGGCGATATTTCCCTGAACACAAAAAATCGACAACAGTATTTTACTGTAAGCCAGCAGAATTGACAACCCCCCTAATTGTGAAGCCAAACCGGGTAGCGGCATAGGAATAGATGTCTCGCCAAGGGAGAGATGTCTGCCCCCTTCATCCTGCAGATAATCATTTATCCCCGCCTCCCTACCCCCCAACCTTGGGAGAACAGTGTACGCCTCCCCCGGAAATTGGGGCCCCGGGGGCCGAAGGGCGTGAACGATTACTCCTGCAGGGGGTCAGAGCAGATCTGGGTGCTTGGGCGCAGAGAGATGATGTAGCAAAAAGATGGCGTTGACGATCATGAGCAGGGCATTGCCCTGGTGCCACAGGGCCAGCCAAATGGGCACAGAGAGCCAGATCACGAGGACGCCCAGGGTGATCTGGAGGGTGGCCAGGCCCAACAGCCAAAGGGCGGCCTTTTCACCCAGGCCACCGGGTTCGGTCCGACGCAGACGCAGCCAGACGACCATGCCGGCAAAGAGGACGACGAAGGCCAGCCAACGATGCACATAGTGGACCGTGGTCGTGGCCTCAAAGAGATTCCGCCACCAGGGCTCCACCACGCTGAGCAGACCCGGCGGCACCCAATAGCCAAACATCAGCGGCCAGGTGTTGGAGGCATGGCCCGCCTTCAGCCCGGCCACCAGCCCCCCATAGGAGATCTGCAAGACCAGCACGGCCATGGTCACCCAGGTCCACACCAGGCTGCTGCGCTTGTCTGCCCCGCCGCTGTGCCGCCAATCTCGTTCCCCCACCGTGCGGTTGAGGGCCATCCACAGGGTCAAAGCCAACAGACTCAAGGCCATGAGCAGATGAATGGTGAGACGGAAGTGGCTGACGGTCGGTCTGTCCTCCAATCCACTGCTGACCATATACCAGCCCAGGAAGCCCTGAAAACCAAAGAGGGCGGTGATCAGCCAGTAGATGCCAGATTTGCGCCAGGGAATCCATCGTTTCCACACAAAATAGAAGAGGGGGATCACCACAAGCAACCCGGCTATGCGGGCGATCAGCCGGTGGATGAACTCTATGTAGAAGATGCGTTTGTATTCGTCCAGGGTAAATTGGTGGTTGATCTTTTGAAATTCCGGGGTCTGCTGATACTTCTCAAACTCCAACTGCCAGGCCTCTTCGCCAATAGGGGGGATCACGCCGGAGACCGGGTTCCACTCCACAATGGAGAGGCCCGACCGGGTCAAACGCACATAGCCGCCCAGGAGGATCATCAGGGTGATCAACACGCAGACGGTCAGCAGCCAATTGGTGATGGCCCGTTCAGACGAACTTTTCATCGGTGGGTTCCTTATTTTTGTTTTTTTCTTCGTTTATGCCCTTCGGCCCCGTTCGGCTGAGCTCACGTCGAAGCCCGGCCCCCGATTCTGGGGGAGTCGTGGACAAGGTCCCCCCAAGGTTGGGGGGCCGGGCTTCGACGTGAGCTCAGCCGAACGGGGGCAAAGGGTGAATGATACCTTGTTTTGCGCCAACCGCGTTCCATTTTTCACCGCTTTTGCAAAAAGGTCAAATTCACCGCAAAGCTTTTCCTCTGCTTTTCCTCTGCTTTTCCTCTGCGAATCCTCTGCGAATCCTCTGCGCCCTCGGCGGTTAAACGCTTTTTCCATGGCGTCAATTGTCATCTCTTCTGTGCCGAGACCGTGACCCGAAAGCGCTTGTTGGGCCAGGCCGGAAAGCTGGTGAACTTGGTCTCGCCCACCACAGCATAGGCCGGGGGGATGTAGACCGCGCACAACGTGTTGGAGACATGGTAAAGATGCCCCCGCAGTTCCGCCGGACAGCCGTCCAAAATGCCCGCCAAGGTGTTCCAGCGCACCCGCTCCGTGGTCGACCCGTAATCGTGCCACACGATGACCGAGCGCTCGTCCCGGCGCATGGCAAAGGCGCTGTGGGTGTCCGCCTTGATGGCCTCGTAGCTGTGATCCCCGTCCACAAAGGTGAGGTCGAAACGTTCGGGCAGGGCGGCGAAGTCAAAGGTGCGGGAGTTGTGGCCGATATGCTGCACATTCTCCAGCCCGGCGGAGAAGAGCTGATGCACCCGGATAAAGGCCTCGTCAAAGCCAAACTGGCGCAACTCGGCCGCGGACAGGCTGACCGAGACGCACTTGGTGGCAAAGCGGGCCACATTGGCCACACTCTCCCCCCGCCACGTGCCGATCTCCAGATAGTGGCAATCGTCGAAGCTGCGGGCCAAGGCGTTGAGCAGGGCGATATCCAGAATCGTGGAGGTGCCTTCCAAGAAGGAATAGGGATCCACGGTCACGTCAAAATTGGGGAAGAGATCTAGCAGATCCACCGTGGGCAAGCCCTGGGCCAGTCCATGCACCGCCTGCACCTGCTTGCGGCCCAACTCCTCATCCTTCAGCACCTGGCTGATGGCCTGGGGATTCTTGATCAACGTCCCCACCACCTCCCACGCCTTTTGCAGCTTGCCCATGCGTCGTCCCCCTGCTGTCGTTTTGACATAATACCTGCATCTTCTCCCATATTCACAGTCAATCATCATACCCTATCCGGTCATGGGTCACCAAGATTTGGGGCGCGGAAGGCTGCGTTTCACCCACTGCCCCATGCTCCCTTCGCCCTGGTTTGTGGTATAATTTTCGGCACAGAGAAGACCGAAACCACTCGTCGGGGGCCGCACACCGGCCCTTTTTGCTTGGTAGCCCATGAACGCCCAACGCCTGTATCGCCTCGCCATCTTAACCCTGCTCCTCCTCGCCTTTGCCCTGCGCGTCCACAACCTGGACGCCCAGAGCCTTTGGTACGACGAAGGGGTCACCGCCTATGTGGCCCAGTTTGGCGTGGCGGACCTGGTGCGCTGGACCGCGGACGACATTCAGCCCCCCCTCTACTATCTGGCCGTGGCCAGCTGGGGCCGTCTGGCCGGGTGGAGCGAGTGGAGCCTGCGCTTTCTGTCCGTCTTCTTCGGCACATTGACGATCCCCCTCCTGGCCGTCGTTGCCCGACGCCTCACCCACAGCCGCACCGCCGGGGCGCTGGCCGCCCTCTTTGCCGCCCTGCACCCAGCCCTGCTCTACTACAGCCAAGAAGCCCGCATGTATGCCATGCTCGTGGCTCTGGGGACAGGGGCCGCGTATTGCGTGCTGCGGATGAATGGCGAATGGCGAATGGCGAATGGCGAAGCGGGGGGCGGGAGACGGGAGGCGTGGATGTGGGCGGCGGCCTACGTCCTCACCGCCACCGCTGCGGTCTATACGCATTACTTTGCTTTCTTCCTGCTCCTGGCTTTGGGCATGTTCTTTCTGCTTCAAACCCTGATCCGGTTTCGATACGACCGGAAACAGCCCCGGTCTACTCAACCTACGGGTAATCCCGAATCCCCAATCCCCAATCCCCGATCATTTTCAATTTTCAATTTTCAATTTTCAATTTTCATCCTAGCTTCCCTCACCGTCCTCCTGGCCTACCTTCCCTGGTTCCGCGTCCTCTTCACCCGCCTGGACGTGGACACCAGCTACTGGCCCGGCGCGCTCAAGCTGGGGGAGGCCATCCGCCACATCGCCATCCTCTTCACCGGCGGTGAGACCGTCCTCGAAGCCGACGGCATCCGACTGCTGTGGATGTATGCCGCGGTCACGTTGGTCGCCCTGTGGGGCGGGTGGCAGGGTAGCAATGCACAATGGACAATGCACAATGCACAATGGGGTGAGGCCGCCATCCCACGCAATACGCAACACGCAACACGCCATAGCCAATTTTCAATTTTCAATTTTCAATTCCTAATTCTCCTCATCCCCATCGCCGCCACCCTTGCCCTGGCCGCCTTCACCCCCAAATTCAACCCCCGCTATGTCCTCGTGGCCCTGCCCGGCCTGCTTCTTTTGTGGAGCGGCGGACTGGCCGCCCTTCTGCGCCAGATCGAACCCCTCTGGCAACAGGTGCGGGGCAAGGCGTGCAGCACCGAACCCAAAGCCCTGCCCGCCCTGGCCGGACTGGTGGCCGTCGGCCTGTTGATCGGCGGCTTTGCCTTTGCCGACCTCAACTGGTTCACCGACCCCGCCTTCACCAAGGCCCAGTGGCGAGAGCTGGCCGCCCATGTGCGGGCCAACCGGGACCCCGACGAAGCCGTGGTCCTGGTCAGCGGCCACGCCTGGCCCATCTGGGACTACTACGCGCCGGACATGGCGGCCATCCGCCTGCCCGACATCGAAATTTTGGATGTCAACGCCGTCCTCACCTTTGCCGACACCGGCGCGCCCCTGGCCACCGGGCTGGCCGACGCCTCCGGCGCCTGGCTGGTCACATGGCAAGATCAGGTCGTGGACCCCACCGGCGTGGTCCCCTTGCAACTGGGCCGGGCTGGGGTCGAGGAGGCCGTGGACGCCGGTTTCTGGCAGCTCGGTCTGCGCCACTTCACCGGCTTGGATGCCGCCCGCGTCACGGATCAGCCGCCCATGCAGGTGACCGACGCCATCAACTTTGGCGACCGCCTGCGTCTTCTGGGCCACTCGGTGCTGGATAACGGCGATCTGCTCCTCTTCTGGCAACCTATTGGGCCGACCCCCTTGCCGGATCTGCAATGGGTGGGCCAAACGCGCACGGTGGAGGGGCTCCCCTATGCCATCATCTCGGATCGACGCCCCGCCGGCTACGACTTCCCCGCCTTTCGCTGGCGACCGGGGGAGGTGGTGGTGGGCCGCACCCCCGCGGCCGAATGGGCCGGACCTGCCGCCATGCCGGGGAACTACACCCTGCACCTGGGCGTTTATGATCCCCAGGGGGATGTGGCCGGGCTTGATGTGTTGGACGATGGCGGGGTCCCCTTGGGCAAGCGGGCGATCTTGAATCTGACCTTGTCCCATCCCACCCCGGCGCAGATCATCCCCCAAAGCTGGACCCAGATCGCCCCTGGCGTGGACTTGGCCGCCAGCCTCGACACCGCCACCGCGGAGCCGGGCCAACGCCTGCTCCTGGCCCTGTACTGGCGCACCACCGATTCGGTTGCCCTCCCCGCCCAGGTGACGGCGGCCTGGCCGGGCGGCAAATCCATCGATCTGATCCCGGATCTGTCCGGTCAAAGCTGGCCAACCGGGACCGTTCTGCGCACGGTCCACAGCCTGACCGTGCCGCCCCAGCTTTCCCCCAGCCCGGTCAACCTGGCCCTGGCCGGGCTGGACCTGCCCGTGGACATCACCGCCAGCAGCCGATCCTTTGTTGTGCCGACCTTGGCCCAGGGGATCAAAGCTGTTTTTGGCGGTCAAATCGAATTGTTGGGCCTAACCTCGGATCTGCCCGACATCCTTGGGGGCGTCGACACCATCCCGGTCTCTCTGGTCTGGCGGTCTGTGGAGACCCCAGGCGCGGACTACACCGTCAGCCTGCAATGGCTGGGTGAGGATGGCCGCCCGGCCGCCCAGGCGGATGCGCCCCTGCCCGGTCCCAGCAGCACATGGCTGCCCGGCCAGGTCGTCACCCAATCCGTGATCGTGCCGGTCCCGTCCCAACCCGGTGATTTCCGACTGGTGGCCATACTCTACAACGCCGCAGACCCCACCTTCCCCCGCCTGCGCTTGGCCGACGGGGGGGAGTGGGTGCAATTAAATTGATCGCTCTCTCGTTCCCACGCTCTCTCGTTCCCACGCTCTCTTGTTCCCACGCTCCGCGTGGGAACGCCGCCGGACGCTCCGGCGTCCCGTGGCGCAGAGCGCCGGTTGACGTTCCCACGCGGAGCGTGGGAACGAGAGAGAGTCCTTTCCACCGGCGGCTTTGGACATTCGCCCCCCCTTTTGTTAGACTTGAAGACTATGAATGCAAACGCGAACTTCATCCACAGACGGACTCCGTCTTTTTCAATGATTTTGATCCTTGTCTTCGCTGCCCTGTTCATGTTGGCGGGCTGTGGCGCTTTGGATCTCTCCTATGGCCCGGCGCTGACCAACGTCACGGTCAGCCCGGACCGCATCAGCCCCAACGCGGACGGCGTGACCGACGCCACGGAGATCCGCTATAGCCTGGCCCGCTCGGCAGATGTGAGCATTTTCTTCGAGAACGCGGCCGGGGAACGCACCTATTTCCGCAAGGAGCGCCGCCGCTCGCCAGGGGACTATAGCGTGCTGTGGGGTGGGGTGGTGGACGAGCCAGAGGTGCGCCGTACCGAGTTTGGCACCGAGGAGATCCTGAGCCGGGTGCTGCCCGATGGGGTCTATACGTGGACCGTGGAGGCCGTGGAGGATAACGGCAACACCCTGACCCAGTCCGGGACCATCACCCTGGTGGACGCGGACACGGTCCTGCCCGAGCTGCACAACTTCGCGGTGGTGCCCCAGATCTTCCGCCCCAACCAGGACGGTCTGCGGGACGACTGGGTGAGCATCAGCTACTTTTTGACCAAGGACGCGGACACGGTCCAGGTCTATTTGGTGGACCCGGCCCAGCCGGGGATCAAGCTGCCCATTGCCGAAAACCCCAACGTGATCAAGACCAACGAGGCCGGCTACCACGAATATCGCTACGAAGGCGGCGTGGACCTGGGCGCGGAGCCGCCCGCGGACGGCACCTACACCATCATCGGCGAGGCCCGAGACCTGGCGGGCAACGCCGTGCGGGTGAGCAGCACCCTGACCATCGAAGAGGGGGGCGTGCCCCGGGCCGACATCGCCCAGGGGGAGATCGACTGGGTGGGGGACACAAACCGGGTGGTCAGCGTACCCCTGGGCGGCAAACTCTGCTTTAGCGCCGTGGTCACCAACGAGGGCACCGTGCCCCTGCGCACCACGGGTCCCTGGCCGGGCCAGGAATACACCTTTGGCCAGAACTACAACACCCTGGCCGCCCAGGGCCACGACGAGTGGTTCCAGCAGGCCGGGGTGTGGCGCTTTGGCATCAACTTCGACACCACAGGCGTGGACTTCCCCTTCCGCTGGGCCGTCGGTCGCCAACAGGATCTGGAGATGCGCCTGATCGACGGCGTGGAGCAGTGGTATCTCATGCCCGGCGCCTCCGGCGAAGTCAGCGGCTGCATCACCATCGACGAGAAGCCGCCCGTCGGCACCACCTTCTGGTGGGGCGGGCTGATCCACGAGTTTGTCAGCGTGGCCAACAACTACGTTGACCGCATTACGGTGAGTGTGGGGACGCCTTGAGGTGACAAGGTGACAAGGTGACAAGGTGACAAGGTGACAAGGTGACAAGGTGACAAGGTGA
>CAZKEX010000104.1:11818-13011 GCA_964551895.1 uncultured Caldilineaceae bacterium | reverse complement strand
ATCCCCGATCCCCGATCCCCGATCCCCGATCCCCGATCCCCGATCCCCGATCCCCAATCCCCAATCTCAACCCGACGGCTGGTCCATGTCGATCAACACCTTTAGCACGCCCCGTTGCCCAGCCTGTTCCAGGGCTGCCACGGCGTCATTCAGGCCAAAGCGGGCGTGGATCAGGGGGTCGGTGACGATGGCTCCGGCGGCGAGGAGACGCAGAGCCGGGGCAAAGGGTCCGCAGCGGCTGCCCAGGATAGTCACCTCGTCCACGGCCAATTGGCTGAGGTCAAAGCGCTCCAACTTCTCGGCCACGGTGGATTTGAGTACCACAGTGCCTGTGGGACGGGTCAGCGCGATGGCTGTTTCGATGCCTGTGGGCGTGCCCGTGGCATCCACCACCACATGGGCGGGCCGGGCCAGCAGACCGGTCAGATCCGCCGGGTTGTCCGCCACAGCGGTGGCCATGCCCAGGCGGTGAAACAAGGCCAGCTTCTCCGGGTGACGTCCAATGACGGTCAGATTGCAGCCGGTGCGGGCCAGGGCTTGGGCCACCAAGTTGCCCAACCGACCATCTCCCAGCACATAGACCCGGCTGTCTGGGCCGATGTGAACTTGCTCCAGAATGCGCAGGGCCGCGGCCAGGGGTTCGGTGAAGACGGCTTGCTCATCTCCCAGGGCAGCGGGCACGGGGTGCAGATTGGCCACGGGCATGGTCAGATAGTCGGCAAAGGCCCCGTCCCAATTCGTGATGCCAAGGGCTCGTCGATTTGGGCAGTGTTTGGCCAGGCCATCCTGGCACAGAGCGCATTCGCCACAGCCGTGGTTGATCTCTGCGACCACGCGCCGCCCCACCCACGTCTCGTTTCCTGGGGCGGCGACGACGGTGCCCACAAATTCGTGGCCCAGCACACCCCGGAAGTCGCCTTTGTAGCCCTGCAAAAGTTGCAGATCCGTGGCGCACACCCCGGCCAGGTGGACCCGGATCAGCGCTTCGCCTCGGCTTGGCTTGGAGATGGGGACATCCGTGCGCACGACCGGCCCCTCATCGGTCAAAAATAGGGCACGCATATGGGTGGGAACAGCGGAATTGGGCATGGTTGCCATGTCCTCAATTTCTAGGCGACGGTGTTGCGTGAGCCGTGTTGCGTGATGGAAGGTGAGAGATTGGGAGATTGAGAGATTGAGAGATTGGGAGATTG
>CAZKEX010000104.1:0-11718 GCA_964551895.1 uncultured Caldilineaceae bacterium | reverse complement strand
GAGATTGGGAGATTGCCACGACACAATCTCCCAATCGCCTAATCTCCCAATCGCCTAATCTCCCAATCTCATGTCCCTTTTGGACAGTAAACAGAAAAACGGCGGAGCAGCCAAGCTACCCCGCCGTTTTGCGCATCAAAAGGACTAGGCCAAAGCGGCCTGTCCGTTGGAGACGGAGGCGCCGTTCTCCTTCTTGGGCAGAAGTGACCCCTCATCCCAAGCCGCCAGCAAGGCCGTGGCGTTGAAGATGGAGCTATAGGTCCCAGCGAAGAGACCGACCAGCAGGGTGGCCATGAACTGCTGCAAGGTGGCCCCGCCCAACACCAGGATGGCGGTGAGGATCAGCATGGCCGTGACCTGGGTGGCGACAGAGCGCTGCATGGTCTCGATCAGGCTGCGGTTGGCCACGGTGGCGAAGCTCTCGGAGCGATAGCGGCGCAGGTTCTCGCGGATGCGGTCAAAGACCACAATGGTGTCGTTGACGCTAAAGCCGATCACCGTCAACACCGCGGTGAGGAAGAGGGCATCGATCTCCCACCCGGCCACCAGGTTCATGATGCCGATAAAGCTGATGGTGACGAACACATCGTGGAAGAGGGCCGCCACGGCGCAGGCCCCATAGCGGAAGGGGTTGGAAACCTGGCGGAAGGCCCAGGCGATGTAGAGCAGGATCAACAGGGCAGCCACAAAAACGGCCTGCAGGGCGGCCAAGCTCACCTCGGCGCCGATGGCAGGGCCGATGCTACGATAGAAGCGCTCCTCAAATTCGCCATATTTGGCGGTGAGGGCGGTGGTCAGGCTCTCTTTCTGCTCGGCTTCCAGGTTTTTCAGCTTGAACTGGATCGTGTTGTCGTCTTCCACATGAAAAGCCGTGGTGTCCGAAAAGCCAGCGTCCACAAAGACCTGACGGGCCTCGGTCACAACCACGGGCTCGCTAAAGCGGATCTCCCATTGGGTGCCGCCGGTAAAGTCGATATTGAGCGGCAGAGGCGTGCCAAAGGCAATCATGTGCCAGATGACAAAGATCAGACCGGGAAGGGTGGCGATCAGGGAGATGGTGAACCAGAGTCCCCGTTTTTCAACCAAATGATACATGGCGATGAGTCCTTAGTAAGTGTTCGAGAGCGTAGAAGTGTCAGTAACGAGTAATGAGTAATGAGTAAATACTCGTTACTCATTACTCATTAGAATTAGTAGCCCAAGAGCGCACGAGAATGCTCGCGCTCCGCGCCGGCCATGGTCAGGAAGGTGCGCATGAAGGTGCGGGTGACAAAGACGGCGGTGAACATGGAGAGCAGCACACCGATGCCCAGGGTGATGGCAAAGCCCAGCACCACGCTGGCCCCAAAATTGTTCCCAAACCAACCCAGCACAATACAACTCAGCAGGGTGGAGATGTTGCCGTCCCAAATGGCCGGCCACGCTCGGCTAAAGCCAGCCTCAACGGCCAGACGCACAGAGCGGCCCACCCGCAGCTCTTCTTTCATGCGCTCGAAGATCAGGATGTTGGCATCCACCGCCATGCCGATCGAGAGCAGGAAGCCGGCGATACCCGGCAAGGTGAGGGTGACAGGGAGCAGCTTGAAGACCATCATGTTCAGGGCGACGTAGATGATCAACGCCACACCGGCCAACACGCCGGGCAGACGGTAGAGGATGATCATGAAGATCAACACCATGATCATGCCCAGGAGACCGGCTTGCAGACTGCGGTCCACAGAGTCCTGGCCCAGGCTGGCGCCGATGGTGCGGGTATCCACCACCTTCAGGGCCACGGGCAGAGAGCCGTAGCGCAACTGAATGGCCAGGGAATCGGCCTCGGCCCGGGTGAACTGGCCGGTGATCACACCGCTGTCCCGGATGGCGGCCTGGATGGTGGGGGCGGAGAGTACCTGACCGTCCAAGACGATGACCAGGGGGCGGCCAATGTTGTTTCGGGTATATTCGTAGAAGACATCGCTGCCGTCGCCGGTCAAGGAGAAGCTGATCTCATATTGGCCAAACTGGTCCGGTGTCGCCACCGCGTCCCGCAAAATGTCACCGGTCATCACAGTCTGGAAGACCTGGTCGGTGAATTGGGGCGAGAGGCCAAGACCCAACTGGCCCGCCTCCAGGGCCGCCTGGGCATCAATGGCGGCGGTGGGACGGTTGGTGGTGTTGATGACCATGCCCTGGAAGAGATTCTGGGCGCCCGGCTCCACGAACTCCAACTGGCCGGTGGAGCGCAGGGTTTTGATGGCCTGCTCCGGGTTGTCGATCCCGGGCAGCTCCACAATAATGCGCTGCTCGCCTTGAATCTGCACGTTGGGCTCGGTCACACCCAGGCCATTGACCCGGTTTTCCACAATCTGGCGGGCCGTCTTCATGGCGTCGCTGGTGACGGTTTGGCCTGGGGCCAAATCCGCCTCTAGCAGCACCTGGGTGCCACCGGCCAGATCCAGCCCCCGGGTGATGTCCTTCAGATCTCGAGGCTCATCCTGCCCCCAAGAAACCGCTGACTCCAGCCAGGCCGGATGGTTGACGGGCAATGAAATATAGATGGCGAAGATCGCCAACAGTGTAATCAAGCCCAGAACAATGTTATTATTTCGCATGGACAATCGGCTCCTGCGGACATGGTTGCGTCGAGCGAGCAGTTGCAGCGCCCGAAACATCAAAAGAGTAAAAAAGTGAATCGTTCGGAAGACAGAAATCTAACGGTGTTACAAACAGTGTTATAATCTGATGTAGTATAATGCAGGGCATTGGCTGATTCTCAGGTCATTTTGAACTGGTTTTTTCCGACATGAGAGCAAGTCAACCTGCGCATTATAGATCCTGCACCCATCACTGTCAAAACCGGAGCCGGATCGGGGGATTTTAGATTGACGATTTTGGATTTTGGATTGGACGCCAAACCCGAATTCGACCATCTAAAATCCAAAATCACCACTCAAAAATCAAAAGGACCTGCCATGCTTACCCCGCAGACCATCTATCATTCGGGCAAGATCTACACCGTCAACCCGGCCCAACCCTGGGCGGAGGCCGTGGCCGTGGCCCGTGGCCGCATCCTGGCCGTGGGCGGCAATGAGGAGATTCTGGCCCTGGCCGGGGCGGAGACCGAACGGGTGGACCTGGGCGGGCGCTTGACCCTGCCTGGGCTGTGCGATGCCCATATCCACTTCTACAATTGGTCCATCACCCGGCAGGAGGTGGAACTGGCCGCCACCCGCAGCAAGGCCGAGATGATGGAACGCATCGGCCAACGGGCCGCCACCACCCCGCCCGGCGGCTGGATTGTGGGCAACGGCTGGAACGAGAGCCGCTGGGGCGAGACCCGCTTCCCGGATCGCCACGATTTGGACCGGGTCACCGGCCCGGACCGCCCGGCCATCTTCTGGCGCAGCGACATGCATGGGGCCGTGGCCAACAGCGCGGCCCTGGCCTTGGCCGGGGTCACCAGCCACACGCCCAACCCGGACGGCGGGGTGATCGACAAGGACACCGCCGGCCAACCCACGGGCTTCCTGCGGGAGTTGGCCATCGGCCTGGTGGCCAACCACATCCCCCCCATCGGCCCAGAGGCGTTGGACAAGGCCCTGGCCGGGGGGATGGCCGAACTGCACCGCCTGGGCATCACCGCCCTCCACGACCAGCGCATGAAGGACCACGACGACGGTCCCCAGGCCCTGGCCGCCTACCAGCGTCTGCGCCGGGAGGGGCGGCTCAAGCTACGCATCAACTGCAACATTGCCGCCCACGATCTGCCCCACTTGGCCGGGCTGGGGCTGGCCACGGGCTTTGGCGACGACACCCTGCGCCTTGGCCATGTCAAAGTCTTCACCGACGGCAGCATGGGCACCCGCACGGCGTGGATGTTGGCCTCGTTTGAAAAGGAGAATCCGGCAGATCCCAATGAGCCGGACAACCTGGGGGTCAGCGTCACCCCCCCGGCGCAGATGGCCGCGGAGTTTCGCCGGGCCACAGAACTGGGCTTCCCCATCAGCGTCCACGCCATCGGCGACCGGGCCAACCGGGTGGTCCTGGACATCTTCGAGGAGTTGGCGTCGTCGGGCATGACGCCCCCCACCCCCCACCGCATGGAGCATGTGCAGATCATCGACCCCACGGACCTGCCCCGGCTGGCGGCATTGGGCATCACCGCCAGCGTGCAGCCCATCCACGCCACGGACGACATGGACACGGCGGACCTGCTCTTGGGCGCGCGCACGGCCCACATGTACAACTTCCGCAGCCTGCTGGAAAGCGGCGCGCTCCTGGCCCTGGGCAGCGACGCCCCGGTGGCGGACCCCAACCCCTTCCTGGGTTTCCACGCCGCCCTGGTGCGCCAACGGCCAGAGCGTCCAGAGCGTCCGGCCTGGCACGGAAAAGAGCGCATCGGGCTGAAGGAGACCATCCTTGGCTATACGAAGAATGCGGCATTGGCCGGGGGCTGGGCCGACACCATCGGCGCCATCGAGCCGGGCAAGCGGGCGGACATGGTGGCGCTGGACCGGGATCTCTTCGACCTGACCCGGCAAGGCTTCCAAGGCCGAGAAGTGGCCGACACCCAGGTGGCCATGACCATTTTTGACGGCGAAATTGTGTACAAGGCGTGAGCCAAGTTCTCGTTCCCACGCTCCGCGTGGGAACGCCGTTGGACGCTCCGGCGTCCCCACTGGGCGCAGGAGCGCCCCATTTGCGCCCACGCGGAGCGTGGGTGCAAGAGAGGAAACTATGCAAAAACTCGAACAATTTATCCAAGAAAAGATGACCGCCACCCATCTGCCCAGTGTGAGCGGCGCCGCGATCGTAGATGGTAAGATCGTCTGGTCCCGGGGCTTTGGCTTTCGGGATATTGACCGGGGGTTGGCGGCCACGGACCGCACGCTCTATTGCATCGCTTCCATGACCAAGTCCTTCACCTGTCTGGCCATCATGCAGTTGGCCGAGCAGGGAAAGTTGAGCGTTGACGACCCCATCGGCCAACACATCCCCTTTGATCTGCAAGCCAAGGGGGAGCCGGTGCGGATTTGGCATCTGATGACCCACTCCGCCGGCATCCCCGCCCTGGCCTATGCGGAAAATGTGATCCGGGGCATGACCGGGGGCACGGAGAGCTGGCTGCCCATCGCCACCTATGCGGACATTGTCACCTTTATGGGCGACGCCGAAGCCTGGGCCACCCACAGGCCAGGGGAGCGCTGGCGCTATCTCAACGAGGGCTATCAACTGCTGGGCTATGCCATCGAGCAGATCAGCGGCCTGAGTTTCCAGGAGTATGTCACCCGGCACATTCTGGCCCCCCTGGGCATGGATCGCAGCTTCTTCGCCAAGGCGGATGTGGACGCGGACCCGGACGCGGCCACCCCCTACGTGGTCACGGATAGCGGCCAGCGCATCCCCTCGGTCTACCCCTACGGCGCGCTGAGCGCGGACGGCGGGCTGATCAGCAATGTGCAGGATCTGGCCCGCTATCTGGCCATGCACATGAACGGCGGCGAGTTGGACGGGGTGCGGCTGCTCTCCCCCGCGGGGATTGGGGCCATGCACACGGGCCGCATCCTCCGCCCGGAAGTGGGCAATCCCTACGGCGATGCCACCTATGCCTATGGCTTTGGGGACACGCCGGACTTCCTGGGCCACAGGCTGATCAGCCACGGCGGGGATGTGGGCACGGCCACAGGCTATTTGGGCTTCATCCCCGCACAGAAGATGGGGATCATGATCCTGAGCAACGGCAGCGGCTATGGCCCGTCCAATTTGGGATTGTACGGCTTGGCCGAGCTGTTGGGCCATGACCCGGACACCCTGCCCCATGTGGTGCGGGACCGGCGGCTGGCCGAGTTGACCGGCGCCTACGAGACCTATCGCGGCTCAATCCGCTGGGAGATTCGGCGCAACGGCGATCTGCTGGTGGCCGCCAGCCCCACCAAACACTCGGCCAACGAGTCCACCATCATCCCCCAAGAGCTGGGCGAGCAACAGCGCACCTTTTCCTTGCTCCAGGACGGCATCACCCTGCCCATCACCTTCACGGTGACGCCGGGCGAGCCGGCCCCGCAAGTGGATCTGATGTGGGGCCGCTATCGTCTGCGCCGGGTGGGGGTGTAGCGGGCGAGATTGGGAGATTGGGAGATTGGGAGATTGGGAGATTGGGAGATTATGTGAATTCCTGGCGTCTCTATTCGTCCAATCTCTCAATCTCCTATTCTCGAAAAATACACAAGGAGGCGCACTATGCCCCATATCCATGTCAACGACATTGACCTCTATTATGAATGGCAAGGCGACGAGACGAAGGATCTGCTGATCCTCAACAACGGCATTTTTATGTCTGTGCCGTCCTGGGCGTTCCAAACCCCGGACCTGGCGAAACACTTTCGAATCCTGGCCTATGACATGCGGGGCCAAGGGCGCAGCGACCACCCGGATGGCCCTTATGACATGGCGTTACACGCCCAGGATCTGCTTGGGCTGATGGATGCGTTGGCCATCGAGCGCGCCCACATGGTGGGCACCTCCTATGGCGGGGAGTTGAACCTGTATATGGGCATCCATCACCCAGCCCGCTGCCGCAGTTTGACCGTGATCGCCTCGGTCTCCCACAGCGAGACGTTGCTCCACGCCATGATCGAGCGGTGGCGGCAGGCTGCCCTGCTGGGGGATGGGGAACTCTTGTTCACCCTGATCTACGCGGATGTCTATTCCCAGGGCTTTCTGGACGGCCACCCGGAGTTGGTTCCCGTGGCCCGCAAGCGCTATGCCGACCTGGATCTGGCCGCGGCCGTGCGGCTGATCGAGAGCTATCAGCGCTTTGACGTCAGCCAGGATCTGCATCGCATCCAAGCGCCCACCTGCATCGTCGCCGCGGAGCTGGACCTGCTCAAGCCCCGGCGCTACAGCGACTTCATGCACGCCCAGATCGCCGGATCCGAGTACCACCTGATCCCCAACGCCGGGCATGTGGTGGTGATGGAGCAGCCCGGCGCGATAAACAGCATCATTATCGGCTTCCTAACCCGACAGATATGATTATCACCGACTTGGGGGCGGCGGGGTGAGGTAAGGAGGTAATGAGTAATGAGTAACGAGTAATGAGTAATGAGTAACGTTTGTTGGGTGATTGTCATCATTTAGATACACGACACTCGTTACTCATTACTCGTTTCTTAAAGATCGATTCATCGAAAGGACACACACCATGAGTACAAAAATCATCATCATCGGCGGAGACGCGGCGGGGATGAGCGCGGCGAGCAAGGTGCGCCGGGAGATGAAGGACGCGGACCTGATCGTCTTTGAGCGCGGCCAGCATATCAGCTATGCGGCGTGCGGCATGCCCTATTGGTTCAACGGCGTGGTCAAGGCCGAGGCGGATCTGCTGGCTCTGACCTTGGACGACGCCCGCAACAAGCGGGGCATCGACGTGCGCATCGGCCACGAAGTCACGGCCATCGACCGGGCGGCCAAGACAGTGACGGTCAAAAAGCTGGACAGCGGCGAAAGCTGGGCCGAACCTTATGACAAACTGGTCATCGCCACGGGCGCGTCGGCCATCCGCCCCCCCATCCCTGGCCTGGATCTGCCCGGCGTCTTCGTCCTGCGCACCTTGGCGGACGGCCAGCGCATCAAAGCCCATTTGGAGACGAACAAGCCCAAGCGGAGCGTGATCATCGGCGCCGGCTACATCGGCCTGGAGATGGCCGAATCCTTCCACGACCTGGGCATGGCCACCACGGTGATCGAGATGCTGCCCCAGATCATGCCCAACATGGACGCCGAGATCGTCGCCCCCATCGCCCAGCATCTGGCCGACAAGGGCGTGGACGTGCGCACGGGCACAAAGGTCACCGCCCTGCGCTCCGAGGACGGCGCGCTCGTCGTCGAGACCGACGGCGGCGACGTGGCCGCGGACATGGTCCTGGTTTCCGTGGGGGTCAAGCCCAACACCGAACTGGCCCGGGACGCCGGGCTGGCCCTGAGCGCCCGCAACGCCATCGCCGTGGACGCCCATCTGCGCACCAGCGACCCGGACATCTACGCGGCCGGGGACTGCGTGGCCTATCGCCATCTGGTGCTGGACGAAGACGTGTGGATTCCCCTGGCCCCCTCGGCCAACAAGGGCGGGCGCATCGTGGGCGAGAACTTGGTGGGGGAGAACACCACCTTCCCCGGCATTTTGGGCACGGCGGTGGTCAAGGTCTTCGACTACAGCCTGGCCGTCACCGGGCTGACCGAGGGCCAGGCCAAAGAACATACCGATAAATTCAAAGGCGGCGTGGCCGCGGCCACCATCACCGGCGGCAGTCTGCCCCACTACTATCCCGGCGGCTCCCCGGTCACGGTAAAAATCGTGCTGGAACGGGCCACGGGCCGCATCCTGGGCGCGCAACTGGCCAGCCAGTCGGACGTCTCCAAGCGGGCCGACATCTTCGCCGTCGCCATCACCGCCGGCATGACCGTGGAGCAGTTCGGCCAACTCGACCTCACCTACGCGCCGCCGTTTGCCCCGGTCTACGACCCGGTGATCGTGGCGGCGAATGTGGCGGTTAGGAAGGTAGGGGGGTGAGGGGGTGACAAGGTGACAAGGTGAGGGGGTGACAAGGTGAGGGGGTGAGGGGGTGATTGGAAAAGGTCCGATGCGGTGATCGCATCGGACCCTTTTTGGGTGGGATGGCATGTTCTTTTGGGCTAGCGCAGGTTGGGTGGTCGCCGCTGAGATTTTCGCAAACCGGAGATTCTCGTTCCCACGCTCTGCGTGGGAATGCAAATGGGCGCTCTGCGCCCCTCGGCGCAGGAGCGCCGAACAGCCACGCCCACGCAGAGCGTGGGAGCGAGACCCTGTTTATTGAGAAGATACCGGCGGCGTATCGAAACTGAAACGGGTCAGCGCAACCCGTTCGCACCAGGGGCTAACGCCGCAGTTTCATCCTTTTACTGCCCGCAGGGCGGCCAGCAAGCGCTCGCCGTCCGCCGGGCTGTTGTAGGCTTGGATGCTGAGACGGATCAGGGTCTGGCCGTTCCAGGCCATCACGGGAATCTCGATTCGAAAGTCGTCCCACAGGCGGCTTTTGATCTGGGCGGGCGGCCCCCACTCCCCTGGCAGGGGCAGGCTGACCATCTGGCCGGTGAAGTCGGGCGAATGGGGGGCCAGGGGCGGCAGACCGGTGAGGTTGACGATCTCCTGGCGCAGGTGACCCAGGAGGGCGAAGGCCGCGGCCCGCACCTGGGGCCAGTCGTGGTCGGCCTGGAAGCGGATGGCGGCGGGGACGCTGAGATAGGCCGCCGGGTCAAAGGTACCGGGCCATTCGAAGTAGTCCAAAAAGTGGGACGGGCCGGGCAGCTCGCTCTCCCAACCCCAACTCACCACCAGAGGGTCGAGGAGGGACTGGCATTCGGGTCGAGCATAGAGGAAGGCGGACCCCTTGGGGGCCAACAGCCACTTGTGGGCATTGGACGTGTAGAAATCAGCGCCGATCTGCCCTATGTCCAGCCCACTGTTCAAAGCAAGCTGGCCCACGGCATGGGCGCCGTCGATCACCGTGAGGATGCCCGCGGCCCTGGCCCGGCGGCAGATCTCGGCCACGGGCAAGATCAGCGCGGTGGGCGAGGTGATGTGGCTGAGGAAGATCACCTTGGTGCGCTCTGTTACACCAGTCCACAATCTGTCCACCACGTCCACCGGCGCGACAAACGGCGCCGGCAGGGGCTGATGGATCAGCCTGGCCCCGCTCTCCCGGCAGACAAAGCGCCAAGTACGCACCGCCGCGCCGTACTCGTGGTCTGTGGTCAGGATCTCGTCACCAGGGGCCAGGGGCAGGGTGCGGACCAGGGAGCGGGCCACGGCGTTGATGGCTGTGGTGGCGTTGGGCACATAGACCAGATCGTCCGCGGCACAGCCGACCAGATCCGCCAGGGGCAGGCGGGCCTCGGCCAACAGATCCCGGATACGTCGGCCCAGAAATTCCACGGGCTGCCGCTCCAATTCCCGCTGCCACCCCTGATAGACCTCAAACACAGGTCGGGGACAGGCCCCAAAACTGCCGTGGTTCAGAAAAGTTATACCCTCGTCCAACAAAAACTGATCCCGCAAATAAGGCAATTTCACCACAATTTTCCCCCTCATCTCATCTATTATGCAAATCTCGTTCCCACGCTCTGCGTGGGAACGCAAATGGGCGCTCTGCGCCCCTCGGCGCAGGAGCGCCGAATCACCGCTCCCACGCAGAGCGTGGGAGCGAGATCTCTCCCATTGTGCATTGACCCTACCCGGCCAGTTCTGCGGTATCCAACCAGATCGTCACCGGTCCATCGTTGACCAGGGCCACCTGCATCTCGGCCTGGAAGACGCCCTGGGCCACGGGGATGCCCTGGTCGGCCAGGAGGCGGCAGAAGGTACGGTAGAGGGGGTCGGCCTGTTCGGGCCGGGCGGCGTGGATGAAGCTGGGTCGGCGGCCCTTGCGGGCGTCGGCGTAGAGGGTGAACTGGCTGACCGCCAGCACCGCGCCCCCCACATCGGCCAGGGCCAGGTTCATCTTGCCGTCGGCGTCCTCGAAGATGCGCAGACCGGCGACCTTGCGGGCCAAGAGCGCGGCCTCCGCCTCCCCATCCGCGGGGGTGACGCCCAGGAGGACCAGAAAGCCGATGCCGATCTGGCCGACGATGGTATTGTCTACGGTGACGCTGGCTTGGGAAACACGTTGGATGAGTGCGCGCATGGAGAGTCCAGTTGAAAATTGAGAATTGAAAATTGAGAATGGTTAATGGTCGGGTGGGGAGGGTGAATTGTATAACAGGCAAGGCAATCGCGCCACACCTATCCCACACGCTCTCGCCCCTGGCAATTCGCCCCCCGCTTGACTTTGCGAACGAATGTTCTTATACTACATCCATGAACATACGCGTCGTGCCGGACACAATTGAGAAGATGGCCCTGTTGGCCGATGCCACCCGCTTTGAGGCGGCGGGGGATGCGCCCCACCGGGAGGGGGCGTCCCAGGGGGTGGCCGCGGCGTTGGAGGCGGGCGCGCCGCCCTCTTGTTTTGTCGCCGGGGCCGGGGCGGTGGATGGGGAGATCCCGCTGGCTGTGGCTCCGCCGGCCCGCTCGGCCAAGCGCAGTGTGTTGGAGGGGTTGCAGTCTTCCATCAACATGGTGGCCACGCCCAAGGGGCCAAAGCCGCTGCTCAAGGGCATGGTCACAACGGCGTGCGAGCGAGACTGCTATTATTGCCCTTTCCGGGCCGGGCGCAGCCGCACCCAGCGCATCAGCTTTTCGCCCGACGAGCTGGCCAAGGGCTTTGACCAGTTGCAGCGGGCCAAGATGGTGGATGGGCTTTTCCTCTCGTCGGGGATCATCGGCGGCGGACCCACGGCCCAGGACAAGATCATCGCCAGCGCGGAGATCTTGCGGCGCAAGTATGGGTTTACGGGCTATATCCACCTCAAGATCATGCCTGGGGCGGAGTACGAGCAGATCCGCCAGGCCATGCGCTTGGCGGACCGGGTCTCCATCAACCTGGAAGGGGCGACGGCCCAGCGGCTGGCGGCCCTGGCCCCCATGAAAGAGTATTGGGCCGAACTGTTGCAGCGCATGACCTGGGTGCATCGCATCCGCCAGGAAGAGCGGCTGCGCACCAGTTTGGCCACCCAATTTGTGGTGGGCGCGGTGGGGGACACGGATCTGGAACTGCTGGCCATCAACGCCAAGCTCTATTCGGAGCTGAAGCTGGCCCG
>CAZKEX010000103.1:11473-13231 GCA_964551895.1 uncultured Caldilineaceae bacterium | reverse complement strand
GATCCCCGATCCCCGATCCCCGATCCCCGATCCCCGATCCCCGATCCCCGATCCCATTCTCCCCTATTTCGGCGGTGGGGCAATGCGCGGTTGTGCGTATTTTTTTGGTGGGGTCACTCTTTTAGCACGAGTTGAAGGCGTTGAACGTCCAAAAAATTGTGATATAATGCGAGCATATCGCTCAAGCAGGGGTGGAGTGGAGAGGAGATTCCAGTGGCCGTTCGTGATCCCAAAACTGAACAGTTGCGCGTTGACATCTATCGGCAGATGACGCCCCAGGCGAAAATCCTGATCGCCGCGCAGATGTATGAGGACGCGATGGCCAACATGCGCTCGGCTATCCTGGATCGACATCCTGGGTACAATGAGACCGAATTGGAGCGAGAAATGCGCCGTCGATTGCTGCCGCGTCCACTTTTTCTTCAAGTTCAGGCATACATAGATGAGCGTAATCGAGGAGCGGAAGATCATGGTTCAAGATAACATGATGGCATTTAACACAAAAAGGTCCGCTCACGAGGGCGGACCTTTTTTGATGTTGAATGGGCGGAGAATCCTTGAAGGCAACTAAACCGTTTTCCGCTGATAGTACGTACTCCGCCCCCGCCCCTTGCGCTCGATGATTCCCATTTCAACCAACTTTCTGAAATCGAGGCTGCGGGTGGCTTTGGCCCGGTCGGTCTGCTGGGCATAGTCCCGGTCGGTGACATGGCCCTGGGCATCGATCAGGTCTAGGATGGTACGATGATAGGCTTTCAATGCTTGATTTGGCGGGCTTTGGCGGGCCGTCAATTGCTTGTCGAGGCGGTGCAGTTCGTCGAGAATCCCCTCGGCAAAGTATTCGAGCCAAGGGGTGAAATCCAACGCTTCCACCAGATCATAATAGTTGCCAAAGACCCCCACCCGCTGAAAATAGCGGCTGACATTCTGGTTGTAGTAATTTTCAAAGCTGAGAAGATGGAAGAGGTTCAGGCCCAACCCGGCCAACAACTGCTTCGTGGCCAGGCGGGTCGTGCGCCCATTGCCATCCACAAAGGGGTGAATGATCACGAACTGTTTGTGGAAAAGCCCGGCCAGGATCAGCGGGTCCAAGTGATCGATCTGTTCCTGGACAAAGCCGACCAGATCCCCCATCAACCCTGGCACATCTTGATGGTCCGGCGGCAAATAGAGAATATTGCCGCTGCGTGGCTCGTGGATCACCACAGGTTCCAGCCGCCAATGGCCGCTATGTTCTGCGGGCAGGAGGTCGGTGGTCACCCCCCGGTGGATGGTCAGAATCTGCTCGACGGTGAACGGGGCATCCGGCGCACGGTTCAATCCCAGGAGCGTGCGATTGTAGTTGATGACTTCCTGCTCGCTTTGCCGGGCGTGGGTGGGCTGGGTTTTGAGTACGCGCTTGACTTCGGTCAGGGGCAGTGGGTTGCCCTCGATACTGGTCGAGGCATAGGTGGAGGTCACCACCGCTTCGGAGAGCAGCTCGGCGTAGACTACGTCTGCGACATGCTGCTTGTTTAGCTCATGCACCAAGATGGTGATCTGTTTGATCGAGTCCAAAAGTTGGGGCGAAATGTGATAGCTGGGCTGAAACATGGCGTCTCCTTTCGGCGGCAACGAGCGGAGCGGTTGGCCAGACACCGAGTTTTTCGTGGTCTACCAGCCAAAACTCGGTCTCTTACGCTTGGCCTGCGATTGTCTATCGTCTAATTATAGACGATAATTAGACGATAGTGCAATAGGTGATTTCCACGATGCAAC
>CAZKEX010000103.1:0-11373 GCA_964551895.1 uncultured Caldilineaceae bacterium | reverse complement strand
TCAATCCAATGGTGGAATTTTCCTGGTTCTAAGATTTTCTGTGGTTTTGGTCTTTCGGGGCCGATTTCGTACCCCCAATAGAGGATTCTGTGGTTTCTTCCGTAATATTTCGCCTGTATTTAGTTGCTTCCCACTCAGTTAACGCAACATATAGTGCGGCAAATTCTTGGTATCAGAAAACCACAGAAAATCTTAGAACCAGGATTTTGCGTTCAAGAACAGGGCATTCCGGGAATGGGCCGGGCGATCTGGGGTTGCATGAACCCAAGAAGAACCGGCCCTTTCCGGGATTGCCCAGACTGTTTCCCACGTTCTGGCCCATGCACGACTGGGGACGCGGGAGCGTCCAGTTGCATTCCCACGCGGAGCGTGGGAACGAGAGGCGGGGTAGACGATTGAGGTGGGGTGAACACTGAAAGATGTCTCCCCCGTCTGTTTGCCTGAAATCCCCTCTCTGTGCTATAAATAGGGGGCAAAGCGCAGCCATGCGCCCCCGTAGCTCAGTGGATAGAGCGTCGGCCTCCGGAGCCGAAAGCACAGGTTCGAGTCCTGTCGGGGGTACACAGAAAGGTCCGCCCATGTGGGTGGGCCTTTTTTAATTGAAAATTGAAAATGCACAATGCACAATGCACAATGCACAATGCCTCCCAATCCCCAATCCCCAATCCCCAATCCCCAATCGGAAGATCTCTTACTGGACAAGAATAGTTCTATGGCGTACAATTCGCCGTGGTACTAATTTTGTGCCTTTATTGAAGAGGAGTTGGACCGCATGAAATTTGGGGATCGAGCGCACTTTCACCGCATGTTGGCCGAGCATGGGATCACGGATCCCCAGGGGGTGGAGCTGCCCCGGCTGATCAAGTTGGTGGCCAATGCCTATGAATCCGTCATGTCCGATTTTATGCGGGACGAGAATCTGTCCGGCCCCCGCTTTCGTCTGCTGCTGCGTCTCTATTTGGAGGAGCGCCAGGGACGGAGCGATGTCTCGCCCACCTATTTGAGCAAGACCCAGAATGTGAGCAAAAACACCATCAGCTCCCTCCTGCGCACACTGGAGGACCAGGCGCTGATCGAACGCTCCTTGGACCCGGACGACCGCCGCCAGTTCAACATCCGCCTCTCCCCGGCGGGCCGGGAACTGGTCAAGGCATCCACCCCGGAGCATGTGGCATTTTACAACCAGCTCCTCTCAGATCTGAGCAAGGAGGAGCAGAACCAGTTGGCGGAGCTGCTGGTCAAACTGCACGGATCCGTGCGCACCCACGGCAATTTAGCGTCGGTCTGCCAAGTAGAATAGCCAACGATGACTTCGCTACAAAAACTATAAATTCACCGCAAAGGCGCAGAGGGCGCAAAGAAAAACACAATTTCTTCCTTCAACCTTTCTTAAAACCTTTGCGCCCTTGGCGTCTTTGCGGTGAAAATCGGCTTTTTTCAGGGAAGTCAACGATAGAACCAGTAATTTCGATATCAGATCAGGAGGCAACCTTGTTCTCAAGAAAAGACAAAAAAGGCAAAGCCGGCGCCGACAAGCGGGCCGGCGGCGGATTCAAAGCCCTGGGCCGGGGCATCCGCTATTTGGGCCACTATCGCCGGGAGACCGCCCTGGCCTATACCTTCCTCTTCATCAGCACGGCGGCCCAGTTGATGGTGCCCCAGATGGTGCAGAATATTTTGGACGCGGTGACCAACGGCATGGTCGCCAAGCAGTTGGCCGAGGCCCCCGCCCAGTTTCTGCCCGCGATCTTGGAGCGCTTGGAGTGGACCGCGGCCCAGTTTGAAACCTATGCCAACCGGCCCGAGGTGGCCCTCTATTGGGCGGTGGGCTTTATCGTGATCTTTGCCATCGCCCGGGGGGGCTTTGCCTTTGCCCAGACCTATATGTCCGAAAAGGTCAGCCAGGGCGTGGCGTTCGACTTTCGCAACGAGCTTTTCGCCAAGATCCAGCGCCTCTCCTTCAGCTATCACGACCGCAACCGCACGGGGCAGTTGATGGTGCGGGCCACAGACGATGTGGAGAAGGTGCGTGGCTTTATCGGCCAGGGTTTGCTCCTGGCCATGCAGGCCCTTGTGCTGCTCGTGGGTACCCTGATCATCCTGGTCTTCACCAACCTCAAGCTGACCCTGGTGATCCTGCCCGTGTTGCCCCTGGCCCTGGTCCTCTTCATGGTCTTTGGCACGGTCAGCCAGCCCCTCTTTGCCGAGGTGCAGCGGCGACTGTCCCGGCTCAACACGGTCTTGCAGGAGAATCTGGCCGGGATCAAGGTGATCAAAGCCTTTGCCCGAGAGCCGGAGGAGCAGGTCAAGTTCCACGATGCCGCCGAAGATCTGATGGTGCAGAACATCAAAGTGGCCAAGATCTTCAGCTTCCTCTTCCCCTTCATTTTCATGTTGGCCAACTTGGGCCAGGCCGCCGTGCTTTACTTTGGCGGCAGCCAGATCATCGACTCCACCCTCACCTTTGGCGAGTGGCAGAAGTTCAGCCTCTATCTGGTCTACGTCTTCTTCCCCATCGGCCAACTGGGCTTCATCATCAGCCAGATGAGCCAGGCCAGCGCCAGCGCCAGCCGGGTCTTCGAGATCTTGGACGCCAAGAACGATGTGGTGGATCGCCCCGGCGCCCAGCCCCTGGCCTCCATCCAAGGCAGCATGGCCTTCGAGGATGTGACCTTTCGCTACTTCGAGAGCGGCGAACCGGTGCTCTCAAACATCAGCTTTTTGGCCAAGCCAGGCCAGACCGTGGCCCTGCTGGGCGCCACGGGCAGCGGCAAGTCCACGGTGATCAACCTGATCCCCCGCTTCTACGACGTGAGCGAGGGCCGGGTGACCATCGACGGCATGGACATTCGGGATGTCACCCTGGAATCCCTGCGCAGCCAGATCGGCATCGTGCTGCAGGAGACCAACCTCTTCACCGGCACTGTGCGGGACAACATCGCCTTTGGCCGCCCAGAGGCTTCGGCGGCAGAGGTGGAGGCCGCGGCCCGAGCCGCGGCGGCCCACGACTTCATCATGACCTTCCCCCAGGGCTACGACACCCCCGTGGGCGAGCGGGGGTCCACCCTCTCCGGCGGCCAGAAACAGCGCATCGCCATCGCTCGGGCCCTACTGCTGGATCCCCGCATCCTGATCCTGGACGACTCCACCAGCAGCGTGGATTTGGCCACGGAATACCAGATCCAAAAAGCCCTGGACCGGCTGATGATGGGCCGCACCAGCATTGTGATCGCCCAGCGCATCAGCACTGTGCGCAACGCCGACCAGATTATCGTGTTGGACAAGGGCCGGGTGGCCGGTGTGGGCACCCACACAGAATTGATGGCGACCAACGCCGTCTACGCCGAGATCTTCAGCAGCCAGTTGGTTGAGGACGCGGTGGTGGATGTGGCGGACGCGGTGGTTGATACGGTACCGGCTCTGGTTTAGCAATGAGTAACGAGTAATGAGTAATTTTGTGGCGCCTGAAAGAACTTTCCGCCGTTTTGATAGGCAGTACCACACAATTACTCATTACTCGTTACTCATTGCCTTTCGCGCAACACGTACAAGGAGTGAACAACTATGATGGGTGGACCGAGAGGGATCCTGGACCAGGAGACCCGCAAACCGACCAAGGTAGGGGCGACCCTTTCCCGATTGGGCGGTTATTTTGGAAAATATACGCTTGTCCTGCTTTTGGTGGCAAGCTTGATCGTGTTGACTACCTGGGCCCAGGTGGCCGCGCCGGAACTGATCGGCCAGGCCACGGACTGCTTTATCTCCCCGGCCATTGCCCAGGCCGCGGTGAACACAGAGAGCGGCGGCGCGCTGGCCATCCCCGGTATGCAGGACTTTGCCCAGCAGATGGGCAGCTCGGAAAGCGCCTCCCAGACCAACTGCTGGTATGCGACGGATCTGGGGGCGACGCCCACGTCTGCCGACCTGATCGGCGGGCTGGGCCGGTTGGTGCTGTTGATCGTGGGGCTGTATGTGAGCGTGGCTGTCCTCAACGGCGTCATGTTCTATCTGATGAGTTGGGCGGGCAACCATGTTCTGCGCAACCTGCGGGAGGAGATCTTTGCCCACATTCACACCCTCTCCCTGGGCTACTTCTCCAAAAACGAGGCCGGTGATGTGATGAGCCGTATCACCAACGACATGGATACCTTGCAGCAGGCCATCAGCTTTGCCTTGCTCCAGGTACTCAGCGGGGTGCTGCTGCTGGTGTGGATTCTGTACAAGATGCTGACCCTCAACGTCACCTATGCGCTGATCAGCATGGCCGTGGTGCCCTTTATGATTGTGGCCACCCTCTGGTTCAGCAGTCAGGCCCGCAAGGCCTTCCGCTCGGCCCGCCAGGAGATCGGCAACGTCAACGCCAACCTGCAGGAGAGCATCTCCGGCGTGCGGGAGGTGCAGGCCTTTGCCCGGGAAGACGCCAACATCGAGAGCTTCCGCACCAGCAACGCGGCCAACCGGGATGCCAACATCCGGGCTGTGGCCTTCACCGCCGCCCTCTCCCCCACCTTGGAGGCCCTGGGCTATGTGGCCATCGCCATCGCCGTGGGCGTGGGCGGTGTCCTGCTGCTGCGGGGGGACACCCTGGGCGGATCCGTGGTCTCCTTGGGGCTGATCGTCACCTTCCTGGGCTATGTGCAGCGCTTCAACCAGCCCATCCAGCAGGTCAGCGTGCTGTGGACCAATATCCAGAGCGCGGTGGCCGGGGCCGAGCGCATCTTCGGCCTGATGGACGAGGTGCCGGACATCATGGAGGCCCCCAAGCCCCTGACCATGCCCAAGATCGAGGGGCGGGTCACCTTTGAAAATGTAACCCTGGCCTACAACGCCGACGAGCTGGTGCTAAAAGGCGTCAGCCTGGAGGCCCTGCCCGGCCAGACCGTGGCCATCGTCGGCCCCACGGGCGCCGGCAAGACCACCATCATCAACCTGATCCCCCGCTTCTACGATGCCCTGGACGGCACGGTCAAGATCGACGGCATCGACGTGCGGGATGTCACCCTGGCCAGCCTGCGCAAACAGGTGGGCATTGTGTTGCAGGACTCCTTTCTCTTCAGCGACACGGTGATGAACAACATCCGCTATGGCAACCCAGAGGCCACGGACGCCGAGGTGATCGAAGCGGCCAAGCTGGCCCGGGCCGACACCTTCATTCAAGGTCTCTCCGAGGGCTATCAGACCATCCTGGGCGAGCGGGGCGGCGGCCTGAGCCAAGGCCAGCGCCAGCTCCTCTCCATCGCCCGGGCCGCCCTGACCGACCCCCGCATCCTGATCTTGGACGAGGCCACCAGCAGCGTGGACACCCGCACGGAGATGCAGATTCAGGAAGCCCTGAACCTGCTCCTCACCGGGCGCACCAGCTTTGTGATCGCCCACCGCCTCAGCACCATCCGCAACGCGGACCAGGTGCTGGTGCTGGAGGCCGGTCTGATCGTCGAGCGGGGCACCCATGACGAGCTTCTGGCCAAGCGGGGGGCCTACTACGACCTCTACATGAGCCAGTTCCGCCGGGAAGAGGACGACGAGCCGGTGGCAGTTAGCGGGTAGCAGCAGATGGTGTAATCCAAACGAAAACGAGGGGACTGGCATTTGCCAGTCCCCTCGTTTTCGTTTGGCTCTTGTTGTGTCTCAATCAGGCAGCCATCAATAACGCCTGTTGATCCTCTTGGGGCAGATCAATGGCAACAAAATAGTTGGCCGGATAAAGATAATCCTCCCCGGACTCATCCACAATGCGCAGAAGATTCTCGTTTTCCGCACGGGTGTCAGGGATGATCAAATAGACCTTGCGTAGTTCGAGGTCATCTGCATTGATATTTTGTGTACAAATGGCAAACCGAGAAAGTTGGTTCATAGTTCGTTTGTAGGTGTTGGAACAGTTAATCGAGCAACCGCTTGATCTTCATGCGTTTGCGGCCAATGCTGTGACATTCATACCAATGGATTTCAGCTTGGCAGACATGATTGTTCGCCAATTTGACCAAACCGATCCCCTTGAGTTTTCGCCAGCGCCTACCTCCGTAGGCTTGTCGCAAAATGGCCAAGTCTCGGATCGCATTGGTTGCGGCAATGGTCTCAACGTGGCTGATTTCCCCGATCAACTCAAAATACATGATGGTTCCAGTATACTCCAGACCAAAGGGGTAACGCAACAGGAGTTTGCGGATTACTCTTGCACGATTTGCATCCCAACCAATGTGATCAGCATGGCCACGAAGACCACCGGGGCCACGCCCCAGGGGTTGAGGGCATCTTGCAGTTGGTCGATGCCCGGAAGCCAGCCCAACCCGTAGAGCAGATAGGCCACCAGCCCGGCGATGGTGGCCCACAACATGCGGTACATGAGCATCTGCCGGGGCATGATGCGCAGCAGGACCACCAGCATCAGGCTGATCATGACCAGCATGGTGGTGAGGGCCACGCCCAATGTGGCCAGGTTCACCCGCTGCACTGTGCGGGGACCGGCCGGCGTTGGCTCCGCCGGCACATCCGTCTGGGTGACCGGGGGCGGCATAGGCGTGTCCGTGGGCTGGGGCAGGGGGGTGATGGTGGGCACCACCGTGGCGATGGTGGCCGGGTTCTCGCCCTGGATGCTGACCAGGATGCTGATGCTGGTGACCGCCTGGCCGCTGCTGGCCGAGATACGCAGGGTGCCGCTGCGGTCCAGGGGCGCGGTGATGGCGGCCACGCCGTTCACCGTGGGGATGGGTTCTGTGGGCAAGGCCAACTCCTCGCCCTCGTAGATCAGGCGGAAGTTGACCGGCGTGCCGTCGGGTACCTGGTGGCCGTTGAGGTCCAGCACCGGCCCGGCCTGGATGCGGATGCTGTCCCCCACGCTCAGGTCCACCTGGGCGCCGGCCTCCGCGGGGGCCCCTGCGGGGGTCTCTGCGGAGGGCTGGGGGAACTGATCCCCGGCCAATTGCAGGTTGATCACCTGGTTGGGGTTGGGTTCCAACCGTTCGAGCAAGCTGTTGAATTGGGTGCCGGGCACGCTGACCGGGGGCGCGCCCACCACGGGATAGGCCCGAAAGAGGGCGCGCACGGCATTTTCCAAAAAGGGCTGGGTGCGGCTGTAGACGCCAAAATAGGCCGTCAGCTTGCTGATCTCCGTGGCGTCCAGAAAATAGGGGGCGTTTAGGGCCAGCACCACAATCCGCTTGCCCCGCAGCCGGTCGCTGCGCAGACGCAGAAACTGCTTCACCGCGTCGCTGTTGGGATAGCGCTCCAGATCCACATCCAACATGGCGAAGATCAGCCAGTCCGCCGCGGCCAGGTCATCTTCCAGGGTCTGGGCCAACTGGGGCGCGGCGCTGTCGTTGAGAACTTGGTTCAGATCCTCAAAGGTGAAGCTGTGGAGCAGATCTGGGTTAACCTGGCTGGTGGCCCCAGGGCCGTAGAGCCGCAGCATGATCTCCTGTAGCCCGGTGGCCGGGATGGCTGGCTCCACCGGGCAGGTGCCGCACTCCCGCTGGGGACGGCTGGCGGTGAAGATCACCATGCGCTCGTCGGGCTGGGGGGCCGGGGGCAGGGGGTCCGACGGCCCCTGGAGATCCGGATAGAGGACGGTGATGGATTCTCGGGCCACCTGGCTCACCACGGTCAGCCGGTCGGCGGCGGTGGCATCGCCCAGGGTGGCAAGCTGGGCCTCTGTGACCAAGGCATCGGCCAGATTCGGGACGTCCGCATCGAGGCCCAGCTTTAGCCCCAATTTCAGGCGCAGAATACGGCGCACGGCCCCATCCACCCGCAGGGCGAAATCCGGGTCCGTGGTATAGCGCTCCCGGAAGAAGCTGATGGTCTCCTTGATGTTGGAACGCTCCTCCTCCCAGGTGTCGGTCAGGCCAAAGCGGGAGAGGTAGAGCAGATCGTTGCCGGCCAAGAAGGCGTCCAGGGCAATGCGCCGTTTGGGGAAGGTTTGCAGGGTGGGGTCGTAATAGAGGCGCACGGCCGGCAGCCCCAGTTCGTCGCTCATCATGATGCCCCCGGCCTTGCGCCAGCCGCTGAACTCCTCCAGGGCTAAAATGGTGCCCAGTTCCGTGGCCAGGCTGATGGGGGGCGTGCGCTCTCGGCTGCCCTGGAAACCGCTGTAACGGATATGGCTGGACATCAACCCGTCCGTGTTGGTCGGGCTGCCCTCTGGGCTGAGGACGGACGAGGGGCCTTGGGTCACGCCAGCGAAGGGGGACAGCTCCATGCGGCGCAGCTCTTGCAGGCTCTTTTGGATGGTAGCGACCTCTTCGTCCGGGCGGCGGTCGCTGCCCCCCTGTCCAGGAAAATGGTTGGCAATGGTGGCGATCTGGCTGTCGCTGCCCGTGTGGACACCCTCAATATAGGCCCGGCCCATCTCCCCCACCCAATAGGCATCGCTGCCAAAGGTGTAGATGCCCTCGCCGCCCACATTGTCCCGCCGGGGCTGTTCCAGCACATCCAAGCTGGGGCCAAGCAGCAGGTTGACCCCCACAGCCCGCAGTTCCGTCCCCACGATCTGGCCCACAGACCGGGCCAGATTTGGGTCCCAGGTGGCGCCCAGGGCCATCTGGTTGGGCAGAGGGGTGAACCCCTGGCGCAGATCCGTGTTGGGCAGATCGTCCCCGGCCTGCTGGATGCCCACCAGCACGGGCACGCCCAGGCCGGTGGCATCCACGTTGAACTGGTTTGGGGTTGGGGGGATCAGCCGCTCCGGGGTGGGGTTCAGAGCTTCTTCGGAAGTCAGAAAGACATTTTGGGTCATGGCCTGGAGCTGATTGGCCAGGATCGCCACCTGCCGGGGGGTGTCCGCGCCGGGGGTGTTGCTAAAGTTGCCGTTGTCCGCGCTCAACACCACGCCGCCGATGCGATAGTCCCGGATCAGCTCGGCGATCTCGCTGGTGCTGCCGGTCTTGCGCCCCTGGAAGGTGACCACGAAGAGCTGGCCCACCCGGTCGGCCACGCTCATCTCTTGGAGCAAGGTCTCGATCTGGGTGTCCAAGGGGCTGGCCGTCGGTTCGGCCGCGGGCAGGGTGGCCGGGGTCGGCGTGGTCTCCTGGGCCGAGAGGCCAGCCGGCAGGAAGAGACCCCACAGCAAACTCACCAGCAGGAGGGCGTTGAGAATCCGGCTGAAAGCTGAGGTCTTTGGCGTACTGGGGCGGGGCGGTCGAACAGTCACAGGCGGCTGGTCTCTTGGATCAGGATAAACAAGCGCGACGGGCTGGAGAAAGTATAGCGTGAGGGGTGGGGAACGTCAATCGGGGGGAGGAATGGCGAGGGGCGAGGGGCGAATGGCGATGGCGATCTGTGTTTGATGCAATTGGGCATTCCGGGAAAGGGCCAGGACGATCTTGGGTCAGGCGGATCGCATTGGCCCTTTCCCGGAATGATGGAGATCCGCCCGCCAATCCCGGAAAGGGCCAAGATTGATCACTCAACCCAACAAGAACCGGCCCATTCCGGGATTGCATACCCCGTGTCCAAAAGCATGACGCCCTCTCTCGAATTTTCGGCTGAAAATAGACAAAATCGACCCAACACGGTATACTGTACCACAAAGAACTTTTGTTCGACTTGGCGTTTGTGATATGATTATTCGCCATTCGCCATTCGCCATTCGCCATTCGCCATTCGCCATTCGCCATTCGCCCGGAGCCGCCCTATGCCGCCATTTCAGGTTGTCAGCGATTTTCAGCCCACGGGAGATCAGCCCCAGGCTATCGCCGAGTTGGTGCGCGGGATCGAGCAGGAGATGACCCATCAGGTTTTGCTGGGTGTGACCGGGTCGGGCAAGACCTATACAATGGCCAAGGTGATCGAGGCCGTGCAGAAGCCCACCCTGATCATGGCCCACAACAAGACCCTGGCTGCCCAGCTCTACAGCGAGATGCGGGAGTTTCTGCCCCACAACGCGGTGGAATACTTCGTCAGCTACTACGACTACTATCAGCCCGAAGCCTACATCGCCCGCTCGGACACCTACATCGAAAAGGAAGCCCAGATCAACGAGGAGATCGACCGTCTGCGTCTGGCCGCCACCTCCGCCCTCTTCACCCGCAAGGACGTGGTGATCGTGGCCTCGGTTTCGTGCATCTATGGCCTGGGCAGCCCTGCCGACTATGGCCGGGTCGTCCTCAACCTGCGGGTGGGGGAGATGATGCGGCGCAACCAGATCCTGCGCCATCTGGTGGACATCTACTACGACCGCAACGACATGGTGATCCAGCGGGGCAAGTTCCGGGTGCGGGGGGATACCCTGGAAGTGCAGCCGGCATCCAGCGATTTCGCCTACCGCATCGGCTTTTGGGGCGACGAGATCGAGCGCATCAGCGAGATCGACACCCTCACCGGCGAGGTGATCGCCGACCATCAGCAGGTGGACATCTTCCCGGCCAAACACTTTGTCACCCCAGAGGATAAGCTGGAAGAGGCCTTTGAAGACATCGAAAAAGAGATGATCGAGCAGGTGGCCCTCTTTGAGAGCCAGGGCAAGCTGTTGGAGGCCCAACGCCTGCGCCAGCGCACCAACTACGATCTGGAAATGTTGCGGGAGGTGGGCTATTGCAGCGGCGTGGAGAACTATGGGCGTCATCTGGCCCGGCGGCCCGAGGGCAGCACCCCCTGGACCCTCCTCGACTATTTCCCGGCGAACTGGCTGCTCTTTATGGACGAGAGCCACATGAGCGTGCCCCAGGTGCGGGGCATGTACAACGGGGACAAGGCCCGCAAACAGGTGCTGGTGGACTATGGCTTCCGCCTGCCCAGCGCCAAGGACAACCGCCCGCTGATGTTCGAGGAGTTCGAGCGTCACATGAACCGGGTGGTCTATGTCAGCGCCACCCCCGGTCCCTATGAGAAGGAACATGCCGAGCAGGTGGTGGAGCAGGTGATCCGCCCCACAGGTCTGCTGGACCCGATTGTGGAGGTGCGGCCCACCAAGGGGCAGATCGACGATCTGCTCAAAGAGGTGAAGATTCGGGTGGCCAGGGGCCAGCGGGTGCTGATCACCACCCTGACCAAGCGCATGTCCGAGGATCTGGCCGAATATCTGGCCGAGGTCAACATCAAAGTCCAATATCTGCACAGCGACATCCACACCCTGGAGCGGGTGGAGATCCTGCGAGATCTGCGCCTGGGGGTCTTTGACGTGGTGGTGGGCATCAACCTGCTGCGGGAAGGGCTGGATCTGCCCGAGGTCACCCTGGTGGCCGTGTTGGATGCGGACAAAGAGGGCTTCCTGCGCAGCGAGAGCGCCCTGATCCAGACCATCGGCCGGGCGGCGCGCCATGTGGAGGGGCGGGCGATCATGTACGCGGACCGCATCACCAACTCCATGCAGCGGGCCATCGACGAGACCAATCGCCGTCGGGCCATCCAAGAGGCCCACAACAAGGCCCACAACATCGA
>CAZKEX010000102.1:0-13291 GCA_964551895.1 uncultured Caldilineaceae bacterium | reverse complement strand
GGCGGGGACGGCGGTTGGCTTCTTGGTGGGCGCAACGGTCGGTTCGGGGGTCGGTTCGACAGTCGGAGCCAGGGTCGGAGCCAGGGTCGGGGCCAGGGTCGGGGCAACCGTTGGCGCAATCGTCGGTGCGACCGGGGCGACTGCCTCGGCAATCTCTGCGACAGTCTCGCCGCTGGCCACCAGGGTGGCCGTATCCGAGACCAGCGCGGGAATATCTTCCGGGGCGACAAAGGCGCAGCTCACCGCCAAGCCGATGGTCATGGTCAGCACAGCGCTGATGGCAAAGATACGCAGCAACAGGGAGCGTCGGGCAGATCGATTTGTCATGGGCAAGTTACCTGGGATTTGGGATTTGGAATTGGGGATCGGGGATCGGGGACTGGGGATCGGGGACTGGGGATCGGGGATTGGAACATTTAAAACGACCTAATCCCCAATCCCCAATCCCAAATCCCCAATCCCCACCCCCCTACTTGGGCATATTTGCCAGGGCGTGGTAGACCGGGAGGGCGCCCCAGCCGGCGTCGACGATGCCCCATTGGGCCTTTTCGGTGCCGTTGGCCACCACCCGGAAGTTGAGGTTCCAGAGGATGGGCGGGGCCACCCAGCCCCAGTTGCGCATCATTTGATAGGCTTCCACGGTCCAGGCCGCCTGCTCTTCGTAGGAATTGTCGTTGGCATAGGCATAGCGAGGATCAAAGGCCCCGCCGGCCGCCCACCCAAACTCTGTGGGCCAGATCTGTTTGTTGCCCGCCCCATAGACGTTGGCGATGTTGCGATAGCCCTCCATGGTGCTGCGGAAGCTCCACGAGTGGTGGGGCGAGTCGCAGGCCCCGTTGAAGCTGTTGCCCGTGCGCTGGATCACCCCACAGGCGTCCTGCCATGTGGCGCTGGCCGGCACGTTGTAGCCGCTGGGATGGGCGCCGATGGCGTCGGCGTAGTTGGCCAACCCATTCTGGAACATCCCTTCCAGATAGGTGAAGTCGTCAATGGCAAAGTTGCCGTTGTTGCCGGCCGGGGTCAACGCGCCGCTGACCACCCACATGGACGGGCAGGCATTCTTGATGGCGGCGTAGGACGGGCGCAGCAGGTCCATATAGGCCGCCGGGTTCAAGGGCATGTTGCCCCATTCATAGTGCAGATTCTGCTCGTTCCACACCTCAAGCGCCTTCACCGACGAGCCGCAATACTTGCCCGCCAAGGCCCCCAAGAAGTTGGCAAAGGTCTGGGGATCCCGGGGCGGACCGCCCACGCTCTTGTCAAAGCCAGCTTCCCGTGCCCAGTCCGGCGCGTTGACCACGCTGAAGAGCAGGTTGATGCCGGCGCCGTTGGCGGCCGCCACAATCCCTTCCAAAGAGTTGAAATCTGGGTTGCCCTGGCTGGATTCAAAGACCTTCCACTCCACCTGCTGCTTGACCCAGTTAAAGCCCATCCCCGCGGTCTTTTGCATGACCAAGCCAGCCTGATCGTTGTGGACCATGTGGGCCTGGACCCCATAGCCGAAGGGGATGCCGCCGGAGGGCCGGGGGGCGCTGACCGCAGGCGCAGAGGCCGGGGCAGACGCTTGGGCCGGAGCCGCCGCGGCGGCCACCTGCTGGGGCGGTTCGGGGATGTCGGTGACCACGGCCACACTGCCCAGGTTGCCGTTGGCATTGGTCAGGCTGTCGATCGTCCAGCCTGGGGTGCCGTCCAGATCGATCTGCCACCAATCCCCGGCGTCGTTCTTGCCCAGAATGCGGTAGCTGCCCCCGGGCCGCACCTGGCCGATCACCGAGTAGGCTGTGCTAGGGCCTTCCCGCACATTCACTGCCTGGCCGCTGGTCAGGGTGGCAAAATCGGGGGTAGGGCTGGCGACGGGTGTAGCCGTGGCCATGGCCAAAGAGATGGACTTGGGCGCGCCGACTGCGCGGTTGCCCTCCACAATCTTGGCTTCCACATTCAGGTTGCCCTCACCCGTGGGGGCCATGAAGGCAAAGCTGGGGTTGTCCAGGGGTCGGGTGTCCTGGGCCACCACCGCGCCATCCGGCCCGGTGACCGTATAGGCCACGGCCATGCCCGGCCCGGCGCTGGTGGTCAGTCCGCCAGATTGATATTGGCGCAGCACCTCCCAGATGCCAGCGTCCACGTCGCCGTTCTGGGTGCCGGCGATGTCCACACCGGCCACATTGTACAGTTCCAACATTTTCAGCTTGTGGGCAATGCTGGCCGCGCTCTCGATATAGACTGTGCGCTCAAAGCCCTGGTCGTCCAAGTAGCTATAGAAGTAGGCGCCCAAGGATTCGTCATAGGTCAGGCGGTTGAGCAGCCGGGGATTGTCCACGGTCAGGTCCACCTGCTCGCCGGGGGCCACATTGCCGCTCGCCTTCAAGTCGGTCAACAAGGGTTGCAGGGATTCCTGATAGCCCTTGATCAGCAGATATTGGCCGATGTGTTCCACAGATTGGCCGGGCAGTTCCACCAAGATCTTCTCTCGGCTCACCTCGCTGACGGCGAAATCCATCAGGGCTTCCATCTCGCCGTTGGTCTGATAGGCCCGGGGATCCGTGGGCGCGGGGATGATCAGGGTGTCTACGATCTGGCCCAGGGCCCGCCAATCGTAGCCGCCCGTACTCCAGCTTTCCACCGAAACCTGGGTGGGGGCTTCCACCCGCACGGCCAGGGTTTTGTTCACATCCGGGGCGTGCAGCCGCTCGGCCAGGGTTGTGATGAAGTTGACAAAGTCCATGCGGGCGCTGGGGATGGCGTCCACGCCCCGATAGTCGATGACCACGCCGCCATAGGAATTGCCAACCAGATAGTTGACGATGGCGTTATATTGATTGTCCTGCTGGGCAGGGTCCAGCAGCATGTTGTTGATCAGATCCGTGCGCACGGTCTCGCCCCGCCAGTTGCGCAGGATGGGGTTGATGCCGTAGTTGCCCACGGGGATGGACTGCAACTCGTCGTCAAACGCGCCGTCTCCCCGCAGATAGAGACCGGGCAGGGTCACCGTGGCCGCCGCGCCGGAAGCTTCCGGGGCGATCTGGCCCTGCAGACTGGCCGTGACCGCGGCCAGGGGATTGCGGGGCAGGGACTGCATGATCATGAAATTGCTCGGCACAAAGCCCAGCTTGGCCTCCACCCGATCGTCCGCGGTCAACACATAGCTGGGCACATATTCCCAGCCTTCCCCGGTCCATGTATAGAGGGCCAACCGCTCGTAGGGCTGACTGTCGTTGGGGATGGGGATGGTGAGAATGGCGCCGTCAGGCGTTTCGCCCCGCACGTCCAATTGATAGAAGGGACTGAGGGGCTTGAGGCTGTTGGCCGACAGGTTCTGGCTGGCCTCATAGGCGTTGCTGCCCTCCTTGGCGGCGACAAAATCCAGGCGGGGGATGCTGGCAAGCTGTACCCGGAAGCTGGCGTCCACGGCCTCGTCGGGGAAGGTGATGGCGGTGCCATCTGGGTCCTGCACCGTGCCGCCCCGGTCGCTGATGCCCGTATAGCTAAAGCTGCGCAGGGTCTCCCACAGGTTGATGGGGGGCAACAGCAAAACAGCGATCACCAACAGGGGGATCACCACAAAACTGATCAGGCGCGCCGCACGCCCTTCCACCATTCGCGTGGCCTGTGGCATGGGACGGCTAGACGTGCCGGTTCGTGTACTCTGCATGGATATTGTACTCCTTGACAAAACAAAACGGGATGTCACAACTTACTGGACAAATGGCTCTTTTGTGGCACAATTCTCTGTGTCACAATTTCAGGGTAACAAGCTACCTTCACAGCAACGCTGATCTCTGTCAACGATTCGCAGCGGGCCGTGGTTCCCTTTTCTCAAAAAGTCACCCCAGAGTCGATCTCTGGGGGCGGAGGAGGGGGGAAGGGGCATTCGATCCCGCTGTCTATGGACATCCGTATGGCCTCAATACGAGGGCACAGCCAAGAATCATAGCACAAAAATGGGGTTTTTGGCGAAAACACAAAGGCAAAAGTGAGTGTTCAACAGGAAAAGCGGGGGGGATTCGACGATCTGGATGACACGATACCCATTGTGCATTGTCCATTGTGCATTCCCCATTGTATACTTTCCCCATGACACTTCATCTCGATCGCCAGGGCCGTTCTGTGCGCCGCCGCTGGCTTGAACTGACTTTATTGATCGGCTTTCTGCTCAGTCTTGTGCTGGGGGTGGGCGCGCTGGCCGTGATCTTTGTCTTGGGCGATGCGACGCCCCCAGCCACGGCCCCGGATGCCCTGACCGAGCTGCGGGCGGATGGCATCCCGCCCCAATATGCCCTGTTGGAATTGGCCGGGGATCCCACCGTCGCCCTGGCCCGCCAGGCCATGGACGCCGGCCAGGTGGAGACTGCCTACGCCCAGATCGTCTTTGCCACGGATCTGACCGACTCTCAGCGCACGGGGCTGTTGCTGATCTTGGCCCGGCGCATGCGGGAGAACAACCTGCCCGATCGGGCCGCCCAGGTCTATGGCCTGGCCCGCACCACCGCGGTCCTCTCCCCGCTCCTCACCCCCCTGGAACGCAGCCAGACCCTGGTGGAAAGCGCAGACGGTCTGCGGGCCGTGGGCCAACCGGCGGCAGCCCTGGACGCGGCCGACCAGGCCCGTCTGGTGGCCGCCCAGGCCGCGGATCTGCTCCCTGTGCAGCGCAACCAGATCTTCGCCAGCCTGACCCCCATCTATAAAAGCGTGGGCGCGGAGGAGCGGGTGCGGGAAATGGCCGAGTTGCAGCGTTCCGCGGGGCCGATCGACCCTGGCGTCGTCCTGCCCGGCCTGTGGTTGAGCCTCTCCCAGCCCTATGTGCCGGCCAGCGCCACCGCCCAGACCGAGCAGGAAAACCTGGTTCTGCTGGCCCAAGTGGAGGCAGACCGGCGCAACGCCGCCCAGATCTTGGTGGAGCGCATCCGCCTGACCGATGGCCTGGACATTGAGCCGGAGCGGGAGAGCCTGATCCGGGCGCTGCTCAACGAGGACCGGGTGCGGGCGGAGATCTTCCGCCTGGGCCGGGCAGCGGGGCCATCCTTGGCCGAACAGCATTGGCTGATCCAAGAGCGACGGCGCTGGCAGGCCCAAAAGGTACGTATGGCCCTGGGCGGCTATGGCCTGCGCTTGGTGCCGGAATGGAGCGACAACCCCACCCTGCTCCTGCAAGATCTGGGCAACAGCACCGCGGATCTACAGGCCATCCTGGCCGCCCAGGTCAACGCCCAGACCGATCCTGTGGGCGGGGCGACGCTGCGCCACCAGACATTGGCCTGGCTGGCCTTGCAGGTCGAGTCCGGTCTCTACCCCGGCAGCCAGACCAGCGGCCTGGCCGGAGAGATCGGGGCCAACATCCTGGCGGCCCAGGCGGAACTAGCCCAAATGGGCTATCCCCTTTCCCTGCCCCTGGCCTACGATCCCGGCGGCGATGGGCCGGCCTATTCCTTTACCGCCAGTCGGTGAGGGCAAAAGGCAAAAGGCAAAGTGCAAAAGGCAAAAGGCAAAAGGTGAGCGTGGCTGACGAGATCCGTGGACTTCGTGGAAAGCGGCATTCACCCACAGCGTCGATCAAAACTTAACCACGTTCGCCTTTTGCCTTTTGCCTTTTGCCTTCCCACATCAGCGTAGGGATTGCGTGGGAACTTCGTGGGCAAAAAAGGTTGAAAATGTGTTTGACAGGGATTTGGGATAGGAGTATACTGCCCATATCTCCTCAGTTACCCGGATCTATCTCATCTTCGCTCCACAAAGGCCAAGCAAGCTCAGTCGTTCAGCAGCAAAGGACCAGACCGATGAAGGGGCATCCGATCAAGATAATTCGGCAATTGTCCGAACCAATATAGGCTTGAATCGACACCTGGGCGCCCTTGGGCTGCCCAGGTGTTTTCGTCTGTAACTCGAACCACCCTTCTCATTCACTGTTCACATTCACCCATCTATTCTATCCAAGAGCGTTTCGCTCACTATTTTAAGAAAGGAACCTGGAATGGATTCAGTCGCAAGCAGAATCATCAAGGCGCGCCAATACGCGGCAGAGAAAGATCAGCGCATCAAGGTCCACGGGTTTGAAGTTGAAATCCACGGTGACAACGCTAAACATGTTGTGGGCTACAACCGTGGCGCGTGGAGTTGTGACTGCGAGGAGTTTGCCTTGCGGGCTATCTGCGCCCATGTGATGGCCATGGAAGAGATCATGGGCGATAGTGTCGAGCCGGCCATGATTCCGGTACGCGGCTAGCCAACCGCCTACATCAATCGAGAAAAGCCAGACCGGGGGATCGATAAGGTTCGATCCCCCGGTCTGCGCGTTTGGGCGGCAAACTTGGGCTGATCTTGGGCCTGTGCTATCCTGATGGCTTGTAGTTTGTCGGTTTTTACGCCTGTTTTTGTCTCAGATTTTCTTCAAAATTTTCATGGTGACCTATTGACTCTGCGACGTTCCTTGCCCCTGTTGTTGGGGATTGCCATCAGCGCTTTTTTCCTCTATTTGGTCTTGCCGGGGCTGGATCTGGCCGAGGCCGGGGCGACTTTGCGCACGGCCAACTATTGGTGGGTGCTGCCCGGTGTGGGGGTCTATTTTGTGGGGCTGTGGGCCAGAACCTGGCGCTGGCACTATATGTTGCGCCATCTCAAACCCATCCCCTTGCGTCGGCTTTTCCCTGTGGTCTGCATCGGCTATTTTGGCAACAATGTCTACCCCTTCCGGGCCGGGGAGGTGATCCGCTCCTTCATCCTCAAACGCAAAGAGGAGGTGCCCTTTGCCTCCAGCCTGGCCACGGTGTTGATCGAGCGCATCTTTGACGGGCTGGTCATGTTGCTCTTTGTCTTTCTGGCCCTGCCCTTCGCCCCCATCCCCGTGGAGTATCGCAACGCCGTGATCGTGTTGACCGTGCTGCTCTTTGCGGCCACGGGCGTCTTCATCTGGATGGCCGTGCAGCCCCAGCGCATGGCCCGCTTCTACACCTGGACGGCGGATCGGCTGCTGCCCCAAAAGATCCGCACACGCACGGATGACCTCTACGAGCGCTTTATGGCCGGGCTGACCAGCCTGAGCCGGGGGTCGGATGTGCTGATGATCTTTCTCACCAGCGTGGTGATCTGGCTGATGGAGACGGTGAAGTATTGGTTTGTGATGCACGCCTTTCCCTTCGAGGTCAGCTTTATTGTGCTGATGTTGATGAACGGCATCGTCAACCTGGCCACTACCCTGCCCTCCGCCCCGGGCTATGTGGGCACCTTCGACACCCCAGGCATCAACACCCTGACCGCCTTTGGGGTGGCCAAGGAGATGGCCGCCAGCTACACATTGCTGCTCCACGTCGCCCTGTGGGTCCCCGTCACCGCCCTGGGCGCGTACTATTTCTTCTTCCAAGAACGCATGCATTGGAGCGACTTTTCCGTCGCCGAAAAGAGCGCAGAAAACGCCAAATAATCTCCTAATCTCCCAATCTCCCAATCTCAGCGATTAAGAGATTGGGAGATTGGGAGATTTCTTACACGAAAGGAATCTCCTATGAAGAACATCGCTGTGGTCGGCACAGGCTATGTGGGCTTGGTGACCGGCACCTGTTTTGCGGATCTTGGCAACAAGATCATCTGTTTGGATATCGACGAAGCCAAGATCGAGAAGCTGCGCCAGGGCGGTGTGCCCATCTACGAGCCGGGGCTGGGCGAGCTGATCCAGCGCAATGTCAAGGCCGGTCGGCTGAGCTTCACCACCAGCTATGCCGAGGCCCTGGCCGACGCCGACTTCGTCTTCATCTGCGTGGGCACCCCCAGCGGCGTGGACGGCGAGGCGGATCTGCGCTATGTGAAGATGGCCGCCGAGACCGTGGCCCAGACCATGGACCATCCCCTCACCATCGTCAACAAAAGCACAGTACCCGTGGGCACCGGGGATTGGGTGGCGGACATCATCCACCGCAACCAGCCCAACCCTATCGACTTTGCCGTGGTCAGCTGCCCCGAATTTCTGCGGGAAGGCTCGGCCATCCGGGATTTCATGAACCCGGACCGAGTGGTCCTGGGCAGCATGGACCAGAACGCGGCAGATCTGGTGGCCCAACTGCACCTGCCCCTGCGCGCCCCCATCATCGTCACCGACCTGCGCACGGCGGAGATGATCAAGTACGCCAGCAATGCCTTCCTGGCCACCCGGATCAGCTTTATCAACGAGATCGCCACCATCTGCGAGCGGCTGGGCGCGGATGTGCGGGAGGTGGCCGCCGGCATGGGCTATGACAAGCGCATCGGACCCCACTTCCTCAACGCCGGGCTGGGCTACGGCGGCAGTTGTTTCCCCAAGGATGTCAAGGCATTGGAACACATGGCCTTGGTCCAGGGCGCGCACCCTTCCCTGCTCCATGCCGTGATGGAGATCAACCGGGACGCCCGGCGCTGGGCGGTGATCACCCTGCGGGCGCTGCTGGGCGGCAACTTGGCGGGCAAGCGTGTTGGGCTGCTGGGTCTGGCCTTCAAGCCGGACACGGACGACCTGCGGGAGGCCCCGGCCATGGAGCTGGCCCACATGCTCCAGACCGAGCGGGCCCTGGTCTCCGGCTATGACCCGGTGGCCATGGAGATGGCGGGCAAGCTCAACCCGGAACTGCGCTTGGCCGAGGATGCCTACGAACTGGCCGAGGGCGCGGATGCCTTGATTGTGGTGACCGAATGGAACGAGTTCAAAAATCTGGATCTGGTGCGTATCAAGCAGAGCATGGTCCAGCCGGTGATCGTGGATGGCCGCAACATCTACGACCCCGCCCGCATGGTGGAGATGGGCTTCACCTATCGGGGTGTGGGCCGGGGGTACGGTTCCAATACGAACGATTGATTAAATTACAAGGAGGACAAACCATGTATGCTGTCGATCAAACTATCTCAGACACATCAGACACAATCGTCCCACAGCCCGGTACCGCCATCCAACAGGGCCGCCAGGATCTGGCCCAATGGCGGGCGTCAATCCCCGACAATTTCTTCCACGCCGATGTAAACCTGCACCAAATCTTGCAGATGTATCGGCCTGATTTTGACCGCTTCGCCCCGGATCTGGCTGCTTTTGGCGAAGCCGTGGCGACAGTTATCGATGTCGCCGCCACGGTCAACGACCGGCCCGACAACCACCCCCGCTATCTGGGCTGGGACGGCATCGGCCAGCCCACAGAGGAGATCGAATTTCACCCCACCTATCACACCGCGGGGCGACCGGCCTATGCCGCCGGGCTGTTGGCCCTGCAACAGGAGCCCGGCCATGCCCTACAGCAGGCCGGCCTGTTCTATCTGCTCTCCCAGGCCGGCGAGATGGGCCATGCCTGTCCCTTGGTCTGCACTATGGGCATGATCCGGGCTTTGCAGCAGAAGGGCAGCCCGGATCTCCAGGCCCGCTATCTCCCCCCGCTCCTTGACGCCGACTATGACCGCAAGCAGACCGCCTCCCAATTTCTGACCGAAGTCCAGGGCGGCTCGGACGTGGGAGCCAACGCCAGCGTGGCCCGTCCCCACCCGGACCAGCCCGGCGCGTGGCTGATCAGCGGCGAGAAGTGGTTCTGCTCCGTGGCCAATGCGGACCAGTTTCTGGTCACCGCCCGGCCCCAGGGCGCGGTGGATGGCACCCGGGGGCTGGGATGTTTCCTGATCCCCCGCCGCCTGCCCGACGGTCGTCTGAACAACTTCAGCATCCGTCGTCTCAAGACCAAGTTTGGCACCCGCACCATGGCCTCCGCCGAGATGGATTTTGCCGAGGCCGTGGCCTATCCCATCGGCAAGCTGACAGAGGGGTTTGCCATCGCCGCCGGGCTGGTACTCAACACCTCCCGCTGGGCCAACGCCCTGGGCAGCGCCGGTCTGTTGCGCCGGGCCTATGTGGAGGCGTGGACCTTCGCCCAGGCCCGCAGCGCCTTTGGCCACCCCATCGCCGACTACCCCATGGTCCAAGAGGCCCTGGTTGAAATGAAGAGCGACCTGTGGGCCATGCTGGCCTCCTCCCTGCGGCTGACCCACCTGTTGGAACGCATGGACACCGGGGACGCCACCCCCCAGGAAGAGCAGGTCTTCCGGCTGCTGGTCAATCTCAACAAATACTGGACCTCAATTCAAGCCAGCTTGGGGATCCGCCGGGCCCAGGAGATCCTGGGCGGCAACGGGGCCATTGAGGATTTCTCGGTCATTCCTCGTCTCTACCGGGATGCCGTGGTCTTTGAAAGCTGGGAGGGCAGCCACAATGTACTCTGTCTGCAAGTGGTGAAAGACATGACAAAATATGCCTTGCACCGCTCCCTGTTCGCCTATCTGCGCGGCCTGCTGGATGGCAGCAATCAGCCGGCCTTGACCGCACAGCAAGATTTCCTCCTGGCCCGGACCGAGACCGTGGCCGGCCAGGTGGAACGGCTCTTGGCGGCGGATGGCGGCTTCCAACAGACCCACGGCCGCCGCATCCTGGATGGATTGGCGGCCCTGATCCAGGCTGTCTGTCTGCTGGCCGAAGCCGAGTGGGCGTTGGGCCAGGGGTGGAAAACCCAGAAGCCGGCCGTGCTGGCGTTCTTTGTCAACCGCTACCTGCGCCCCGACTATGACCCTGTGGACGATGCCGGCTATGCCGAGGGTTTGCAGGCCCTGGCCGGTCAACTGTGATGAACCTGCGCACCGGTGTGGACATGATCGAAATCGAACGGGTGAACCAAGCCGTGGCCGCCCACGGAGATCGCTTCCTGGACCGGGTCTTCACCCCGGCGGAGTTGGCCTACTGCCAAGGCCGCCGGGAATCCCTGGCCGCCCGCTTTGCCGTCAAGGAAGCCGTGGCCAAAGCCCTGGGCACGGGCATCTGGCGCCAAGGGGTCACCTGGACCGACATCGAGACCCTCTCCGACCCGGAGAGCGGCGCGCCCCGGCTGGTTCTCCACGGGTCCGCCGCGGCCCAGGCCCAGGCCCAAGGGCTGACCACCTGGGCCATCAGCCTCAGCCATGACCGCAGCCGGGCCATCGCCTTCGTCACCGCGCTGGGATTGACCGAAAACAAATAGGCCACGGATTGGACGGATTAAACGGATTTTTACGGATTTTTTTGTTTTTGGTTTTTGATCCGTTTTGATCCGTCACATCCGTCCAATCTGTGGCCTATTTTTAGGATTGTTATCGCCCGCGGATTTGCTTTGACAGCCCTGGACCCCCTGTGCTACCATAGCTCAGTTGCCCCCGCAGTGATTCGCAGCAAGACGGGCCAGGACCCCAGTGTAGATCAGCCATCAGCCGAGGGTATGCAAAGAATTTTCCCAATCCAATCGCCTACATCATCAGTCAGGTTTCATCCAACAGGATGGTAGGTTCAGGCACGGAGACAACCGTCTCCGTGCCTCTTTTTTTGAGTCGTATTTAGAGACACCGCTGCAAACGCCACTTAACCGCCGAGATCGCTGAAAATAGCAGAGGTTCGCGGAGGAAAATTTTTGTTTTTTCTCTGCGAACCTCTACAAAACCTGAGCGATCTCGGCGGTTAAACACCTCTTTGCAGTGCAGTCATTTAGAGAAAGGCGAAACAATGACCAAATATATTTTTGTGACCGGCGGCGTGGTCTCCGGCCTGGGCAAGGGGGTGACCGCAGCGGCCATCGGGCGCATCCTCAAGGCCAGGGGCGTGGGGGTGACGGCCATGAAGCTGGACCCCTATCTGAACGTGGATCCCGGCACCATGTCCCCCTATCAGCACGGCGAGGTCTTTGTCACCGAAGACGGCGCGGAGACCGACTTGGATCTGGGCCACTACGAGCGCTTTGTGGACGAAAACCTGAACAAGCAGAGCAACATCACCAGCGGCCAGATCTATCACCATGTGATCGCCAAGGAGCGCCGGGGCGACTATTTGGGCGGCACCATCCAGACCATCCCCCATGTCACCAACGAGATCAAGCGGCGCATCGGCCAGATGGCCCGCAGCACGGACGCCGACCTGATCTTGGTGGAGATCGGCGGCACCGTGGGCGACATCGAGGGGCTACCCTTTCTGGAGGCCATCCGCCAGATGCGCAAGGATGTGGGCCGGGAGAACACCCTCTATGTGCATGTCACCCTGCTGCCCTATCTGGCCGCCAGCAAGGAGCTGAAGACCAAGCCCACCCAGCACAGCGTGCGGGAGCTGCGGGGCATCGGCATCCAGCCGGACGTGATCATCCTGCGCAGCGACTTCCCCGTGGGCAAGGAGGTGACCGAGAAGATCGCCCTCTTCTGCGATGTGGAAAACCAGGCGGTCATCCCCCTGGTGACGGCAGAGAGCATCTACGAGGTGCCCTTGAGCCTGGAAGAGGCCGGTCTGGCCGACTGGCTGGTGGACCACTTCGGCCTGAACGTGACCGAGGACCCGGAGGTGGGGCTGGCCGATTGGCGCCATTTTGTGGCGGATCTGCTGCGCCACAAACCGGCCCTGCGCATCGGGCTGGTGGGCAAATATATCGAGCTGGAAGACGCCTACATGAGCGTGAAGGAGTCCCTGATCCACGCCACCCAAGCCGCCGGCTGGGGGGTGGAGGTGGTCTGGATCAGCTCGGAGGAGTTGGAAAAGGGGCGGGATCTGGATCTGCTGGAAGGGCTGGACGGCATTGTGGTCCCCGGCGGCTTCGGCTATCGGGGCATCGAGGGCAAGATCATCGCCGCCCGCTATGCCAGGGAGAACCGCATCCCCTATCTGGGCCTGTGTCTGGGCATGCAGGTGCTGTGCATCGAGCTGGCCCGGCACATCTACCAGAGCGACGAGCCCAACAGCACGGAGTTCGACCTCAACAGCGAATACCCCATCATCGATCTGATGATCGACCAGCGGGACATTGCGGATATGGGGGGCACCATGCGCCTGGGCATTTACCCCTGCCAGCTCACCCCTGGCACAGTCGCCCACGCCGCCTACGCGGAGCGGGGCTACGGCGACCTGGTCCAGGAACGCCACCGCCACCGCTTCGAGTTCAACAACCACTTCCGCCGCATCCTGCAAGAGCATGGCCTGGTGTTGAGCGGTCAATCCAGCGACGGCCGGCTGGTGGAGATCGCCGAACTGGCGGACCACCCCTTCATGTTGGGCAGCCAGTTTCACCCAGAGTTCAAAAGCCGCCCCAACCGTCCCCATCCCCTCTTCCTGGCCTTTGTCAAAGCCGCCGAAACCCAGCACGAACGCCAAAGCCAGCCGTTATTGAGCGCCTTGAAGGGGTAGGGGTTGGGGATTGGGCGATTGGGCGATTGGGCGATTGGGCGATTGGGTGATTGCCACGTCCCGATCCCCGATCCCCGATCCCCGATCCCCGATCCCCGATCCCCGATCCCCGAT
>CAZKEX010000101.1:0-13364 GCA_964551895.1 uncultured Caldilineaceae bacterium | reverse complement strand
CCCTGGCCGCGTTGGCGTTAGAGTGTTCTGCCGGGCCGTATTCAGGCCCATCCTAGTCTTCCATCAAGTGTGACCACCCCATGCGCCCCCAAAGATCGCCAGGGCAGCGGGCAGAACATAGCGACTCACTCGCCAGAGCAGGGGCGCAACGACGATTCCAGCCAGACCGCGCCCAGATAGCGCCGGGGGGTGCGGGAAGCCCACAGGAAAGAGCGAGCAACCCGTTGTCGAAACGTCGATGTGCAGGTATAATGCAATCAAAACAGGCTGATGCGAACCGAGTCAGCTCAGGCGGTGAAGATACAAGTGTGAGGAGACCAGGTATGCGGACGACTCTTGCCAAAACTCAAAGTTTTGCTCAGTTTCGACATGGCTGGAGTTTTGGGGAGGGCGTTGCCTTTGCACAAAGTACCCTCGACAAAGCCAACCAACTGGTGACGACAGCCCACACTTTGGGTTTTCATGAAACCGACACATTCCCCGGTTTGAACGGTGAAGTGATGGTTACTGTCTACCAGGGGGCTGAGTATTGGGGATTCACGAGTCAGCCAACAGAAACCATCCTTTTTATCTACGAAAAAGATGACGAGACTGCAACCTACACGGCAGAACAACAAACTACTGCCAGCGGCGACGTTTGCCATTACAACCTCCTGGGCGTCAGCGACAAAGCCGCCCGTTCTCTATCTTGAAGCTCGAAGCGTTTCGACCCCAACCCAAACTGGTCACAAAGGCGACATCCATCACCCACCCCCGCTTTCGGGTGATCGATGCCCACAATCACCTGGCCGAGCCATTTGGCGGCGGCTGGGACAAGCGGCCCCTGTCCCAACTCATCGCCCGGCTGGATGAGGCCCATGTGGACACCTATGTCGATCTCGACGGCGGCTGGGGCGAGGCGATCTTGCAACGGCATTTGGACTATTTCAAGCAGCCCGAACCCGACCGGTTTGTGGTCTTTGGGGGCGTGGATTGGTCCCAGTGGGCGGAAAAGGGCCACCGTTTTGGCGAATGGGCGGCCGGTCGTCTGCGCCAGCAGGCCAGTTGGGGGGCAGAGGGGCTGAAGATCTGGAAGCCCCTGGGCCTGCATGTGCGGGATGAACAGGGGGCCTTGGTGGCGGTGGATGATGAACGGTTGATCCCCATCTGGGAAACCGCGGCCTCCCTCAACTGGCCCATTCTCGCCCATGTGGCCGACCCTGTCGCCTTTTTTGACCCCATCACCCCTCAGAACGAGCGCATCGAAGAGTTGGCCGCCCACCCGGACTGGCATTTTCCCAGCCCGCCCTTCCCCGCTTTTCTCACCATCATGGCCCAGTTCGCCAATCTGATCCGGCGTCACCCGGCGGCCACCTTTGTTGGGGCGCATGTGGGCTGCTACGCCGAAAACCTGGGCTGGGTAGGCCAACTGCTGGATGAATGCCCCAACTTTCACATCGACATCAGCGCCCGGCTGGGGGAGTTGGGCCGTCAGCCCTACACGGCTCGGCGCTTTTTCATCAAATACGCCGACCGCATCCTCTTTGGCACGGACGCCGGGCCATCCCTGGACGCGTATCGCCTCTACTATCGCTTTCTGGAAACAGACGACGAGCATTTCAACTACAGCCTTGCCGACCCGCCGCCCCAGGGCCGTTGGCACATCCACGGCCTACACCTGCCGGATGACGTCTTGGCCAAGATCTATGCGGGCAACGCCAGACGAATCCTGAACCTTCGGTAAGCGCCTCTTCTTGCCGGGGAACGGGCGGTAAAGGACAATCACACCGTACAACACAAAAGCGGGGACCGACATCAACGTCGGTCCCCGCTTTTCTTTACCTGGCCTTAACATACCCACCACACCGATTTCACCCGGACCGGCCAAAGTTCTGTCATACTGAACCCAGAAACAAATCCATGCCGAGACGCTCAACCAGCAACAAACCACCCAACCACCCAACCAACAAACCAACCAACCAACCAACAAACCACCCACCCACCCACCCCCACCCACCCAAAAGGAACACCACCATGAAACAGCAACCCAGCAAGAAAGCGATAGGCATTTCTGCCGCCCTCACCGGCTTGATCTTGATCGGTCTTGTCGGCGTCAACCTCAGCAGGCAGGGATGGAGCATGGCCCTGGCCAACCCGTTGAAGATCGAACAGGTCCAGGCCGGGGATCTGACCACCGATCCCCTCGACAGCCTGGATACCCAGGCGGCAGACCCGACCACCGCTCCGGATCTGGCCCTTGACCCGGCCCTGGAAGCCGCGCTGGACGCCGCCCTGGACCCGGACATGGACCCGGCGTTGAAGGAGAGTCTGAAATCGGCCCTGCGCTCGGCCCTCGCTCCGCAGACGGTCTCGGCTTCCACGGGCACACAGCCGCCCATCGTGGTGACGGTGGAGCCGGTCTATATGCCCGGCCAACAGCAGGCCGCCGCTTCTGATGGACAACAGCGAATCGCTCCGGCTTCTGCCCCGATCCAGTCCGCCCCGACCACGGATCAAGTGGTCGCCGCCTATCAGGCCCAGTTGGAGCAGGCCTACGCCGCCTTGCAGGATGCCTATACCCAGATCGACACGTTGCAGGCTGCCCCATCGGTCTCTGGCAATACCAATATCAGCTATCAGGGCGACTACGACGATGACCATGACGATGACCATGACGATGACGATGACCATGATGGTGACCATGACCATGACGAGCATGAAAGGGAGCACGACGATGACTAACCCCACCTTGCCCACTGCTCCACCCGCGCACAAGGCGACGTCTCGGCCCCGGTCCACGCAGACCGGGGCCGCTGGAAACCGGCCTGTTCGGGCCAAGAAGCGAGACGCCAGTTTGGGATGGAAGAGTATCATTCTGTCCGCGGGTGTGGGCGCGACCCTTTTGGGCTCCACCCTGTTGACCCAGATCGAGCAGGCCAACGCCGGGGCCGATGTGGCCCCCACCAACCAAGCCGCGGCCGTGGTGCAGGTGGTGCAGGCATTGGAGACGGCCCGCCTGTTGGCCCAGGCCAACAGCGCCGACCAGCCTCGCACCGTCATCGTGCGGGTGCCGGTCATCACTGACGGCGGACAGCAGATCGTCAACCCGGCCAGCCCGGCTTCCTTTGACAGCGCACCGGCCCAGGTCCCGGCCATCGTCATGCCCGCCATGCCGGTTGCGCCGGTCTTCCATGCGCCGATCACTGTTACCCGCAGGTCTTAGGGTACACGCCCAATCTCTCAATCTCCCAGTCTCCCAATCTCGACACGCGATTGAGAGATTGGGAGATTGAGAGGTTGAGAGATTGGGAGATTGGTATGTTGCACGAGCATCGTTTTCGAGCCATGAATACCGATGTTGCGGTTTGGCTGTGGAATGTGGACCCGGAGGCGGGGAGCATTTTGGGCCAGGTGGAAGATCTCTTCGTCGCTGTGGAGGCGGAGATGAGCCGCTTCCGGCCCGACTCTGGGTTGAGCCGGTTGAATCGAGGGGCGGGGAAGGGTCCCCAGCCGGTCTCGGAGGCGTTGGGGACGGTGATCTCCCTGGCCCTGGCCGCGGCCCGTAGCAGTGGCGGCGTGTACGACCCCACGGCGCTGATGGCGTTGATCCACGCGGGCTATGACCGCAGCTTTGATCTGCTGGCGGCGGGAAGCGCCCCTGGCCCCTCCTCTGGTAACCCGACGGCTGCCGATTGGCGGCGGGTGGTGATGGACCCAACCAACCACACCATTTCCCTGCCCAAAGGCATGGGGCTGGACCTGGGGGGCATCGCCAAGGGCTGGGCCGTGGACCAGGCGATTGGTCTGCTGGCCGGCCGGGGCGCGGCCCTGGTGGATGCCGGGGGAGATATGCGGGCCAGCGGCGCGCCGGGGGGGACGCCGTGGCCCGTGGCCATCGAAGATGCGTTTAACCCGACCCGGCCCGGCCCGATTTTGGGGCTGGATCGGGGTGCGGTGGCGACCAGCAGCATCGGCGGGCGTCACTGGCAGCGGGGCGGAGAATGCCAGCACCACCTGATCGACCCCCGCACTGGGCGGCCCAGCGACAGCGACCTGCACACGGTCACCGTGCTGGCCCCCACCACGGTGCAGGCAGAGGTGGCGGCCAAGGTGGCGTTGATCCTGGGCAGCAAGGCGGGCAAACACCATCTGGCAGACCAGGGCTTCAGCGGGCTGTTGGTGGAGCGGGACGGCTGGGAAGAGCGGGTCGGCGTGTTGCCGATGTAGGTATCGAGTATCGTGTATCGAGTATCGAGTATCGAATATTCTGTGTTTTGTGAAGGAAATGCAATCATGTCGAACCAATCAACCAGTCAACCAATCAACCAACCCGCCGACCCGGGCGAGACCATCCGCGGGGCTATCTACGGCGGCTTGGTGGGGCTGGCCCTGGCCGGGGCGGGGATGGCCATTGGGGCCGGGGTTTTCGGCTTGGCCGGGGAGACCACCTCGTTTTGGTATCTGAGCCGCTCGGCGGGCTTTGTGGCCTATCTGCTTTTGTGGGGATCCGTGGTCTGGGGGCTGCTGCTCAGTACAAAAGTCGGGCGTGGCAGGTTGAAGGCCCCGGTTTTGTTGGACGCCCACCATTTTTTGAGCGCTGTGGGGCTGGGGTTCACCCTCTTTCATGGGCTGGTCCTCATGGGGGACCAATACCTGAGCTTCCCCCTCTCCGCGGTGTTGCTGCCTTTTGCCGGGACCTACGAACCCCTGTTGGTGGCCGCCGGGCAGATCGGCCTGTGGCTTTCGGCGTTGCTGATCGGCAGCTTTTACGTGCGCAAATGGATCAGCCAGGGGGTGTGGCGGGCCCTCCACTACACCGGCTTTGTCGCCTTTTGGATCGCCCTGGCCCATGCCTTTTTCCTGGGCACGGACGCCGGCCAACTTTGGGTGCAGGCCCTCTATCTCTTCACCGGCGGCTCGGTCCTCTTCCTCACCTACTACCGCATCCTCACCGCCGGCAAGGCAGAGCGTACCCAACGTGGTCAGAATGCAGTAGTTGGCGTACAATAGCGGGAAGAAGGGCAATGATTGATGGTTAATGGTTGATGGTTAATTTTTAAGTGAGCGTGGTCGAGCCACCGATCATTAACCATTAACCATCAACCATTAACCATTTACTCCCGCCCCCCCCCCCAACTGCTGCCAAACCAACCAACAAACAAACCAACAAACCACCCACCCACCCACCCACCCATGCCCCAAACCCTTCTCCTGGCCGACGACGATGAAATGATCGTGGACGCCCTCAAATATCAACTGGAATACGAAGGTTTCACCGTCCTCACCGCCTTTGATGGGGAGGCGGCCCTGGCCTTGGCCCGGGGCGCCGCCCCGGACCTGGTACTGTTGGACGTGATGATGCCCAAGATGCAGGGCTGGGAGGTCTGCCGCATCCTGCGGGGGGAGAGCAACGTGCCCATCATCATGCTGACGGCTCGGGGCGCGGAGTTGGACCGGGTGCTGGGGCTGGAACTGGGGGCCGACGACTACGTGGTCAAGCCCTTCAGCTTCCGGGAACTGCTGGCCCGGGTGCGGTCCAACCTGCGCCGGGTGAACATGGCGTCCCCGGCCCCAGAGGACGATGGCCGCGTCCGCCTGGGCGACCTCACCATTGACCGCCGCCGCCGCCAGATTTTTCGACAAGATGAGGAAGTCGCTCTTTCCCAGAAAGAGTATGATCTCCTCATGGCCCTGTTGGATGCAGACGGCGGCGTGGTCAAGCGGGGGGATCTGCTGGACCAGGTGTGGGGCGTGGACTGGATCGGCGACCCCCGCACCTTGGATGTACACATCCGCTGGCTGCGCACCAAGCTAGAGGCGGACCCGGCCAACGCCGTGCTGATCCTGACCGTGCGGGGGGTGGGCTATCGCCTGGTCTCCCCCGAGGAAGTGGAGACATGACCCGTGGCTAGATCGACGCTTCCCGCCAGGCGATGGCCCTGGCAACGCTCATTGCAGACCCGGATCGTGCTGACCTATAGCGCGATCTTTCTGCTTGTCTTTGTGATTTTCAGCGTCATCGTGGGGCGGATGATCTATACCCGCAATCTGGAAGCCGCCGAGCACAGTCTGGAAGTCGAGGCCTTTCTGGCCGCCAACGCTTTGGAAGACCCCCTCAGCGGCTATGCCGCGGAATTTGAGGATTTTTCCCGTGACTCGGAAAAATCTGATGATAAAGACAAAGACAAAGATAAGGATAAGGATAAAGAGGAAGATAAAGATAAAGATAAGAAATCTGATGATGACTCAGCCCATAAGGAGGATGTCACGGTCAACCACCCGCCAGAATCCACTCGGTTGAGAGAAGTTGCAGTCAGCTTTGCCAAGGACACCGGTTCCCAGGTTACGATCCTGGATCCTCGGGGGGAGGTTGTGGCGGATAGCCATTTCTCCAACGCCGAGATGGACAACCAATTTGACCAGATTGAAGTGCAGGCCGCCTTGGATGGCATGGAGCAGCACGATGTGCGCATGAATGCCCAGGCCGGCCATCTGGCCCTCTACGCCGCCGCCCCTATTCAGCAGGCGGACAAGGTGTTGGGGATGGTGCAGCTAAATGTTCCCATGACCGAGATCACCGCCAGCGGGCGCAACCTGTTGATGAGCATGGCCGGGGTCGGCGTGCTGGTCTTGGCGGTGATGACCGGGCTGGGCATCTGGTTCAGCCGCCGCTTGGTGCAGCCCGTGCAGATCATGGAGCGCACGGCCCAGGCTATCGCCGCCGGGGATCTCTCCCTGCGTGTGCCTGTGACCAGCGGGGACGAATTGGGCGCGCTGGGCACAGCCTTCAACGACATGGTGGAGGAGCTGCGTCGCCTGATCGAGCAGCAGCGCCGCTTTGTGGCCAACGCCAGCCACGAACTACGCACCCCCCTCACCAACATCAAACTGCGCACGGAGGCCCTGGTCAAGCTGGGCAAGGACAACCCGGCCCTGTTGGACAAATATCTGGGCGAGATCGACAGCGAATCCGACCGCCTGGGCCGTCTGGCCAACGCCCTCCTCGACCTCTCCCGCTTGGACGACGACCCCGCCGCCCCGCCGCCTGACCCGGTGGACATCCGCCCCATCCTGCTGGGCGTGGGCGAGGTCATGCAGCTTCAGGCTGGCCGGGCCGGGGTGGCCCTCTCTTTGGATCTGCCCGACGATCTGCCCCGGCTGGCATTGTGGCCCGACCAGTTGGAGGCCGTGCTGGTCAACCTGGTGGACAACGCCATCAAATACACCCCGGCGGGGGGGGGCGTCACCGTCGAGGTCCGTCGTCTACCCAAGGGCTGCCAGATCCGGGTCACGGACACCGGTCCCGGCATCCCCGCCGGAGATCTGCCCCACATCTTCGACCGCTTCTATCAGGTGGACAAGGCCCGATCCCGGCGCAGACAGACCGAGCCAGGCCTGGGCAGCGGGGCCGGGCTGGGGCTGTCGATTGTGAAGACCTTGGTGGAACAGAACAGCGGTTTCATCCGCGCCGAGAGCGAGGCGGGGACGGGGAGCGTGTTTGTGGTGGAGTTTGGGGGGTGATTGGTTGATTGGTTGATTTGTTGATTGCGTGGATGTCCCAACTTCTAATCAACCAATCAACCAATCAACCAATCAACCAATCCCCCCTACCCAAAGGAGCGCAGTCTCTGCCACAATTCAGGCCACGGCTGCCGTGGGTTGCGGCAGAGGAAGATGTCTGGGGCGTAGCGGGTCTCTTCGTTCTCGACGCCATATCGGTTGGTGATGTGGCCGGCCAGGGTACAATCGGCGAAGAATCGTTCGGCCCGTTCTTGGCTGAACCCCAGCACGATCAGGGTTTGGGGCGGCGGGTCGCCGTAGCCCCGCATCCACAGCCCGTTGACGCCGCTGATGGCCGGCGGCAGGCCATAGTCCGCCCCGAAGAGGTTGACGGCCCCGGCCTCCCCGTAGTTTCCCGCCAAAATCCCCGTCTGGGCCCGCTCTTCGGCGGGCAACCCGGCGTAGAGATCGGCCACGGTCTCCAGCAGATCCGGCCAGCCGATCTGTTCCACAAAATTGTCGTGGACATTCTCCACCACCTGCCACAGAGCGGAGTTAATGGGGGCCACGGGCAAGGTCAGCGCAACCCCAATCGCCGCGCCCACGGCCAGCGTCCCCCAGGACATCCCCCATCTAACCAGACTGGCCCAGGGCGAATGGACCGCCAGCCAGCCCTCGCCCCACACCGCGCCGGCGGCCAGCAGCATGGGATAGGCGGGATAGAGATAGTAGAAGCGGGACTGGGTGGCAAGGAGCAACACCAGGGGGATGGCGTACATCCACCCCACCATGCGGTAGGGCTTGCCCTGGGCGGAGAAAAGGTAGAAATAGAGACCCGCTATCCACAGGGGCGCCGTGACCGGATTGGCGCTGACCAGAAATTGTTGGAGCAGAAAGCCGTCCCCCCGGCCAATCGCCACATCTCGGGCGTGGATGGCGCTGAGGAAATCAAGTGCGATAAAATCGTGTTGCCACTGCCAGATCAGGTTGGGCAGAAAGACCAGCACGGACAGCCCCACCCCGGCCCACAGCCACGGGCTGCGCAGATCCCGGCGCGTTGGGGTGAGCAGAACCCCGCCAGCAATCCCCGCAATCCAGAAGGCCATGGTGCTTTTGGTCATCATCCCCAGCCCCAGCGCCCCGCCGATGGCCAGCCACCAGCGAGCATCTGCCGACTTGAGCAGGCGGATCACCAAATAGGCGCTGACCACCCACCACAGATAATCGAACGACACATACTGAAAGAGCGCCCCCTGGATCAGGGACATGGGCGCAATGGCCGCGGCGATGGCCGCCACCACCATTGCTCGGCGCTGACCGCCCAACTCCTTGGCCATCAACCCGGTGACGACCATCCCCGCGCACTGGGCCAGGGCCGAAAAGGCCCGGATGCCCACCAATGAGAGACCGAACAGATCCGTGGCCATGCGCCCGATGGCGGGGGTGAGGGGCGGGTAGGCCACATAGCCCCAGGCCAAAGCGCGGGCCTCGTCGAGGATGGCCAGCTCGTCCCGGTGAAAGCCGTACTGGCCATTGGTCAGCGCGTGAATGGCAAAACGCACCGCGGCCAGCAGAAGCAACAGACCCAAATCGCTGAGTTGGGGTGGGGTGCGCGAGGTTTTCATGGCGTCTTGTGGCATGTTGGGTGCATCGTGGGCAAAGGCTCCTGCTATTTCTTCTTCTTCTGACGGCGGCTTTTTTTGATCTTGGTCGATTTGGGTCGTTTGAGGCGTTTTTTGGCTGGCCTGCCCACTTGCGTTCTGCGGGTCGGTTCAATGGCCTTGCTTTCAACGGCTCTCTTGAAGAGGGCGTAGTGGCGTTTGAGCCGGTCCACATAGCGCGTGTCGCTTAAAATGACCTTCATTGTCGCCAGCAGGGCCGGGGCCAGAGGAGATTGGGGGCTACCGACATTGAGTGTGGGGCCAAGCAATTCCCGAATGACGTGGGGGACGTCCTCGCCAAACCAGCGCACGTAGAACTCTCTGCTTTCCCAGCCATAGGCGATCACTGCCGCCAAGGTTTGGGTTGAATCGCAATAGATGTTGAACATCACCCGGCGACAGTCACAACCGGGTTCATCGCAATACAACTCGATCAACGCATAGTCATCCGGGGGCAGCAGGGGATGGTCGATCGTCGTCAACGTGCGGGTCTCTTTCCCGGCCAGGTCGGGGAAGTATTCGTAGAAGGGTGAGTAGGGCATGGGTGAGTTTCTCGTATCAAGGTTCGGAAAAGAAGTGGTAGTGTTTAGGCCTGGGCCGTCTGAACCCGGAACTGCAATCCAAGCGCATGGACGACTTTAAGAATGGTTGAAAATCCGGGGTTGCCTGTTGAGGAAAGGGATTTGTATAGGCTTTCTCTCCCCAAGCCTGCATCCTGGGCGATCTGGGTCATGCCTTTGGCCCGGGCTATGTCGCCCAAGGCAGCCACGATCAAACTGGCGTCGCCATCTTCCAAGGCGGCTTCGAGATAGGCTACCATATCTTCTTCTGTTTTAAGATACTCAACGGCATCCCAAGGTCGAGTCTCGATCGTTTGTCGTGTCATTGTTGTCACCTCATACCCGTTCTGCCAGTGCTAGTGCATCCTGAATATCCCGGCTTTGTGTGCGTTTATCGCCGCCCGCCAAGAGTATGACAGGCAGTGGGCCGCGCTGAACATAGATTTCGGTTTGGCGGACTTCAATCATAAGCGTATTGTATCCCGGGGGATACGGGAATGCAAGATGCAAATCCACCCCTACATAATCAGTCAGGGCAGATCACAGTCCGTTCAGCTTCACCCTCCCTTCCCCCACCCCCCTTGCCTATCGCCACCCCCATTGACCCCAACAACAAGACCGCGGTCGTCTCGGTGACCAGCCACAACCGCCGATCCACACGGAACAGGGGGATGCCCATAATAGATCGCAGTCGACTTGTGAAAAGCCTGATGAAAACATTTTGCCCCTTGACATCCCACCGCACAAGTGTTATATTGAATCCGCATCTTATTTCATTTGATGAAAAAAGGACCTTCTCCAACAAATTCCCACCCCACAGCCGAAACGCGTATCAGCGATGAACCGAAATCTACTCCTGAACATCATCCGCCGCGAGGGCCAGATCTCCCGCACCCAGTTGACCGCCATCTCCGGCCTGAGTGTGGGGGCGGTCTCCGGCATTGTGAACGAGTTGATCCGCAACCATTGGGTGTTGGAGATGGGCGAGGGTGACTACACGGGCGGACGCCGCCGCACCCCCTTGCGCTTGAACCCCAAGGCGGGCTATGCGGTGGGGCTGAAGCTGATGGAGGACCGGGTGGTCAGCGCTGTTACCGATTTCGAAACCACCCTGCTCGACTATCGGGAGCACCATTTCACCTTTGACGACAACCCGGACCACCTCTCGGACATCCTGGCCACGGTGATCGAGGCCAGCATGGCCCGCTCCGGCATCACGCCGGAGAAGTTTTTTGGCGTGGGCATCGGTCTGGCCGGTGTGATCTACGCCCAGTCGGGCATCGTCCACTATTCCCCCTTCTTTGGCTGGCGTGATGTGCCCCTGGCGGCCCTGGTCGGCCAGCGCATCCAACGCCCGGTCTATGTGGAGAACGACGTCAACACCCTGACCTTGGCCGAACAACTCTTCGGCGCCGGGCGTCATCACGATAATTTTGTCGTGGTGACCGTGGGCCGGGGCATCGGCATGGGGATGGTGATCAACGGCCAACTCTACGGGGGCGGCAAGGGGGGCGCGGGCGAACTGGGCCACATTATCATGCAACGCTCCGATGCCGGGGACAGGGCCGTGCGCAGCCTGGAAGATCTGGCCGCGGATCCGGCCATCAGCCGTCTGCTGACCGAGACGGGGGAGACCGTTCATCAATCCGCCGTCACCCTGGATGAGGTGGTGGCTCTGGCCCAGGCTGGCGATGCCCATGCCCAGTCCGTCTTGCATCAGAGCGGCGAATGGCTGGGGATCGGCCTGGCCAACGTCATCAACATCCTCTGCCCGGACCTGTTGATCGTCAGCGGTGAAGGGGTTTCGGCGGGAGACTACCGGCTGGATCCCATGTTTGCGGCCCTGCGCCAGTACAGCTTCAACGGCCTGGTCGACGATGTCGAGGTGATCGTGCGCCAGACCGACGACCAGGCCTGGGCCCAGGGCGCTGCCAGCTTGGTGATGAGCAAGGTCTTCGCCTCCCCCAGCTTGGACGCCCATGCGGTCAAGCGGGCGGTTGCCGATCAAGCGTAGAAATAGCCAGCGGTTTTTTTTAGACAAGTTTTTTCATTTTTTGATAAAAGGTGCGAGATCCATGCCTGGACAACGGGGTTGGCACAAATGGAAATGGGTGCTGTTCTTTCTGGCCCCCAGTGCGCTTGGCCTGATGGTCTTTGTGATCTATCCCATCATTTCGTCCTTGTGGTACGCCTTCAACGACTGGAATCTGCTCACGCCGCCCCGGTATATTGGCCTGGCCAACTTTCAGGAACTGTGGACGGACAATAATTTCTGGAGCGCTTTTGGCTACACCGTGACCATGATCGGCCTCTCTCTGCCCACAGTCTTTGTCCTGGGGCTGGCTTTGGCCCTCTTTCTCAACCAGAAGCTGCGGGGCATGTTGGTGGTGCGCACGGTCAGCTTTATGCCCGTGGTGGCCTCGTGGGTGGTGGTCTCCATCATCTGGAAATGGCTCTTCAACCCGGCCTACGGGCTGATCAACTATGGCCTGGGGCTGCTGGGCATTGCCGGGCCGGCCTGGCTCTTTGAGCCGACCACGGCCATGTTCGCCATCGTCATCACCAGCGTGTGGAAGGATGTGGGCTATATCGGCCTGCTCTTCCTGGGCGGTCTACAGGGCATCTCGGAGACCTACTACGAGGCGGCGCGCATAGATGGGGCCGGGCGGTGGCGTTCGTTGCGCAGCATCACCATCCCCCTGTTGACGCCGACCATGTTCTTTGTGCTGATCACCATGCTGATCAACTATTTCCAGATGTTCGAGCAGGTGTGGCTGATGCCCATGACCAACAGCGCCGCGGACCGCCAGTTGGAGGTGATCGTCACCGAGGTGGTCAAGAATGCCTTTAGCTATGGGCGCATGGGCTACGCCTCGGCTATGTCCTGGGTACTCTTTACGCTGATCTTTGTCATCACCTTTATCCAACTGCGTATGCAGAAACGGTGGGTCTACTATGAAGGCAACTAGCCAGCGCATGGGCTGGGGCCGCCGCTTCTGGACCCTGGCCGTGATGCTATTCCTGATCGTCGTCATGATCCTGCCCTTTCTGTGGATGGTCAGCACGTCGCTCAAATCCCAGGAATACATCCTGACCGTCACGCCCCAATTCATCCCCAAACCGGCCACGGTTGAGAGCTATGTGATCTTGGCCCAGCGCATCGACCTGGGGCGCATCTTCTTCAACAGCCTCTTTGTGGCCATTGTGGGCAGTGCGGGGCAGATTCTTTTGGCGGCCATGGCGGCCTTCGCCTTCTCCCGCATCACCTGGCGGGGACGGGACACGGTCTTTCTGCTCTATCTGGCCACCATGATGATTCCGTCCGTGGTGCTGGTGCTGCCCCAGTTCGCCTTGGTCCGCAGCCTGGGCTGGGTCAACACCTATGCGGCCCTGATCGTGCCCGGACTGGTCAGCGCCTTTGGCACCTTTCTGTTGCGCCAATCCTTTTTGACCCTGCCCAAGGATTTCGAGGAAGCCGCCTTTGTGGACGGGGCCAACTACTTCACCATCTTCTGGCGCATCGTCCTGCCCCTCTCCCGGCCGGCCCTGGCGACCCTGGCCATCTTCAGCTTTATGGGGCTGTGGAACAGCTATCTGTGGCCCCTCTTTGTGGCCCGCAAAGCCAGCACCATGACCCTGCCCGTGGCCCTGGCCGTCCTCCAGT
>CAZKEX010000100.1:0-13370 GCA_964551895.1 uncultured Caldilineaceae bacterium | reverse complement strand
CCGCGGAGGCTCCCGCGGCTGCCGCCGATGATGCGATCAAGATCGGCGCCCTGGCCCCCCTGTCCGCGCCGGGCACAGTGGTGGGCGGTGAGGCCATGGTGGACGCCATGCGCATCGCCGAAGACGAGATCAACGCCGCCGGGGGTCTGCTGGGCCGCCCGGTTGTGCTGGTCATCGAGGACAGCGAAGGGCTGCCCGAACGGGGCACCGCGGCCATGGAGAAGTTGATCAGCCAGGACGGTGTTGTGGCCGTGGGGGGTGGCTACCATAGCTCCGTGGGTGTGGCGGCCAAGGAAGTGGCCCACGCCAACGGCATCCCTGTGGTCTTTGCCGAAACCTGGAACGACACCATCACCAGCAGCATGTACCCGGAAATCTTCCGTATCGCCCCCCTCAACTCCGAGTACAGCGCCTCGAATTCCAACTTGGTGCGCTTCCTGAACGAAGAGGCCAACGCCGGTTTTGCCAAGGTCGTCATCATCACCGAGAACACAGATTACGGCATCCCGGCCGCCCAGACCACCACGGATCTGCTGGCCGAGCAGGGTGTGGAAGCCGTCACCTTTGGCGTGGACATCGGCACCCAGGACTTCGCCGGCATCATCGAGCGCATGAAGGCCGAAAGTCCTGACCTGGTCATGGATCTGCTCACGGGTGAGGCGGGCTACAACTTCCAGCAGCAGGCCGCGGACGCCGGCATCGGCCCCCAGGATCTGCCCATGCTGTGCAACCAGGACTCCCTGGAAAGCAACGCCTTCTGGACCAATGTGCCCGATGGCAACCTGTGCATCATGCCCCTGGTCGGTCTGCCCAGCAGCCTGTACAACGACGTGGCCAAGGCTTTCGTCGCCAAGTATCAGGCCCGCACAGGCAAGGCGACCGCCGAGTCCTATGCCCTGGAAGCCTACGACTCCATCATGATCATCGCCCAGGCCATCACCGAGGCTGGCAGCACAGATCCCCTGGCCATCATCGACGCCCTGGAGGACATCACCTACGTGGGCACCTTGGGCACCATCACCTTCCCGGTCAACAGCAAGAACCCGCCCGAGGCCGCCGGCAAGGATCCCAAGTGGTGGCACCAGTTCCCAGACCCCGCCATCATGTTCCGACAGTATCAGGAAGAGGGCCAGGATTCCTCCGTGGCCCCGGTCATCTTCCCGCCCGTCTACCAGACCGGCGACGTGATCTTGGCTGGGAAATAGACGCAGAATCGATAGATAGGATGTCGAATGGGGGCGGAGCCTGCTCTGCCCCCATTCGGGTTTTTCCCCTCTTTGACAGATACGCTCAAAAGTTGATGCAAATTTAGCAAAGCCCACGCAAAGGCAAGCCAATGGGAAGCAGTTCAATTTTCCTCTATGTGATCCTCTGGATCCTGGGGTGGGGAGTTGTCGGCGGTGTGGTGACGCCCCGCGTCTACCTGCGCAAGGATCTGGATATTTCCCAGGCTGGCCTGGGGGGTGTAGCCATTGGCGCGGCCACCGGGCCGCTCGGCCTGATCCCCTTGTGGATCTACACGCCCACCATCACCGGGCGCTGGGTGGGCGGCGCGGGGCTGATCATCCTCGCCCTGCTCGTCTCAACATTTGCTCGGTCCTTCCCGGAAAATCTGTGTGTGTCCAACGGCGATTTTGTGGCCTCCCAGTTGTCCAACGGCATCATCATCGGTCTGATCTACAGCCTGATGGCCCTGGGCCTGACCCTGATCTTCTCGATCCTGGGGGTGGTCAGCTTTGCCCACGGCGAGTTTTATATGGTCGGGGGCATGGTGGTCTATTTCATGAGTACCTCGACCCTCTTCGCCGGACTGAGCCCCGTGGTCTGGCTGTTGGGCGCGGCCATCCTCACCTTTGGCATCGGCGTGATTTTCGAGATGATCTTCCTGCGTCCCATGGGCGAAGGCAAGATCGAACGGCCCGGCGAGTACGCCATTTTGGTCACCTTTGGACTGGCCTTCTTTCTGCAATATCTGACCCAAGCCCTGGTCGGAGCCAGCCCGGTCAAGACCCAGCGCTTCTTCAGCTTTGGCCGCTTCAGCTTCCCCAAAGAGACGGGCGCGCTGATCAAGACCACGCCGGGCAACATCACCCTGTTTGATGCCGCCTCCATTCCCAACCCCCGCTTCACCGCCGCCCTGATCGCCATCGCCATGCTGCTGATCCTGCTCTGGTTCCTCTATAAAACCTGGACCGGGCGGGCCCTACGAGCCGCGGCCCAGGATCGTCAGGCCGCCGCGGTGACCGGGATCAACCCCAACACCATGAATACCCTGGCCTTTGGCCTGGGGGCCATGTTGGCCGGCATCTCCGGCGCGTCCCTGATCCAGGTCTTCTCCTGGCTGCCCCAGGTGGGCATCCCGGCGGCGGCACGCTCCTTCGTGATCATCGTGTTGGGGGGCATGGGTTCCCTGCCCGGGGCTTTTCTGGGCGGGCTGGTGGTGGGTCTGGTTGAAGCCCTGGGCACAGGCTGCATCCCGGATCCAACACGGGCTGCCTCGTACATTCCGGCCTACGGCATGATTCTGCTGACCCTGACCCTGCTGCTCAAGCCCACTGGTTTCTTTGGGAGGGAGCAATGAGCCGAGGAAAGATGATAAGTTGGGGGCTGGGCGGCGCCGTGCTGATCCTGCTTCTGATCGCCCCGATGGGACTGCGCGCCTCCCCCTATCTGATGCATCTGGCCATCACCGGCTTTTACTACGCCATTTTGGCCTCAAGTTGGTCCCTATTGGCGGGCTATGCCGGCCAATTTTCCTTTGGCCACATGGGGTTCATGGCCATCGGGGCCTATTCTGCCGGTCTCTTCGGCCACTATGTGCGGTTGACCACGGCCCCCACCCAGTTGTGCCGAGAGTGGGCCGTGGGTAAATATTGGCTGGTCCTGCTCAACCCCCTGGGCGTCACCAACAACAGCGCCAATTGTCTGGACATCGCCCAGGCCACCATGCCCGTGGGCACATTGATCATACAGCCGCCCATCTGGCTGGGCATCCTCCTGGGCACCCTGTTGGGCGGCATCTTCGGCTACCTGATCGGCTACCTGGTCCTACGTCTGCGGGCCACCTATTTGGCCCTCTTCACCATCGGCTTCTCCGAGATCCTGCGGGCCGTGATCAGCGCCGAGATCGACATCACCCAGGGCCAGAGCGGTCTGGAAATGTCGCCCCTCTTCCCCAACGGCGTCAACTTTCTGGGCCTGTCCTTCAGCGCCACGGACAAGATCCCGCCCTACTATTTGATGCTCCTGCTCTTCCTGGTCTGCATGGGGATCATGGGCTGGCTGGTTTCGTCCCGCTTCGGTCTCTTCATTCGGTCCATCCGGGAGGACGAGGAGGCGGCCGCGGCCCTGGGCGTGCATGTGGTGCGCTACAAAGTTCTGGTCTTCGTCATCACCGCCATGATGGCCGCGGCCGCGGGGGCGATCCAAGGCCACTACATCGGCATCATCACCCCCAACATCCTGATGATCCTGCAGATGAGCCTGGTGATCTCCATGGCCGTGATCGGCGGGCTGGAGAGCATTGTGGCCGCGGCCGTCGGGGCCATTGTGATCGAGTTCACCCTGGAACTGTTGCGCAACAGCTTCAGCATCGGCCCCGTGAACGTGGACATGAGTACCTGGCGGCTGGTCTTCTTCGGCCTCCTGCTCATGCTCACCCTGCGCTTCTTCCGCAACGGCCTGATCCATCCCATCATCCTCCACTTCACCCGGCGCAACGTGGCCAAGGAGACGGTGGCGAAGCGGCAGGTGGGAGGGGAAGGGGTGACAAGGTGACAAGGTGACAAGGTGACGGGGTGACGGGGTGAGCGGGTGACAATCTCCCAATCTCCCAATCTCCAATCCAACCAAACAACTAATCAACTAATCAACTAATCAACTAATCAACTAATCAACTAATCAACTAATCAACTACCATGATCGAACTTGACGTCAACAATATCGGCAAAAACTTCGGCGGCCTGCGGGTGCTGAACGGGGTGAGCTTCAAAGTGCGGGGACCGGAGCTGATCGGGCTGATCGGCCCCAACGGCGCGGGCAAGACCACCCTCACCAACATCTTGGATGGGGCCATCAAGCCCACGGATGGCACGGTCTATCTCAACGGCCAGCGGGTGGACCCCTACCCCTCGTACATGATCGCCCGGGCCGGGTTGGGGCGCACCTTCCAGGTCACCCGGGCCTTCCGGCGCATGACGGTGATGGAGAATTTGCTGGTGCCAGCCATGGCCATGCACCCCACGGCCCGCCAAAAAGACTTTGTGGAGAAGGCCAAGGAGGTACTCAACTTCCTCACCATCGACCACCTCACCAACGAATATGGCCGCGCCCTCTCCGGCGGCCAGCAAAAACTGCTGGAACTGGGCCGGTTGCTCATGCTGGACCCAGGCATCATCATTTTGGACGAGCCTTTCGCCGGGGTGCATCCTCGGCTGATGGAGATCATCTACGAATACATCTACCGGGTCAACGGTGAAGGCAAGGCCATCATCATCATCAGCCACGACATGGATACCATCTTCACCCTGAGCAAGCGGCTGTTGGTACTCAACTATGGGGACCTGATCGCCGACGGCGACCCGGCCATCGTGCGCAACGACCCGGCGGTGAAGAAGGCCTATCTGGGCGAGGATGACCTGGACTGGGAGCCCAAGCGGCCCTACGCCCAACAGCCCCGGGGGGAGACCCACCATGCTTGAGCTAAAGGATCTCTACGTCGGCTACTACCGGGATCTGAACATCCTGCAGGGGCTGAACTTGACCGCCCGTGATGGCCAGATCACCACCATCTTGGGGGCCAACGGGGTGGGCAAATCGACCACGCTCAAGGCCATCTACGGCTTCCTCAAGCCCAACGCCGGGGATATTTTGGTGGACGGCAAGAGCGTCCTGGGCGTGCCCACCCACGAGCGCATCGATATGGGGCTGGCCTACATCCCCCAGCAGCCCGGCGTCTTCCGCTGGATGAGCGTGGAGGAAAATCTATATCTGGGCGCGTGGACCTTTAGAAAAGACACGGCCCGCATCAAACGCAAATTGGAAGAAAACTACGACCGCTTCCCCTCCCTGCGGGACAAGCGACGCCAGATCGCCGGGGAACTCTCCGGCGGCCAGCAGCGCATGGTGGAGATCGGGCGCACACTGATGACCGACCCCAAGGTAATCCTGGTGGACGAACCCACCGCGGGGCTGGCCAAGCTGCTCTCCGAAGAGGTCTACCAGATGCTGGTCAACCTGCGGGATCGGGACAAGCTGACCATCCTGCTGGTGGACCAGGAGATCCACTACGCCCTCAAGATCGCCGACTTTGTCTATGTGTTGGAACTGGGCCGCAACAAATACGAAGGCCCGGCCTCCGATTTTGCCGATGTGGAGAAGGCATTTTGGGTGGGATAAGAAGGGGGAATAGAACGCGGGAATAGAACGCGGATGGCGCGGATCAAACGGATTTCCACGGATTTTTCTTGATAAATCCGCGAGAATCCGCCAAATCCGCGCCATCCGCGTTCTATTCCCCCTCTCGACCTGCAAATTTGTACGAACAATGGGAGCAACCCATGACCACAACCTCATCGCCACCCCTCGCCCAGCCTCTTGATCAACGAATTGGAGGAAAATCCATGACCGAGAAAATCATGACCCTGCACCCCGACCCCAACAAGAGCGGGGTCAACATCGACCGCGCCAAGTACGACATGATGAAGGCCGCCATTCTTGATCTATTGGCCGACCAAGAAGACGCCACCTTCACCGGGCTGATGTCAGAGGTGCAAGCCCATCTAAAGGACACGTTCGACGGCTCCATCAGTTGGTACTACGTCACGGTCAAACTGGATCTGGAAGCCCGGGGGGTGATCGAACGGACAAAGATCGCCGGAAAACAGGGGATCAAACTGAGAGGCAGGGCATAATGGACCGGGGATGGCGCTGATTGGGCGGTGTTGCGGGGATCTTTGTTGGCGTGAATAAGTCTTGGGTCAAACTTCCCGCCCCACCCTGAAAGGGATGGGGCTACACGAGCAACGTCCCCTCAAAGGGGACTGGACGGAACACCTAGCCTGGTTTAGCAGGCGTAGCAGTTGTAGCGCCGTCCCTTTCAGGGCGGTGCGGGCGGCGACGCACATTCATTCGCTTCGTGCTAGCCCAGGACTTACTCGCGCTTACAGGTTTTTCAAAAAGAGACCCCCGCAACACCCCCCCAGCCCCTCCCTTTTTGTTTTTCACCCTTTGCGTCTTGGCGGTGAACCCTATCTATTGCGGCAACCCCACTGCCCAGCGCCCCACCTCGGCCACGGTGTCGGCGTCGTAGAGGATGACGAGGAGGGTGGTGGGTTGATTGGTTGATTGGTTGATTGGCAGGGGCAGAGCGTATTCGTCCCGCAGGATTTCGCCGGGGAGCCAGGACCAGGTGGGCGCGGCTTGGCGGAGGGGGAACTCGTCGGCGGTGGCCAGGGTTTCCCCGTCCGGGCCGAGGAGACGCAGGGAGAGTTTGAGGGTGCGGGTGAGGGGCGCGGCGGCCTGCCAATAGAAGGCCACGTTCACACTTGGCCCAGCAGCCTGTTGGGCGATGGCCAGATCGTACCCGGTGAGGCGTAGCTGCCCGTCGTCAAAATCAACTTGGGCGGGCTGTTGGGGCGGGCCGGATTGGGCCTGGCCCCGAGGCCACACCCGCACCAGGGGACCGGTTCCCGTGAAGCTGTACTCCGTTTCAATCCCCGCCAATTCCCGGGTAAGAAAGACCGGATGGCCGGCGGCCATCTCTTCCGCCACCAACGTCCGGCGCGTATCCGGATCATCCGCGGCCACGGGCAAGGCGTTGAGACCCAGCCCCACAGACCGCTGCATATACTTGAGCGCGGTCACTTCCCCCACAATGCCCATCACCCGGCTTTGGGGCGGGAAGTCCACCTTGGCCATAGCCACGGCCTGATCGTGGGCGGTCCAGGCATAGATCGGCGGCGCGTAGCCAGGACCAACCCCGGCGATCAGCGGACCGATCACCAACAAAGCAGTGCCAATTTGGGCCGACAACGGTCCTTTCCCCAACCGCTCCATCAGCCCGACCATCCCCGCGCCCACACCCACGGCCAAGGCCAAAAAGGTGGGAATCAAAAAGACTTCCGGGTCGCCGACCCGATAATTGAGCACAAAGAGCAGGTTGACCCCGGCGATCAGGGCCAGGAAGCCCCCAGCCCGCCGGGCCGATCCCCGGCGCAGCCCCAGCCATATCCAGCCGACGATCCCCAACACAAGATAGAACGCGCCCATTTGCCCGGCAAAAAAAGCCAACCACGCCCCAAAAGATCGGCTGACGGCCAGCGGATTGGCCTCAAAAAAGCCAGCGTATCCCTGGGCCAACACATGAAACCAAAAGCCCGCCCACGTGTTCACATAGTCGCCGTTCAGGTCCGCCACGCCCATGCCCGCCCGCAGGGGGAGATAGAGATAGAGGAGAAGAGGGAGAGCCAGCGCGGCGGCCCACCGCACCCAGATCCACCGGGGCCGCCACAGATCCGGGATCTGCCAGAGCAGGTAGACGGCCAGGCCAGGGGCCAAGAGCAGCGTGGTGCGGTGATGGGCCAGGCTTAGGCCAAAAAGAAGAAACAGTCGGGTCATGCGCCTATCAGGATTTAAGACAGACTCTTGGGTTATGGTCACGGCGGCGTAGAGGATGGCTGCGGTAAATAGACCGTGAAGGGCGTAGACCTCGGCCACAGTGGTCTGGCTCCACCACACCGACCCCAGGGCAAAGACCCCGGCCCCAACCAGCCCGGCCAGGGGGTGGCCGGGTGCGCCGCTCTGCTCGCTCACCCGGCGGATGAGGGCATAGATCAGCCCCACGGTGATGGCCCCGGCCAAGGCGCTGAAGAGGTTCATGCGCCAGGCCCAGTTGCCAATCGGGAAGATCACCCGGCTCCACAGCCCGCCCAGCAGGGTGTAGAGGGGATAGCCCGTGGGATGGGCGATGCCCAAGGTGGGGCCGACCAGTTGAAACTCCAGGCTGTCGTCGTCAAAACGCACGATGCTGGGCGCGGCGGTGATCGCATACAGCACAAACGCGGCCAGCCCAGTCAGCCAGGGCAGCCACCGATCCAGATCAATTGAGCGTAGCCCGACAGGCGGGCGAAGGTTGGCGAACATGGGGTTCAGTTTACCACATCTGGGGGTCAACTTTGATCCTGTTCCGGTCTGGGGTATCATAACGGCCAATCAAAACCATGCTCGATCTCTTCAGCCCTCGTTCCCACGCTCCGCGTGGGAACGCAACCGGGCGCTCTGCGCCGAGGGGCGCAGAGCGCCGAATCCACACTCCCACGCGGAGCGTAGGAGCGAGACAGAAATTTAACTTTCCACGCCCATCGGACGTTGCCCATGTTGACACCCGCCCAATCCATCTTATTTCCATCCATCCGCCGCTGGCTTGGACTGGTCCTGACCCTGCTGGCCATGACTGCGGTCCTCCTGCTGGCCTGGCCCCACCCGGTTCTGGCGGATGGAACGGCGGCCCCGGCCCTGGCGGAGAGTTTGGCCGCGCCGGGCTTTTGGTATCTGCTGGCCGCGGGGATGGCCTTGTTGGTGCCCGCCGGGTTGGTGCTGATCGGCGCGGCCGGTCTCAGCCCAGAGCGGGCGTGGGACGCGGCTTTGGGCGGGCTGGGCGCGGTGGGGTTGGCGGCTTTGGCCTATTGGGCCGTGGGCTTTGCCCTGCAATTTGGCGGGGTGGGGCTGACCCATGTGCGCCCGGAACTGGCAGACTTGGTGTGGGAGTGGAGCGCCCTGCCCGCGGCCTGGGGCACGGATTGGGGCATGGCCGGGTTGAGCGGCTGGTTTCTTAGCGGGGCCAGCATCACCCCCCTGGCCTATGCCCTCTTTTTGGCCCATCTGCCCTGGGCCATCACCGCTGCCTTGCTGCCGGTGTTGGCCTTGCGGGGGCGGGCGCCGGCCGCGGCCACCTTGGTCCTGGCCCTTGTCACCGGCGGGGTGATCTATCCCCTGGCCGGGAATTGGGTGCAGGGGGGCGGCTGGCTGGCGGCCTTGGGGCGAAACTTGGGCCTGGGCCACGGCCTGGTCGATTTTGGCGGCGCGGGGACGGTCTTTTTGGTGGCGTCCACGGTGGCCTTGGCCGCCTTGTGGTATTGGGTGCCCCGTCCCCCCCGGCAGCCGTGGAGCCAGCCCGCCCTGCCCCCGGTACATCTGCCCCTCCTGGCCGTGGTGGGCGCGTTCCTGATCATGGCGGGCAGCATCGGCTGGAGTTGGTCCAATCCCCTGCAAATCGAGGTGCTGGGCGAGGTCGGTCCCCTGCGGGGCAGCGCCAACGCCATCCTCTATGCGGCCGGCGGATTGCTGGCCCCACTGCTCTACACCTGGTTTGTCACCGGCAGCAGCGACCCCCTCTTCACGGCCCGGGGATTGGTGGCCGGGATGGTGGCCGGGCTGGCCGCCGGTCCCTTTGTCTCCCCGCCGGGCGCGCTGATCATCGGCGTGCTGGCCGGGGCGAGTGTGCCGGTGGTGACCTATATTGTGGACCAACGCTTCCGCCTGGATGACCGGGCCGGGATCGTGGCCATGGGCCTGGCGCCCGCCCTGCTTGGGCTGACGGTGATGGGGCTATGGGCCGACGGTGTGGTGGGCAGCGGCTGGAATGTGACCGGTGTGGGCGAGTTTTTGGGCGTGGCTGGCCAGGGGGTCTCCGGACTCTTTGTGGCCTCGGGCTTCCAGGCCGACTTCCCCGGCCAACTCCAGGCCCAGTTGATCGGGCTGGTCAGCCTGACCCTGTGGGGGACCGTCACCGGCGCGCTGCTCTGCCTGCCCCTGGGCCTGGTCTTCCGTCCCCACCAGCGTCCCGTCCAGCCCCATGATGATGCCCATGACTATGCCTACGCAGGCGAACGCTTCGTAGATGAGGACGGCTACGACCTCTCCCCGTTGGATTCAGAACTGGCCGCCTTGGCTGGGGATGCGCCGCGGAGAAGGTGACAAAAAAATAGGCCACGGATTGGACGGATTTGACGGATTAAGACGGATTTTTCTTTTTTAGAAAGATCCGTTTTTTATCCGTTCGATCCGTTTGATCCGTGGCCTATTTGTTGTTTTTGAAGGCGAAATGGCCCAGTGGCGTGTAGACGCTGCCGGTAGGCCGTAGGTCGCTGTGGATGAAGGTGACTTCTTGCACGTGGACCGTGCCCAGGTCGGAGAGATCCAAGGGCGGGGCGGCGCGGAAGGCGGCGAGGGCGGCCCCAAGTTGACGTTGCTGTGGGGACGAGATCTGGCGTTTCACCCGGGCTAGGGTGAGGTGGGGGGAGTAGGGGCGAGTCTCGGCGGGGAAACCGGCGGACTGGGCGAGCTGCTCCACCCGGCCTTGCAGATCCCCCAAGGCGGCCATGTCCCCGGTGATGCCGACCCACACGACCGCGGGCCGGGCGCACGAGGGGAAGCAGTCCAGACCGGTCAACGTCAACACGAAAGGTGCCTGATCCCGCAGCATGGCCGCCAAGCCCCCCTTCACATGCTCAACCTGATCTGCGCTGGTTTCTCCCAAAAAGCGCAAGGTCACATGGGCTTTTTCCACCCCAGACCAACGCAGCGCCCCCTCCGCCACCCCCGCCCCGCGCAAATGCCCCCGCAAGGCCCGCACCACCCGGCCCAGCCCCGCTCTCATTTCGTCGGATAGTTCTATGGCAATGAATGTGCGCATGGTTTGAATGGCGAATGGCGAATGGCGAATGGCGATAACCCCTTCACCCCTTCACCCTTTCACCCCTTCACCGTTCCACCCGGTCATCCCGGCGGGAGCGGATGAAGAAGAGGCTGCCGAGGAAGGAGAGCAGGCTGAGGCCGCCGATGGCCAGGCCGGAGAGACAGAGCAGGCCGGTGAGGGTGTTGGCGCCCAGCAGACCGGTCTGGGCCGTGGGGCTGGCGGCGGGGGCGGGGGTGGCGTTGGCTGGCCCCAGCAGACCGCCAAAGATGCCGGCGGCCAGTGGTGTGGCCGTGGGCAGGGGGGTAAAGGTGGCTTCGGGCTGGCGCACAGGGGTGGCGGTGAAGGTGGCGGTGTGTACCACGTAGGGGGGCGTGGGGCTGCCCGGCTCTGGGGTGAGGGTGGCCGTGGGCGTGGGGGACGGGATGGGGGTCTCGGTGGGCGTGGGGGTAGGGCTGAAGAGGGGGGTCGGTGTGGGCGTGGGGGTGGCCGTCGGCGTCTCGGTCGGCGTGGGGGTGATTGTGGGGGTGTCCGAGGGCAGGGGCGTGGGGGTGATGTTCAGCCCATAGCCGCAGCGCACGAAGATCTCGCCGGGGTCGCCGTTGCTGGTGATCTCTTGGAGTTGGAAGCAGTAGCTGACGCCCCGCACCAGGCCAAAGGCGTTCAGGCTATAGTCGGCGGTCTCGGTCAGGCTGCCCGTGGCCGCGATCAGGCCGCCGATGGGGTGGTAGGCGCTGTCCGGTTCGTTTTCGCCCTTGCAATAGACCCGGAAGCCGACAAGGTCGTACTCTTCTGTCGTTCCCCACTTGACCTGTACCCGATCCGCCTGGGCCACGGGATCGAAATAGGCCAGTTGAATGGCGGCCTGGGCGCTCTTGGCCCCCAGGACCATGCCCCCGATCGTTCCTGTGATCAGACCAAGAAGTAGAACCATCGGCCACAGACTTTTCCACCAGCGCGACGGGCGCGCGGAAAGGCCAGGGGCGGCGGGGCGGCGAGGACGGAGCGGCACGGTGGCCTAGCCCTTTTTCAAGAGATATTCGATGTCCGGGAGCATCTCGGCGGGGGTGGCCTCGAAGGAAAAGAACTCCCGCCACATGCCATCCTGATCCACCACGGCGATCCCGGCGGTGTGGTCCACCAAATAGTCTCCGTTGGCCGTCTTTTCCGTGGCGTTCTGCTCGGCCCAGGCCCCAAAGGTCATCTTGGCCGTCTCCAGTTCGGGGCCGGCGGGGATGTGCAGCCCATAGAAGTTGGGGTTGAAGGCGGGGACATAGGTGGCCAGCTTCTCCACCGTGTCCCGCTCTGGGTCCACGGAGATGAAGACGAAATCGACTTTGGCGGCGTTGTCCCCCAGCATGGTGTGGAGCTGGGCCATCTCGGCCAGGGTGGTGGGGCAGACATCTGGGCAGAAGGTGTAGCCGAAGAAGACGACCATCACCTGGCCCCTGTGCTCGCTCATGCGGAAGGCGCTGCCGTCCCAATTGGTGCCGGAGATGTCGTAGATCTCCTTGGGCGGGTCCAGCAATGTGCCGTTATATTCGTATCCACTGCCGCAGGCGGTCAAGAGCAGGCTGAGGGCAAGCAGGACGGTCACAAACAGATGGATTGGGCGGGGTGAGGCAAGTTGGGTGTGCATGGTAGGGTCCGTGATAGGTTTGGGGTTGGTGATTGGGGATTGGGCGATTGGGAGATTGGGAGATTGGGAGATTGTGCCGTGATAATCTCCCAATCTCCCAATCTCCTATTCTCTCAATCCCGGCTCAGGTCGATTCAGTATCATCCGAGACCAGGTCGGTCAGCAGGGCGCGGATCTCGGTGACCGCGGCCTGGTCGGCGTCCTTGGCGTACCACATGCGCATTTCGTGGTAAAGGCGCTGGGTCAGTTCGGCCAATTGGTCCTCTTGGGCTGGGGTGATGTCGTCATCGTCCAGATCCATGAGGGCCGTGTAGTCGTCGTGGGCCTCCATCCACTGGTCCAAATAGGTGTCGGCCACCTGGGGCCGGGGTCCCCACTGGGCGCTGACCTCCCATTCCTCGTCAAAGACCAGAAGCAGGGGGAAGTCCACATCCCCGTCCTCGTCCAGCAGATCCACCTCCTCGACCAGATTGGCCAAAGCGGTCAGATCATCGTCTGTGGTCAAGATGCGCAAACTGAGCCGGGGGGTGGTCTCCGCCAGGCAGGCCAGCAAGGGCAGGAGGATGCAGGTGTCCGGGCTCTCCGTCTCGACCACCACCATCAGGTGCAGCCATTCGGAATAGGTGGCCAGAAAAAGCTGATCGTCCGGGCTGAGCCGGACTTCCTGCCGACGGCTGCGCAAAATCGGCGCGACGGCCGGGTAGGCGACCAGATATTCGGCAAAGGACAGCCCGGCAGTGACAGCCAGAGATTTGTGGCTCATGGCCACGGGTTTGGTTGCGGTCGGGTCCAGATCGAGATCGATCATGCAGGCTCCACTTGGGCAAGAGGCGAATAGACTCAGAAAATTGTTGGCGCGAATAAGCGGTGGGTTAAGCCAACCGCCCCACCCTGAAAGGGATGGGGCTACACGGGCAACGCCCCCTCAAAGGGGGCTTGACCAGACGAAAAGCCTGGTTGACCAGACGAAAAGCCTGGTTTAGCAGGCGTGGCCGTTGTAGCGCCGTCCCTTTCAGGGCGGTGCGGACGCCGTCTTCC
>CAZKEX010000099.1:0-13398 GCA_964551895.1 uncultured Caldilineaceae bacterium | reverse complement strand
TGCTTTTCTTTGCGTTCTTGGCGTCTTTGCGGTGAATTTGACCTTTTTGCAGCAGCGTCATAGGTGACCTCTGAGTCACATAGATTACGTGGAACATGGGCAAAAAGTTGCAACCTGTTGACGACCCAAAAATCTATGGTATACTGCCAATAGGTGACCACCGTGCAGCCCATCTCAGCATACAGGCTGCAGGCCATTTGGTCAACCGATGTCAATCAGCAGTCTGATCTATTTTCCGGTTGAACTTCAACCCATCACAACCCCTTGAGGAGGCAGGGTATGACTCGCATCCGTTGCCCGCAAACCCGTTGTATGTACTGGGATGCCGGCCTATGCAGCGCCGTAGAAATTGAGTTGGATATTGAGACCCTCACCTGTATGACCTTTGAGGATGCCGGTCCGCCCCTGATCGATCTGGGCGACGAACTGGACGAAGACGACGAACTGGAATGGGATGACGATGAGTCGATCTTCGAAGAAGATCTGGACGAAAGCCTCTACAAAGCCGACGACGGCGATGATGACGACGACGACCTTGAACTGCTGCTGGACGACGATGACGACGACGACGATTGGGGATAGCAGGCGTTGTCAACTCGTTGGTGATTGAGAGACTAAGAGATTAGGAGATTGGGCGATTGAGAGATTGGGGGATGGCCGCGGCAGAATCTCCCAATCTCCCAGTCTCCCAACCACCCAACCCCCCCAACCACCCAACTCCCGCCTAGATTTGCACAGAAATGATTGCACTTAAACATTATGAACAATGACGTTCACGTTTCCGGCCCAGAGTCGGCTAACCTCACCCTATCCGCCCACGCGGCGCTGACCCCTGTCTCGCCCACCCAAGGACGGGAAAATGTCTTGGTCCGCTTTGACGACGGTCGCTTCTACGCTGGCCCCATCGGCACCCCGGTGGAGGCCTTCGTCTGCCGAGCGGCCCAGGATCAGCCCCTCCCCAACCAGGCCGAACCTGTGGCGGTTCTGCTCAATGGCCGCCTCTACGAATTGACTGTGCCCATCTCCTGGGATGCCAAAGCCCGCATCGTGGACACCAGCCAGCGGGACGGCGGGCGCATCTATCGCCGCTCCCTCACCCTGCTCCTGTTGGCCGCCGTCCATCGCACCTTCCCCGACGCCATCATCTCCGTGGACCATGTGCTGGACTTTGGGGGCTACTACTGCGTGGTCGAAAACCGTCCCCCCTTCACCTCGGAAGAGCTGGCCACCATCCAGGCCGAAATGCAGGCCCTGGTCGCCGCGGATCTGCCCATCACCAAAGAGCGGGTTCCCCTGGAAGAGGCCCAGGCCTATTTTGAGAAAAACGGCGACCGCAGCAAGGTAGAATTGTTGGCCTATCGGCGCAAAGATGAGCTGGCCCTCTATACCCTGGACGGCGTCACCAACTACTTTCACGGCTATATGGTGCCCAGCTCCGGCTATCTCTCCCAGTTTGGCCTGGCCCCCTACAGCACGGGCTTTGTCCTGCGCTTCCCCCGCCGGGACGCGCCGGGCATTCTGCAACCCATCGACAACGACACCCTCCTCGGCCCCATCTTTCATGAATCCACCCAATGGATGCGCAGCCTCAACCTGCGCCACCTGGGTTCCCTCAACAACGCCGTCCTGGACCAGCGCATCTCCGAGGTGATCCTGATCAGCGAGGCCCTGCACGAACGGCGCATCTCGGCCATCGCCGGCACCATCGCCAGCACCTGGAGCGCCGCGGCCCGGCCCGGTTTCAACGGTCACAATGGCGTCACCCTTGCCAGCGCTCAGCCACCGACCCGCCAACGCGTCAAGGCCGTCTTCATCGCCGGCCCCAGCAGCAGCGGCAAGACCACCTTCTCCAAACGCCTGGGCATCCAACTCCTGGCCAACGGTCTGCGCCCCTATGCCCTCAGCCTGGACAACTTTTTTGTGGATCGAGATCTCACCCCCCGGGGCGAGGACGGGGACTATGATTTCGAGGCCCTGGAAGCGGTGGACCTTGACCTCTTTGGCCGCTGTTTGGAGCGTCTTTTGCAGGGTAAAAAGACGGACTTGCCCAGTTATGATTTCGTCAGCGGCAAACGGGAGATCGGCGAAACTGTCCAGTTGGGGCCAGACCAAATCCTGATCGTCGAGGGCATTCATGGTCTCAACCCTCGCCTCACCTCCCGGGTGGCTCAGGAGCAGATCTTCAAGATCTACATCAGTGTCCTCACCCACCTCAACCTGGATCGCCACAACCGCCTGCCCCCCTCGGACGTGCGTCTGCTGCGCCGCATCGTGCGGGACTATGGTCACCGGGGCTACTCCGCCACAGACACCCTCATGCGCTGGGACCGGGTGCGCCAGGGCGAGGAAAAGTGGATTCTGCCCTTCAAAGCCCACGCCGACGCCATCTTCAACTCCGCCCTGCTCTACGAAGTCTCGGTCCTGCGCCCCCTGGCCGAGCCCCTCCTGCTCCAGATCGATCGGGACGTCCCCATCTACACCGAAGCCCGGCGTCTCCTCGCCTTCCTGCAATGGATGCGCCCCTCCAGCCCCGACCTCCTCCCCGACAACTCAATCCTGCGGGAATTCGTCGGCGGATCCATCCTGCGCCATTTCAGCATGTTTCAAGAGCAGTTTGAATAAACTGGGGTCGGGTCTCGCTCCCACGCTCCGCGTGGGAGCGTCCACCGGCGCTCCTGCGCCGAGGGGCGCAGAGCGCCCATTTGCGTTCCCACGCGGAGCGTGGGAACGAGGATGGAAATAAAAGAGGCCCGGTGGCGACTGCCACCGGGCCTCTTTTCGCGTATTCCTACGGTTGTCTTTCCAGCGTATACCCAAACACCGCCCCCTCGGCCAGGGCCAGCAGGTTGGCGTCCAGCCAGCGCATGTGGCGCTTGGGCAGGTGATCCCGCAGGGCCTGTTCCACCGCGGACAGGGGCAAGACCTGGGTGGCCTCCACCAGCGCGCCCAGCAGGACCACGTTGGCCAGCCGTCCGTTGCCCAGCTTCTCGGCGATGGTGTTGGCCGGCACGCCGATCAGGTGGATGTCGGGCCGCTCGATCGGGCGTTTGACCAAGGCGGTGTTGACCACCAACAGCCCGCCCGCAGCCACAATCGGCTCGTACTTGTCCGCGGAGGGCAGATTCATGGCCACCACCCCGTCCGGGTGACGCACCAGGGGCGAGCCGATGGGGTCATCCCCGATCAGCACCGTGCAGTGGGCCGTGCCCCCCCGCATCTCCGGCCCATAGGAGGGGATCCAGGTCACATGCTTGCCGGCGTCCATGGCCGCATAGGCCAACAACTGCCCGGCAAACAGCGCCCCCTGGCCCCCAAACCCCGAAAAGATAAATGATTTTTCCATCGAAATCCTCCTTGAATAGGAATAGAACGCGGATGGCGCGGATCGGACGGATAAAAACGGATCTTTTTCTTAAAAAAAGAAGATTCGTGCCGATTCGTGAAGGTTCGTGGATAAAATCTTTAAGATCAGCGAAAATCCGCCCAATCCGCGCCATCCGCGTTCCATTCTGAATCCTAGTCGTACGTCTTGAAATCCCCCAACGGGAAATGGGGCACCATCTCGTCCCGGATGAAATGCAGGGCGTCGGATGGGTCGAGACGCCAGTTGGTGGGGCAGGAGCTGAGTACCTCGACGATGCTCAAGCCTCGGCCATCGATCTGGGCCTGGAAGGCCAGGGTGATGGCCTTTTTGGTCTTGCGCACCTCGGCCACGGAGTGCATGGAGCGGCGCACGGCATAGGCCACACCGGGCAACATGGCCAGCATCTCGGTGATTTGGACGGGATAGCCCTGGGTATGCACATCCCGGCCCAGGGGCGAGGACGACGTCACCTGGCCGGGCAGGGAGGTGGGGGCCATCTGGCCGCCGGTCATGCCGTAGATGGCGTTGTTGACAAAGATCACCGTGATATTTTCGCCCCGGGCCGCGGCGTGCAGGATCTCGTTGCCGCCGATGGAAACCAGATCCCCGTCCCCCTGATAGGTGAAGATGATCTTCTCCGGCATCACCCGCTTCAACCCCGTGGCCATGGCCGGGGCCCGGCCGTGGGCCGCCTCGCAGCCGTCCACGTTGAAGTATTGGTACGCAAAGACCGCGCAGCCCACCGGGGCCACGGCGATGGTGCGCTCTCGCAGGCCCAACTCGTCCAACACCTCGGCCACCAGGCGATGCACCGAGCCGTGGGTACAGCCGGGGCAATAGTGGGTCTGCACATCCCTCAGACTTTCGGGATGGTCGTAGATCAACTCAAGGGGGGCAGTCGCCCCGGTCCCGTTGCCGTTGGATTGTCTGGATGGGGCAGTCAACACATGAGGGTCCATGATAGCTTCTCCTTTTCAGCCAAGTCTCAAATCTCGTTCCCACGCTCCGCGTGGGAATGCAGGCGGACGCTCCGGCGTCCCTCGGCGCAGAGCGCCGGTTTGCGTTCCCACGCTCCGCGTGGGAACGAGCGGATCAGGCCAATGCCTTGACCAGGCGGTCGGCCTGGGTCAACACGTCTCCGGCCTCCACTCGGTCGCACAGGGCTTGCAGTTGGCGCAGCTCGGGCAAGATGTCCTCGGGCAGGGGGATCATGCCGCCCATGCGCCCCAAGAAGCGGATGGGCGCCCGGCGGCGCACAATGCTGGTCACATCGTCCAACATCTGCCCGGCGTTCATCTCCACCACCAACACCCCTTGCACCTGATCGATCAGGGCATCCAGAGCCTCTTCGGGATAGGGCCACAGGCTGATGGGCCGGAACAGCCCCACCTTGATCCCGGCGGCCCTGGCCTGACGAATGGCAGATTGGGCGATGCGTCCCACCGTGCCAAAGGCCACGATCAGATAGTCGGCGTCTTCGGCCATGAAGGTCTCGTAGCGCACCTCGGCCTGGCGGATCACATCCAGCTTGGCCTGCAAACGCAGGTTGAGGGCCTCCAGCTTTTCCGCCCCCAGATAGAGGGAGGTGATGTGCCGGGGTTCCCGGCCCGCCGCGCCGGTCAGGGCCCAATCGGGCCGGGTGGTGGGTACGGGCAGGAAGGGGGGCATCTCCACCGGCTCCATCATCTGGCCCAGGGAACCGTCCCCCAGGATCACCACGATGTGCCGGTATTTGTTGGCCAGCTCGAAGCTCTCGTAGGTCAGGTCCACCGCCTCCTGCACCGTGGACGGGGCCAGGACGATGGGGTGAAAATCCCCGTGGCCGGCGGAGCGGGTCATCTGGAAATAGTCCGCCTGGCTGGGCTGGATGTTGCCCAGCCCCGGCCCGCCCCGCATGATGTCCACCAGCACACAGGGCACCTCGCTGCCGGCGATATAGCTCAATCCCTCCTGCATCAGGCTGATGCCCGGGGACGAGGAGGAGCTCATGGCGTTGAACCCGGCGCTGGCTGCCCCATAGACCATGTTGACCGCGGCCACTTCGCTCTCCGCCTGCAAAAAGGCCCGGCCATGTTTGGGCATGTGCAGGGACATATATTCCAACAGCTCGGTCTGGGGGGTGATGGGGTAGCCAAAATAGGCCTCCACCCCGGCCCGGATAGCCGCCTCGGCCAGGGCCTCGTTGCCTTTCCACAGTTCTTTTGTCATAGTGTGTATCCTTTTTGAATTGACAAGGTGACAGGGTGACAAGGTGACAGGGTGACAAGGTGAGGGGATGACCAAGTAAGGTTAATTGCTCACCTTGTCACCTTGTCACCCCCTCACCTTGTCACCCTGTCACCACGGCCACCACGGCCACCGCTGGCGGGGCCATGACGGGCTGGCGGCGGCGGATGGGTTCCCGGTAGACGCTGAAGACTACGTCCGGGCAGGCCACGGCGCAGACGGCGCAGCCGGTGCATTGATTTTCGTGTTCGTCCAGGGCCACCACCTGATAGCCCCGGGCATTGTACGTGGCGGACATGGCAAGCACGCCCTGGGGACAGGCGGCCACGCACAGGGCGCATCCCTTGCAGCGCTCCGAATGGATGACAACAGTTCCTTTGGCCATGAGGGTCTCCTTTGCAGATCAGAGAAGATGGGAGATTTCACCGCAAAGGCGCAGAGGATGCAAAGATTTCAAGAGATTTTTTCTTGTTTTTCTTTGCGCCCTCTGCGCCTTTGCGGTGAAGAAAAGTGACGCAATGCGCGAAAACACCCCATCCCGCTTGTTGACCGTGAACGGTAGCGCTTGCGAGGGGAAAGGGGTACGCTCGCAAGGCAGCACAAGCTGGATAGGGTGTTGGGGTAGATCGCATCGCCATTGATGCATGTTCGATTGTCTCCTAGAAAGGTAAATCAGTAGCTATAGTATACACCCATTTTGCCAAAAATTCCTAAGATGTGACGGGGGATTTGCCATGTATTTAACGGGTCATCCGTCACCAATTTCCCGAATAGGACACCCGACCCTTGGAATCAATGCCCAATGCCCCTGTTTTGTGTGATGTTTCACAAGTATAATGGCGAATGGCGAATGGCGAGTTGCGAGTTGCGAGTTGCGAATGGCGAGTTGCGAGTTGCGAGTTGCGAATGGCGAGTTGCGAGTTGCGAGGGGTGGATGGTGGGGCAGATTGGATAGTGGGTCTATGCCATTCGCCATTTGCCATTCGCCATTCGCTCATTTCCTCGGGAGGAAAAATCGATGAAACAGGTGTTGGTGATCCATCTAAATACGGAAGATTCGGAGAGCACGGTGAGCTTTTTGGGCCAGGAACTCTCTTTGCTGCGCCGGGGGTGTGGGGGAGATGTGGCCCAGGCCCGGCAGTTGATCGCGGACTATGATGGCAAGGTGGACGCCATCGGCCTGGAGGGGCTGCCGGCGGAGTTGACGCTGGGACCGGCCCATCGGCCCCATGTGCTGGGCGCCAACTTGGCGGCCGCGGCCCAGACCACGCCCGTGGTGGACGGCGGGGGTATCCGCCCAGGGCTGGAGCGGTGGGGGGTGATCTTGGCGGACCGGGCGCAGCCGGGGATCTTTGCCCAGAAGCGGGTGTTGATGGTGCCGGGGCTGAACCACAACGGGCTGGCCCAGGCTTTGGGGCGGCGGGGGCGGTCCATTCGCTATGCGGACCCCTTGGTCTACTTCAACCTGCCGGACCTGCCCGGGGTGGGCAGCAAGTTGACCTTGGAACAGGCCGGGCCGGCCACCTTGGACCAGCTCAAGGACGCCCCCTTCCGGCGCATCCTGCCCCAGGCCGGGAAGCCGGGGAAGGCCCGGGATGGGGATCCCTTTGCCGCCGCGGACCTGATCGCCGGGGACATAGGGGCCATCCGCCGCTATGGGCCGGCCACGTTGAAGCGCAAGACGATTGTGGTGGAACACGCGGACGAGGCGGATCTGGCGGATCTGCGCAAGCGGGGGGCGGCCACGGTGGTGACCATGATGCCCTCTTTGGACGAAAGCGACGATCTGGGCCGGTGGTCCGCGGCCACCATCGAGGCGGTGTTGGTTGCGCTGCGATCTGATCCCCTGGCCCCCCTGTCCGAGGACACGTATTTGGATCTGATGGCCGATATTCACTGGACCCCAGGAATTCGTACTCTCCAACCAGAGGAGGTGGGGATCAACCGTTTTTCTTTTGTGATCCATCCGCTCTCCATGGACTTTATCCACAGCCACAAGCTCTTCCGCTGGACGCGCTTCTTGCCCGACGCCATTGTGGAGCCGGTGGCCGCGTTTATGCCCCCCATGTATATTTCCAAGATCACGGGCGGCGTCTCGCCCACCACGGGCCAGCGCATCGAGGGCCATCTGATCGCCCTGGCCGCCACCCCCCGGCAGATGATGAAGCACGACGAGCGCTTTACCTATCGGCGGCTGAACCAGGCGGCCAAGATGAGCGAGCGGCTGGGGGCGCGGCTGATGGGGTTGGGGGCCTTTACCAGTGTGGTGGGGGACGCCGGCATCACCGTGGCCCACGAGGCGGACATCGCCATCACCAGCGGCAACAGCCTCACCGTGGCGGCCACCTTGGAGGCGGCCAAGCAGGCGGTGATCAAGATGGGGGCCACGGATTTGACCCAGGGCAAGGTGATGATTGTGGGGGCCACGGGCAGCATTGCGTCCGTGTGCGCCCGGCTGCTGGCCCAGGCCATCCACGACGTGGTGCTGATCTCGATTGAGCCGGAGAAGCTGATCGAGCTGAAGCGGGTGATCCAGGCCGAGACCCCGGGCTGTCGGGTGACGATTGCCACCAAGACCGGCGGGCTGGTGAAGGATTGTGACCTGATCGTCACGGCCACCTCGGCCTTTGGCCAGCGGGTGATCGATGTCACCCAATGCAAGCCCGGCGCGGTGATCTGCGACGTGGCCCGGCCCCTGGACATCAACCCGGCGGAGGCGGCCCTGCGCCCGGACATTCTGGTGATCGAGAGCGGCGAGGTGCTGATTCCGGGGGAGGTGGACTTTGGCTACAACATCGGCCTGCCGCCCAAGACCGCCTATGCCTGTCTGGGCGAGACCGCGCTGCTGGCCATGGATGGGCGCTTTGTGGACTATACCCTGGGCCGCAACATCGAGATGGAGCGGGTGAAGGAGATCTTCCGGCTGTTCAAGAAGCACGGCTTCCAGTTGGCCGGTCTGCGCTCCTTTGGGGAGTACATCACCGACGAAGATGTGGCCCGGCGGCGGGCCCTGGCCGAAAAACTGCGCCAGGACCCGGCCCTCTATCGACGCACGGTGGCCGAGGCTGGGCAGAAGCTGGCGAAGATTCCGGTTATGTCCAAGGGGGTGGGCGCGTCGGGGGGTGGAAATGGCAAGTTCAAGTGGGCCGGGGTGGTTGCGGGGGTCGGGGTGTTGGCGGCGGTGATGGGGTTGCGGGGTCGGGGGTGAGGCTTCGGCAAGCTCAGCCGAACGGCGGGGGGCGAATTGCGAGGGGCGGGCGACCGGGGGGATGGGTCGTCCGCCTTTTTTTGCGTGGATGGAACTGCCCGGAAGGTTCATTGTTGGGGTGAGTGGCAGGGTTAAGCTTCCGGGCAGTGGACGATGGCGGATCGCCCCTCCGCCGCTTCCCGGAAGCTCAACCTAACCCCTCCCGTCGTCAATGGATCTTCCGGGAAGCTGGTCGCCAGATCCCCACCGCCTGCCCGCGCCGACCCATTGACAAAAGGACAGTCTCCCCTGTACAATCATGGTCGATACCTTCACGTTTCACCAGACTTGTCTTTTTAGTACCCAACCAACGAGATTCTTGTTTTTGTGCAAGAATTTTTACCACCAAGGCACAAAGACACGAAAGGCCACGAAGAAGAAATTTTTGTGTTCTTTTGTGCCTTCGTGTCTTGGTGGTAAGTCTTTTTGGCTCTGGCTATGCCAAATTAGGAGGAAACCATGATGCAACTCTCGCGTGTGCCCCAGACAGCGTCTATGAACGACATGAAGAACCAAACCGCGTCGGTCACCGCAAAATTTGCCAAAGGGCCGGTTGTGTTGATGAACCGGGCCACGCCCCAGGCGGTCCTGGTTTCGCCGTCACAGTGGAACGCCATTCTCGACAGCTTGGAAGAAATGCAGGATGCCATCCTGACCCTGCAAACAGAACTAAAAATTGCCACCGGACAGGAACAAGTCGAAACCGTGGACGACAGCGCGGCCTTCAGCGCAGAGGTCTTGAACAAAAATGCACCCGTACCAGCTTGACATCACCGCCGGGGCAAAGCGGCAGCTGAAGTCGGTCTATCCTGAAGCCATGCGGGCGGAAATCCTGGCCGCCATGCTGGACCTGCGTGACGAGCCGATGCCCTCGCAAAGCGAATTGCAGCGGGAATTGACGGGCCGGTTTCGGCTAAAAATCGACGGGTGGCGCATTTTATACAAAGTCGACGAAATTGATCGAATCGTCACCGTCCTCGCCATTCGGCCACGAGATGCGTCCACCTACTTGAACGTTCCGTAGGTCGCGCTGCCCTGCCAACCACCAACAAATGGGCCACGGATCGAACGGATCGAACGGATCAAAACGGATCAAAGCGGATCAAAAAAAATCCGTTTTGATCCGTCAAATCCGTCAAATCCGCGTTCTATTTCTCCCCAAAAACCACGCCCCCCATTGATTTCCCAACGCCCCTCACCTGATGTATGCTTTTCCCCATGCGACTGCTCGAATTTTCCCGCCCGAACGGACAACTTCGCCGCCTGCTGGGGATCACCGGTCTGGTGATCCTGGCGTGGATGCTGGCTGCCTTGCCCTTGCCCTGGGCGATCCTGGCTGTGGCCGGCGCGGGGGGCGGGCTGATGCTCCTGCGCTGGCCCTGGTTGATCTGGCCGGGGCTGGCCGCGGCCTTGCCTGTGGCCGCCGGGGTGAAGCTGGGTCCCCTCAGCGCGCTGGATGTGGGCGTGACCCTGGGCGGGGGGCTGTGGCTGGCCGACGGTGTGCGCCGACGCAGCCTGCGCTTGCCCGCTTCGCTCCCCCTCACCCTGACCCTGATCTTCGTCGTCACCCAACTTCTGGCCCTGCCGGGCGCGGCGGATTTGGGTGAAGCTGTCAAAGAAGTGGTAAAATGGGTCGAATTTGGCCTGATTCTGCTCCTGGTTCCCCCCATGTTGGGGCAAGCGCGGGCCAAGTGGTTGGTGATGGCCCTGCTGGCCGGGGCCATGGGTCAGGCGGCGCTGGGGCTGTACCAATTTGTCAACCGCATCGGGCCGGATTTCTTTGTGTTGATGGGCCGCTTTATGCGCGCCCACGGCAGCTTTGCCCAGCCCAATCCCTTTGCCGGGTATTTGGGGTTGACGTTGCCGATTGTGGTGAGCCTTGCTTTGCTCGGAAGGCAAAAGGCAAAAGGCAAAGGTCAAAAGGCAGAAGGGGACCCCACCCTAACCCTCCCCAGATTGGGGAGGGGACCGTCTCAGCTTACCGGACTTACATCTACGGCGATCCGGCCCCTCCCCCAATCTGGGGGAGGCTGGGAGGGGGTAGCGTTTCCGCTTGATCGTCTGTTTTACCTCGCCGCGGCGGGGTTGATCGGGGCGGGCATCCTGGCCAGTTGGAGCCGGGGCGGATGGTTGGGCGCGGCCGCGGGGGTGGGCGTGGTGATGGTGGTGCGCAGCCGCCGGGCCGCCCTGTTCAGCGCCGGGGCCGGGCTGCTGTTGATCGGGGCCATCTTTCTGGGCGCGCTCAGCCCAGGGCTGGTCCCGGCCCCCATCGCCGACCGGGTGTCGGACATCCCGGCCTATTTTGGGGCCGTGGACGTGGCCAACGCCCCGGTCACCGACGCCAACTTTGCCGTCTTGGAGCGGCTGGCCCATTGGGACGCCGCCCTGAAGATGTGGGCCGACGCCCCCTGGCTGGGGGTGGGGCCGGGCAACTATGCCGTGGTCTATGACCAGTTTCGTCTGCCCCAGTGGGATCAGGCCCTGGGCCACGCCCACAACATCTACCTCAACACCCTGGCCGAAAGCGGTCTGGTGGGGCTGGCCGGGTTGATGATTTTATGGGGCGGCCTGGCCCTGTGGCTGTGGGGAAAGATGCGCCATAGCCAAGACGCCTGGGCGCAGGCCCTGGCCGTGGGCATGTTGGGCGTACTGACCTATCTGGCCGTCCACAGCCTTTTCGACAATCTATTTGTGCAGGGCATCTATCTGCACATTGCCCTGGGGTTGGCCGCCGTGATGGCGACAGCCGAATCCGATGGAAGCAAGGATGAACGAGATGGATTCAGTTAAGATCGAGACAGAAGAGTACGCCGGGCCCCTGCGGGCCTGGGCCACGGGGATGGCCGACCGTCTGCCCCTGACCCCCCGCAAGCGCAAAGAGGCCAAGCGCTTTATCAAGTTTGCCACCGTGGGCGCAATGGGCGCGGTGACCGACTTCACCATCCTCAACGTGTTGATCCAGCTGGCCGGTTTTGTCGAATGGCAGGCCAATGTGTTCAGCTTCACCGCGGCCGTGGTCCAGAATTTTCTCCTCAACCGGCGCTGGACCTTCCCCGAGAGCCGGGACCGCCACGCCGGCCGCCAGCTCTCCCAATTTGTCCTGGTCAGCCTGATCGGCCTGGGCATCAACATGGCCGTCTTCCTGGTCATCCACCACGGTCTGGAAGCCTGGTGGATCAACCTGATCGGCCAGGAACACCTGGGCTTTACCATCAGCTACAATTTCGCCAAACTCTTCGCCATCGGCGTCGTCCTCTTCTGGAACTTCGCCGCCAATCGGTTGTGGACCTATCGGGGGCTGTAGAATTTTGGATTGGTGATTTTGGATTTTGGATTGTGGGTCGTCACCGCCAATCCAAAATCACCAATCCAAAATCCAAAATCACATGATTGTCATCGACTACACGCCGGCCATCCGTCAATCTGCTGGGATTGGCCGCATAATCCGGGGACAGGTGCGGGCGCTGCTGGAGGTGGCGACGGGGGAGGATCTGCGCCTCTTTGTCAACGGGCGCATCGGGGACGCCGACCGGCTGGGCTCTCCCCTGCCCCTGCACGGCACGCCCCTCAGCGAGCGCAACATGGTGCGTCTGTGGCACCGGCTCAACAGCCCCCTGCCCCCGGTGGAATGGTTCACCGGCGGCCCCATCGATCTCTTCCACGCCACGGATTTTGTCCTCGCCCCCAGCCGGGCCAAACACAAGTTGGTCACCGTCCACGATCTGGCCTTTCTCTTCTACCCCGAAGCGGCTATGCCCAGCCTGCACCGCTATCTCAACGTGGTGGTGCCCCGCAGCGTGCGCCGGGCCGACTATATCATCGCCGACAGCGCCAACACGGCCAAGGACCTGACCGAGCAGTGGCAGATCGACCCGGCCCGGATCAGCGTGGTGCAGGGGGCGGTGGACCATTTCCACTTCCACCCTGTGCCAGACCCGGCCAGACAGCAGACCGTGCGCGAGCGATACGGCGTCGGTCCCGGCCCTTTCATTTTTGGATTGAGCAAACTGGAGCCGCGCAAGAACTTTGCCCGGTTGATCGAGGCTTTCGCCGCGGCTCGCCGGGAGGCCAACCTGCCCCATCGTCTGATCATCGGCGGCGGCAAGGGGTGGCTCTACGACCAGATCTTCGCCACGGTGCAGGAACTGGGCCTGGCGGACGTGGTCCACTTTCCCGGCTTCATCGCCGACGCCGACCTGCCCGTCCTCTACAGCGCCGCTGACTTTTTCGCCTATCCCAGCCTCTACGAAGGCTTTGGCCTGCCCATCCTGGAAGCAATGGCCTGCGGCACCCCCGTCATGACCGGGGACAACTCCTGTCTGCCCGAGGCCGGGGGCGATGCGGTACTGTACGTGAAATCCGAAGACGTGGACAGCCTGGCCGCCGGCCTGATCCGCCTGACCACAGACAGCGCCCTGCGCGCCGATCTGCGCCAAAAGGGCCTGGACCAAGCCGCCACCTTCACCTGGCCCCGCAGCGCCCGGCAGTTGTGGGAGGTTTATGGCCGGGTGACAGGGTGACAAGGTGACAGGGTGACAGGGTGACAGGGTGACAAGGTGAC
>CAZKEX010000098.1:9415-13441 GCA_964551895.1 uncultured Caldilineaceae bacterium | reverse complement strand
CAAATCCGCTACAATGGCCGACGGTTTGCGCGTCATTTCAGCCAACACCGCTCATTCAAACAAGGAGCTTTTACGCTATGAACATCGTCGGACAACTTTCCGTCTTCCCCAAACTGCCGGAGAAGATCGGTCGCTTGCAGGACATCGCCAACAACCTGTGGTGGTCGTGGACCCCAGATGCCCAGGACCTCTACAGCCAGATGGACCCGGCCCTGTGGACCGCGGTCAACCAGAACCCGGTCAAATTCCTGCGCAGCGTGGACCAGACCAAGGTCGATGCCGTGGCCCAGGACAAAAACTATCTCAGCGCCTACAAAGCCGTGGTGCGCCAGTTCGATGCCTACATGGCCCCGGACGCCTCCACCTGGTTCAACCGCACCCATGCCGACAAGCTGGACCAGGTGATCGCCTACTTCAGCGCCGAGTTTGGCCTCCACGAGGCCCTGCCCATCTACAGCGGCGGTCTGGGCATCCTCTCCGGCGACCACTGCAAAGAGGCCAGCGACCTGGGCCTGCCCTTCATCGGTGTGGGCTTCCTCTATCCCCAGGGCTATTTCACCCAGAGCATCGACGCCACGGGCAAGCAGCAGGCCAGCTACGAGAAGATCGACTTCGCCGAGGTGCCGGCCACCCCGGCCCTGGACCCCCAGGGCAAGCAGGTCCTGATCAACGTGGACCTGCCCGGGCGCACGGTCTATGCCAAGGTGTGGCGCATCCAGGTGGGCCGCGTCCCCCTCTTCCTCATGGACACAGACGTGGAGCGCAACGCACCCCAGGACCGGGACCTGAGCGCCCGGCTCTACGGCGGCGACCACGAAATGCGGGTCAGCCAGGAGGTTGTCCTGGGCATCGGCGGTGTGCGCGCCCTGCGAGCTTTGGGCTACAGCCCCTCGGTCTGGCACATGAACGAGGGCCACAGCGCCTTCCTGGGTCTGGAGCGCATCCGGGAGAAGGTGCAGGGCCAGGGGCTGACCTTTGCCGAGGCCGTGGAGGCCGTGCGTTCCAACAGCGTCTTCACCACCCACACCCCGGTCCCCGCCGGCAACGATGCTTTTGGTTTCGAGCTGATCGAGAAGTTCTTCTGGCAATATTGGGGCCAACTGGGCATCAGCCGGGAACAGTTCCTGGGCTTTGCCCGCCACGAGCTGGCCTGGGGTCCTCAGTTCAGCATGACCGTCCTGGCCCTGCGTCTCAGCGCCTTCCACAACGGCGTCAGCGAACTCCACGGCCATGTCAGCCGGGAGATGTGGAAGGACATCTGGCCCGGCACCCCGGTCTCCCAGGTGCCCATCACCCATGTCACCAACGGCGTGCATTCCAAAACGTGGCTTGTGCAAGAATTACGAACATTGTACGCCAAGTACCTCCAATCCGATTGGTTGGAAGAGATCGACGACCCCAAAACCTGGGCCAAAGCCACCTCCATTCCCGCCGCTGAACTGTGGGCGGTCCACAACCTGCGCAAGGCCAAGATGGTGGACTTTGTGCGGGAGCGGATCAAAAAGCAATATGTGCGCTTTGGCGAAGGGCCGGCCCGGGTCAACGAGGCGGCCAAACTGCTGGATCCCAACGCCCTTACCCTGGGCTTTGCCCGCCGCTTTGCCACCTACAAACGGGCCACCCTGCTCTTCAGCGACGAAGCCCGGCTCAAGCGCATCCTCCACAACCCAGAGCGCCCGGTGCAGATCGTCTTCAGCGGCAAATCTCACCCTGCCGACGAGCCGGGCAAGGCGTTGATCCAGAAGATCTACCAACTCAGCCAACAGCCCGACTACGCCGGCAAGATCGTCTTTGTGGAAAACTACGACATGAACATCGCCCGCCACCTGATCTCCGGCGTGGACGTCTGGCTCAACACCCCCCGCCGCCCCCACGAGGCCAGCGGCACCTCCGGCGAAAAGGCCGCCATGAGCGGCGTGCCCAACTTCAGCATTTTAGATGGCTGGTGGCGGGAAGCCTACGACGGCGAAAACGGCTGGTCCATCGGCGAAGAGCGGGAATACAAGGACCTGGAGACCCAGGACGAGGCCGACGTGCTCAGCCTCTACGCCATCCTGGAGGACGAGATCATCCCCCTCTTCTACGAGCGGGACGCCAAGGGCATCCCCCAGGGCTGGATCGAGCGCATGATGGCCTCCATCCGCACCTGCGCGCCCCAGTTCAGCATGAAGCGCATGGTCAAGGACTACGTCAGCGACCTCTATCTGCCCGCGGCCGTGGGCGGCCAGATCTTCCAGGGCAACAGCTTTGCCCAGGCCAAACAGATGGCCGCCTGGAAGCGCACCGTGCGGGAGCAGTGGGGCACGGTGCATGTCTACGTGCCCAGCCTGGGGGCCATCACCACCACGGTCAACGAACCCGTGCAGATCACGGCCAACGTGCGCATGGACCACCTCTCCCCCAGCGACATCGCCGTGGAGATCGTGGCCGGCGCCCCCCAGGGCGACGACCTGGCCGACCCCATCATCGTGCCCATGACCGTCCACGGTTCGGAGAACGGCGCGGTCACCTTCACCGGCAGCCTGGCCCCGGCCAACAGCGGCAAACTCGCCATCGGCGTCCGCGTCCGCCCCGACCACCCCGCCCTGCTCCACCCCAGCGAAATGGGGCTGAACACCTGGGCGTAAGGGGATTTTGGATTGGGGATTTTGGATTTTGGATTGGGTGGCTCATGCAGAACGTAGGTTGAGTAGCCCGACCGATCCCTGCCCATCCCTCAACCGCAGAAAAAGGGCGTATCGCTTCGCACTCAGTACAGGCGATACGCCGCCACTTCGTGAATGGTCAACGGAGATCCCGGCGGCGGCTACTCAACCGGCGCTGGATTCCGGGTAAAGGCGAAAGAGGCGTGGAAACGGAATTCCACTTCCACGCCTCTTTCGCCTTTACCGAGCAACCGCGGCCTGAGCCTGTCGAAGGCCACCCCTAATCCAAAATCCCCAATCAAAAATCCAAAATCCCCGCCTCCCGCATCTCCTTCAAATGCATCTTCTCGTGCAGCCCGATCACCTTCACCGCGGCCAACACGGACAACTCGCCCAGCGCCGGGTGGATGCCGGACTTGGCCCAGGCGTCCGCGGGAATGGTGGGGAGGAAGACCAGGGTGGTCTCCCGCTCGGCGGCCAGGCGGACCAGGGCCTCGGCCACGGTCTCCGCGTCCCGGCGGGCGATGCTGCCTGCGTTCCAGCGGTCGATGTCGAAGGTGGCCGCGTCCGCGGCCGTGGTGGTCAGCGTCCCGGCGATCACCCCCTGGATGTAGCGGCGGTGGGCCTTCTCCGCGTCGGCCAGGTGGATCAGCACCTGGCGTACGGTCCAGTCGCCGACCACCGGGCGGGTTTCCACGGTCTCCGGGTCCAGGCTGGCCACCAGATCCAAGATCTCTTGGCGCACGGCTTGCATGCGGGTGATGTTACGGGCGATTGGGTCTTGCATGGTTTCCTCTTTTCTTGGGTGATAGAGAGATTGAGAGATTGGGAGATTGGGCGATTGTCACGACGAAAGCTGATCGTCTTTTGACCGCCCGACCTCAAACAAAACGGCCAGCAGCGCCGGAACCCAGATCAGCGCCACCGTCCAAATATGGACGTCTGTCAGGGGCGCGCCTTTAGGGGTTGCCGTGGCCAGGAAGTCGGCAACCACGTTGGCCGCCAAGGCGCCTCCGGCCAGCCAGGGCAGCACCCGTTGGGTCAGCCGACCATCCGCCAGCAGCACGGCCGGGGCCAGCAGCCAGACCACATACCAATGCTGAAACCAGAAACTGCCCACAGCCAGATAGAAGAGAGTGAGGACGGCCAGGGTACGCCATAGCAGCCGATCCTCCGCCCCATCCATCTCGCGCGCTAGCCGGGTCCGTGACCCGGCGGGTTGATGCCGAATGGTTCGGCTGGCCATCCCGTGTGGACCCGCCAGGTCACGGACCTGGCTAGCGCGGCTTTTCACCGGGCTGTCTGCGTCGGGCCGTTCGCTCTCTGCGCGCGCTAGCCGGGTCCGTGACCCGGCGGGTTGATGCCGAATGGTTCGGCTGGC
>CAZKEX010000098.1:0-9315 GCA_964551895.1 uncultured Caldilineaceae bacterium | reverse complement strand
CGCGCGCTAGCCGGGTCCGTGACCCGGCGGGTTGATGCCGAATGGTTCGGCTGGCCATCCCGTGTGGACCCGCCAGGTCACGGACCTGGCTAGCGCGGGGGGCTGTGGAGCGATGGGGACGAAAGCCGAGCATCCACAGGGAGATCAATACTGCGCCCAGGCCAAAGAGAGCGGTGGACCGTCGGGCGAGCCACTGGTGGGTGGCCCGGGCCGGCCATGCCCATTGGGTATGCAGGAAATCGAACGCCAACTGCCAGGGCGAGTTGGCGGTGAAAACGGCCCGTTCGGCTAACATGCGGGGCAGGGTGCCCCATCCGCCAAAGGGGGCATAGAGCAGCCAGGAGAGACCCACGCCCAGCCCCGCGCACACAAGAGCGATGCCCACCGCCCGCCGCCACCCCAGTTGGCGCACCAACCACAGCCCCAGGGCGGGCAACAGGATCAGCACGGTCAGTTTGATATGGGCGGCCAACACCAAGACCAGCAGCCCGGGGATCCAACGCTGGCGCTGCCACAGCCACAGACAGCCCAGCAGGAGGACGATCATCAGGGCGTCGTTGTGGGCGCCCACAGCGGTGGCCATCAGCAGCAGGGGGTTCCACAGCCAAGCGGCCAGGGCGACCGGGACCAGTTTGGGGCGAACCCGGCCCACCAGGCTGGCGATCAGCCCGGCGGAGATCCCGGTCAGCCCGATGGCCAGCAGACGGTAGGCTGTGACATAGCCCGCCAACATCTGGCACGAGAGCGGCGAATCGGGACACGAGACAGGGTCGGTCGTCCACAGCCCCAGCGCGTTCAGCATCCAACGCGTCCCCACGGCCACCCCGGCACTGGCCATCTCCCACAGGGGACCGTAAGTATCCACATTGCTGTGCCAGGCCAGATGAAAATAGTAGGGCGCTTTTCGATAGCTTTTGGGGATTTCGGCCAGGGGATTGCCCCCCAACTCGGCCATCATGCGCCCGCGGAAGAGATAGTCGAAGATGTCGTGGGACTCGCCAGCCGCGGCCACGGTCATCAATATGGCGGAAAAGATCAGCCACCCGGCCACGATCCCCGCCAGGAGTCGCCGCCGATGATCTTCGGACGGCGACGAAGCGGTGAGCAGCCGCATGACCGCCATGTAGAGCAGGGTCAGCCCCAAATAGAGGGTCAGGTGGAGGGTGAGGGAGGCGGCGTTGGGTGGGGTCAACAAGGCCCAGGTGGCCCGGGGGATGGTCAGGCTGGGGCCAAGGGGGTAGCGCCAGGCCAGCAGCCCGTAGAGCGCCGCCGAGCCGATCCCGATCCCGGCCAGCCTAGCCAGACGGCTCTTCCCAGGTCGGGGGGTGATCACAGGCTCCATTTGCTGCCACAATGTTGGCATGGCCACGGGGCCGGTCCGTCGCTGAGTACCGCTGAACGCAGATCGGTATAGGGATCTCCCGCCCACACCTCTCCCACAGAACGATCAAATACATTGCCCAACATGATGCTGGCGTAGTCTGGCGCGGCAAAGGGCGCAATGCAGCAGGGCAGGGCCGTGCCGTTGGCGGTGATGTACATGAGGGTCCACGGGCGCAGACAGCCCTGCCAGGGATGGTCCCCCTTCACGGCCACACTCTCGTGGGGCGTGGTGGCCCCGGATGCCGAGAAAGTCAGACCAAGCTGGGCGGCCAGCTCTTCGCACGCCCGAATCAGAGCGGCTTGCTGGGCTTCCAGGGTGGCGTAGAGGGATTGTTCGGGCACCATCGTGGCCGTGTCGTGGATGCGCTGGCCGTCGCCAAAGTAGACCAGCCGCTGCAAATAGACTTCGGGCACGCCGATCTCTGCGCCCAAATGCACAAAATCGAGCAGTTGATGCAAGTTCTCCTGCATGCCCACCAGCCACAGGGAGAGCCGGGGGCTTTGCCGTCCGCCATGCCGGGCCACAAAGCCGCGCAGATTGTCCAGGATCTGGGGCAGCTTGTCGATGCCCCGCAGCTTGGCATACAGCGCCGGGGTCACCGCGTCTATGGAGACCCGCAGCTCATCCAGCCCGGCGGCCGCCAGGGCGTCCCCCCGCTTTTGATCCAGCAGAACGCCGTTGCTGTTGAACAATACCTGGGCCCCCCGCGCCTTGAGATGGGCCACCATGCGGGGCAGTTCCCGGTTGAGCAAGGGCTCACCGATGCCGTGCAGCACCGCCCGCTCGATGACGGGGAACTGATCCACCAGCCGCCGAAAGTCATCCCAGGAAAGATGATGCTTGGGTTCCAAGGGCAAAAAGTGGTCGTAAGTGAGGGGGCAGGAGACGCAGAGGGAGTTGCAGACGTTGGTGACTTCGATATAGATCTGGCGCGGCAGGTCCGGGGCTTGGGTGGTGCGGCTGTGGAGCGGAATTTGGAACGGGATTTCAGGCATGGAACCTCACTGGGTGCTGAGTTCGATCTGTATGGGCAGTTGTGAATTGTTCATGGCTAGACATCAATCGTCTCTTCAGAATCATCGCGCATCATGAGGTTTTCTAAATCAGCAGTGTTGGAGCGAAGCAGTTTTGGGAGATATATCAGAACGCCACTACTGACGACACCAAAAATCACTCCATCAAAGGGCAGTACAAGAGGGTAAAAAGTATCGATCACGGCAGCTGCCACAAATCCGCATGTATAAGCGGCAATCCATATTTTGCGCTCTCTTCTTCCTCGCCATTTCACAGTCTGGACATAACCAATCACGGTTCCGATAACAGCTCCAATCCCTATTGCCGACAACGGTTCGGGTAGTGACAAATTCCCAAAAATGTCGATCACTATGGCAATGGCAAGCAACGCACTCACCCATGCGAGGAACATCAAACCAACCCACACCAGATATTTGGGATGCAACTGTCGAATGGGAAGCCATTGCAGAAAGGAAAAGAGGATAAATCCAACCACTATTTGAAGGAAAATTGCTCCATCTGCACCTGTTCGTTCATATATTCCCGCGGTCATATACAATATTACAAACAAAAACCAACCGATACCATTCCCAAGAGTCCAAAGAAAAGCAAATGTCCACTTGTGCTCAACCATGGCTGCTCCCATGAAAGTTTAACGGATTGCTCGAACAATTAGCGACTTTATATCGGCCAAAGGATTATTCAACGGTTTAAAGCTTGCTTTGCCAAGCGTAACGAAAGGTGACGCGGAAGATACGATAGGCGGCCAGCACCGTGCCCCGCACCGTGCCCCCCACTTTGGACTGGCCGGCCGTGCGGCGGCGATAGCTGACGGGCACTTCCACCATGCGGGCGTGGCGGCAGGCGGTCTTGACCATCATCTCCACGGGCCAGCCGTAGGTATGCTCCTGCATCTTTAGATCCAAGAGCAGATCCCGGCGGATGGCCCGAAATGGCCCCAGATCGGTCAGCCGGACGCCGTAGAGCCTGCCCAGCAGCCAGACCACAAGCCGGTTGCCCCCCCGTTGGTGAACCGGCATGGCGTCCAAATCCATCCCCCCCAGGGGCCGAGACCCCAGCACCAGATCGGCTTCGCCCCGATGCAAGGGAGCCAACAGGGATGGCAGCTCCCCTGGGGCAAAACTGCCGTCCCCATCCATAAAAACCAGGATGTCACCCTGGGCTGCGGCCACCCCGGCGGCGCAGGCATAGCCGTATCCCCGGCGCTCCTCCCGCACTACGATGGCCCCTGCGGATCGGGCGGCATCCCCGGTGTTGTCGGTCGATCCGTTGTCCACCACGATGATCTCGTGGACCAGACCGGCGGGCACTTCGGCCAGCAGGGGGCCAATGGATCCGGCCTCGTTGAGGGCTGGGATGATCAGGGAAACAGTCATGGGCGCTACCAGTTCAGCCCGGCCAAGTGCCGCCGGGTGTGGACGGCCAGACCGGCGTGGTTGCCGCTGCGGGCCAGGGCTTCGATCTCGGCGTGCAGATGGTCCAACTCGGCCACCGTGTCCACGTCGTACCATTCGGGCAGCAGGGAGACGGTGAGGCCCATCTGCGCGGCCAGAGCCAGGGTGTCGGCCAGCACGTGGGGCGTACTCATCTGCACCTCCCGCAGCAGGCGAGGATGGGGGCGGGCCATACCGATCAGATAGTAGCCGCCATCGTGGCAGGGGCCCAGGACCACGTCTGCGCTGTGCAGCCGGGTGAAGGCGTCCTCGATGAAGGCGGCGGGCAGGGTGGGGCTGTCGCTGTTCATCACCACGGCCCGGTCAGCCCCGTTGGCCAGCACGTGGGTCAAGAGATGGTCCAGCCGTTCGCCCAGGGTGGCGCCCTGTTGCAGGATCAGGCTCATGTCCGGGGCCAGTGCCGTGAAGTAGTCGCTGGCCTCCTCGGGCAGATAGACGATGGTGCGCTGCACGTCGGACACGGCGCGCATGATGTCCAGGGTGTCCCGCAAAAAGCACTCATAGAGACCGGCCGCGGATTCACCGCTCAAAGGCGGGCAGAGACGGGTCTTGGTATGACCGGCGGCTGGCCGTTTTGCCACCACCAACAGGGCATTGGGTGAGGTCATGGGGGCTAACTCAACATCATGGCGACTTTGGCCCAGGGTTTGCCCGCTTGGGCGTGGACAGAGATCTTGGGACGCAACCAGCCATCCACGCCCCAGGTGCGGCCCGCCGCCACCCCCAGCAAGAGGATCGAGAGGAGCAAAATCGCCCCATAGGCCCATTCCCACTCATAGGGTCTGGGGATGTTGGCCAACGAAACCCAAAGCTGACCCATCACACCGATGGAGACCAGCGCGCCAAAGCGAGAGAACAGGCCCAAGAGCATGGAGAGGAAGACCCAAGCCTCGGCCAGCCAGATCACCCAGCCAAAGAAGCGGATGTTGGGGATCAACACATTGTCGATCAGCAGGGCGTTGGCCTGAGCAATCGGGGTGATGTTCAGCCCGATCTTGGGTCCGCCGGCCGGGCGCATGTCGGTCACCAGCACCTGGCGATATTGGGGCGCGTAGATGGACTCCATGCCCATCCAATAGCACAGGCCGCCGCTGCCGTTGCCGGTCCAATAGTTCTGCTCCGCGGCTTGGGGAAAGGCAAAATCGCCGGTGCAGCCAAAGGTCGGCGGCAATTTCCAGAATAGTTGGGTCAAGAAGAGATAGGCCAGACCCAGGCGGGCGATGACCATGCAGATCTTGTACAAGCGTCGATCCAGCGTTGATTCTGATGCAGTGAGCATGGCTTGCCTCCTGGCAATGAACTGTTTACAGACGAGCGGCGGAACGTAATAGAACACGGATCAAACGGATTAGACGGATTCACACGGATTTTTTCTCGCTTTTGGGCTTTAATCCGTTTTGATCCGTCCGATCTGTGTTCTATCCCTGCCCCCGCAACCGGGCGGCGTGCAGGATGGCGATCACGGTCATACTGTCGCGGATTTCGCTGCGCACCACCATGTCCAGGGCCTGGTCAAAGGAAAAGGTGGCGATCTCGAAGAATTCGGTGTCGTCCGCCGGCAGCCTGGACGGGGTCAGCCCATAGCCCAGATAGATATGGGCGGTCTCCACGCAGACGCTTTTAGACGTATAATAGCTGCTCACCCACTCCAGGCGGTCGGCGGTGTAGCCGACCTCCTCCTGCAATTCACGCAGCCCAGCCTCTTCCGGCGTCTCGTCAGGGTTGATGCCGCCGGTGGGCATTTCCCAGCGCTGGTTCTCGTCAAAGATATAGCGATACTGCCGACAGAGGACCACATGGTCGTCGTCCACAAAGGGCAGCACCCCCACGCATTCGCCAAAGGTCACCACCCCATAGAGGGTCGTGCGGCCATCGGGCAACTCGGCCACATCCTCCCGCAGGTGCATCCACTTGTTTTGGTAGATTGGTTTTGAAGACAGGGTCTTCCAAGCCTTGGGCGGCATGGCGGGTTCCTCTTTTTGGGGATCGGGGATCAGGGATCGGGAATTGGGAGATTGGGAGATTGGCGGGGCACGTCTCCAAACCCCCGATCCCCAATCCCCGATCCCTGATCCCTGATCCCCAGCCCCTCACATATCCGGTGCCATCTCGGACCAGACGATCAGATTTGTTTCTGTGTGTCGAACGCCCACGGCGTTCCCTATGCCATTGGCCACTCAATCGCCCATGCTGGCAATGTCTGGACTTTCGATCAAGGCGATCAGATCCCAGCGACCGGTGACGGCGTGGACCTCCTTGACGACGGACGAGTCCAGCTCGATGCCGGCCAGTTCGCCGACCAGTTCTTGGATGCGGCCTGGTTCGGCCGCGATGAAAACAAATGCGCGGATCATAGATGGATTCCCTTCTTGATCAGACAAAATGGTTGAATTTTAGCATTTTCAAAATAGAACGCGGATGACGCGGATTTGACGGATTTTTACGGATTTTCTCTTTGAAAAAAGATCCGTTTTGATCCGTCCGATCCGTCTGATCCGTGTTCTATTTGTTGGACCAAACGGCTGATTGGCTTCTCACGGAAGCCGGGTGGGACTAGCCTCAGGTGAAGGTGGTGAGGGCGGCGGAGCCGGTGCTGGCGATGGCGTCCAGTTGGGATTGGATGACCTGCACCGAGTCGGCCAGGGGGAAGAGGGAGCGGCTGACCTGCATGTCCGCATCTGTGGAGAGGGGGTGCCAGAAGATGCCGTCCACGTTGACGGTGACTTCTGGCATCAGGTTGGTCATGTCCAGGTCCAGCCCCTCTTTGGAGTAGCCCCGCTTGGCCAGGGGGCGCACAAAGTGATCCTCGTCGAGGATGCCCAAGCCGCGATGGAACTCGCAGACCGCTTCGAGCCGGGCGGTGTTGAACGGCGTCTCCGTGGTGCTGAGGCGCACCCGGAAGCCCCGCTCTTGCAGCAGCTTGATGCCCTCCACCCCCTTGGCCCAGGATCCCCGCCCTCGGTAGTGGTCGTGGTCCTCGGCGTTGCCGCCGTCCAAGCTGACCTGGACCACCAGATTGTCGTTGGCGATGGCACAGAGCTGGTCCAGGCGCTTGCCCCGCAGGAGCATGGCGTTGGTCAGCACGGTGGTCTTTACCCGGGCCGAGGCGTAGGCCAGCATTTCGTAAATATCCTTGAGCAGAAAAGGCTCGCCGCCGGTGAAGAAGATGTGGACAAAGCCCAGGGCCACGGCCTCATCCACCAGGCGCTTGACGTTGGCCGCGCCCAGAGCGCGACGAGGGGTGTTGGGACTGGACTTGGCCACGCAATACGAGCAGCGCAGATTGCAGTCATAGTTGGTGTACAGCCACAATTTCCATTGCAGCGGGGCAGGTGAACACGCGGCTTCCGTGGATCGGGCCATGACGAGGTTTTGTTCCTTTAGGTTTGAGGGCGTGGGCTGGCAGACAGATTGGGACGTTGGCTCTATTTTTATCGCATTTGGTCCCGTTGGATGTAATATATTCTACACAACTGTGGCGGAGGGCGCAAAGGAGGCCAAACTTCGTCTCGAAATAGAACGCGGATGGCGCGGATCTGGCGGATTTGGGCGGATTTTTTTTGAAAAGAGAAGATTCGTGTTGATTCGTGAAGATTCGTGGATAAAATCTTTGACTCAATGAACCAAATCAGCGTCACCCGCGTTCTATTTCCGGTGGCTTTTGAAAAGTTTTGATTTTTCTGGACAAATTATTGACAAAATATATTTTGCATGATAGGATGGACTTGCAAAAGATCGTACAGCGAGTTAAAAATAGAACACGGATCAGACGGATGATACAGATCAAAAACGGATCTTCTTCTAAAAATCGTATGGGAAAAACTCAGTTTCTGTCGTGCCCCAAAGTATTGAGAAGACACTAAAAATCAGTGAAAATCCGTTTCATTCGTTCAATCTGTGTCCTATTTTTTCCCAGAAGGCGAGCCATTTTAGCGAAGGCGGAAACAACCCATGGACAACCAAGCCCCAACCTTCAACCTGAAAGCCGTGGTTCAGGAGACCGGTCTCAAGCCCGACACTTTGCGGGCGTGGGAGCGGCGTTATGGCCTGCCCGAGCCGAACCGCACGGACGGGGGCCATCGCCTCTATTCCCAGGAGGATATCGAGATCCTCAAGTGGCTGATTGCACGCCAGGACGAGGGCCTGAGCATCAGCCGGGCCGTGGAGCTTTTTCGGCGGCTGCGGGCGCAGGGCGAAAAGCCCCTGGCTGCCGCCGCGGCCAACGCGGACGAACCGACTGGCCAAGGCTCCGGGGCCCGGGCTGCTGCCCCCCGCCCCGTCTTCGCCCAGGGTGATGCCATCGTCACCATCCGCAATGCGTGGACAGCGGCCTGCGCTGCCTTTGACGAGCCGGCCGCCGAGGCTGTGCTGGCCCAGGCCTTCGCCCTCCTCCCCGCGGAGAGTGTATGCGTGGAGGTGTTGATGGCCGGGTTGGGGGATCTGGGCACGGGCTGGTATCAGGGCGAGGTGACGGTGCAGCAGGAGCACTTTGCCTCCAGCCTGGCCATGCGTCGGCTGGAAGCCCTCTTGGCCGCCACCCCCGCCCCCACACGCAAGGAGCGGGTGATCATCGCCTGTCCGCCAGAAGAGGAACACACCTTTGCCCCCCTGATGCTGGCCGTGCTTCTGCGGCGCCGGGGCGTGGATGTGATCTATCTGGGCGCGGACGTGCCCCTGGTCAACCTGGCCGACACCCTGGCCGCGGCCCGGCCGGATCTGATGGTCTTGACCGCCCAACAGTTGCACACCGCGGCCACATTGCAGGAGATGGCCCAGCTTTTGCAGAGCCTCGGCGTGGCGGTGGCCTATGGCGGCCTGGTCTTCGCCCTGCAGCCCGCCCTCCGCGACCGCATCCCCGGCCACTATTTGGGCAACCGGCTGGATAGCGCGCCCCAGGTGGTGGAGCAGATCTTGCGTTCGCCCGCCGCCGCCCCCAAAGTCGCCGACAACCCAGAGCTTGTGCCGGTCTTGGCCGATTTTCGACAGCGCCGACCGGCGATTGAGGCCCGACTGTGGCAGGCCCTGCAGGGCAACGGGATGTCCCTGCCCTACGCCCAGCTTCAGACCGCGGTGGTCAACATGGGCCGCAATCTGGACGCGGCCCTGGCCTTGGGGGATGTGGGGCTGATGGGCGAGAATATGGATTGGATCCGGGGGCTGTTGGTCAACCACAAGGTGCCCGTTGCCACCCTGGCCCCCTTTCTGGACCACTATGCCCAGGCCGTGGCCGCCGAAATGCCCGCCACCCACAAACCCATCAGCCGCTGGCTGGCTGGGGTGGCGCAGCGGTAGAATCGATTTGGAGCGGGATTAGGCGATTGGGGGATTGGGAGATTGAGAGATTGGGTGATTGACACGACCCAATCTCCTAATCTCCCAATCCCCCAATCCCCCAATCTCCCAATCCCCCAATCGCCCAACCTCAACCCAACAAGGAGAACC
>CAZKEX010000097.1:9509-13454 GCA_964551895.1 uncultured Caldilineaceae bacterium | reverse complement strand
GGAGAGATTAGGTTTGATGATGGTCGGGGTGGGAAGGGCAATGAGTAATGAGTAATGAGTAATGTGTGGTAGACGAGATTTGCCGATGAGACAAGCAATTTCGTCTACCACACATTACTTATTACTCATTACTCATTTGTAAACATGGGTATACGCCTCGCTCACATCCGGCCAGGGGCTGGTTTCGGCGAACTCCACGGCTTCGGCGATCTCGGCTTCCACGGATTCGCTGATCTGGCCCAGCTCCTCTTCGGAGACGCCCCGGTCCAGCAGCTTTTGGCGCAGGATGACGACTGGCTCGTATTCACGCTGCAAGTCGATCTCTTCGGTGGTGCGGTAGGTCTCCAGATCCCCGGCCATGTGACCGGCCAGGCGATAGGTCAGCCCCTCGATAAAGGTGGGGCCGTCTCCGGCCCGTGCCCGATCCGCCGCCTGTTTGACCGCGGTGTAGACCACCTCCACATCGTTGCCGTCGATCTGCATGGATTCCATGCCATAGGTGTGGGCAAAGGTGTAGATCTCGTCGATGGACGACGTGGTGCTGATGGGGGTCATCTCGGAATAGCGGTTGTTTTCGCAATAGAAGATCATGGGCAGCTTCCACTTGGAGGCGATGTTGAAGGTCTCGTGCATCACCCCTTGGAAGAGCGCGCCGTCGCCAAAGAAGGTGATGGCGATCTTGCCCTCCTTGCGCAGCTTGCTGGCCAAGGCCAGCCCCGCGGCCTGGGGAACCTGGGCCCCCACAATGCCGTTGGACCCCATCATGCCCAGCTCCGGCGCATAGAAGTGCATGGAGCCACCCTTGCCCCCGGCGAAGCCGTCCGCCCGGCCCAGCACCTCGGCCATGGCCAGCTTTACATCCATGCCCCGGGCAATGCCGTGGTGGTGGCCCCGATAGGTGCAGGTGACATAATCACCCATCGTGGCATAGGCCGCGCCCACGCCCCCTCCCTCGTGGCCGATGGCCGTGTGCATGGCCCCGCCGATCTTGCCGCTCTCCGCCATCTCCAACAGAGATTCCTCCACCCGGCGGATCACCAGCATCACCCGATACATCTCCTTCAACTGCTCGACCGGCAACTTCTCGGCCTGGACCACCGTCGCCGCTTCGGACGGCAGCAGATCCGTGGCCAGTGATTTGGTAGGCATAGACGCCTCTCCTCCCTATGATTGTGGGTTCGTTAAGATCTGAATAGCTTCATGTCAAACAAATCTTTACCGCAAAGACACAGAGGACGCAAAGAGGGAAAAGAAAGCCTTGTCTTTTCTTTGCGTCCGCCGCGCCTTTGCGGTAAAGGCACTTTCTTGAATGAACCACAACGGACCATACCACTTATTCGGCCCGTTGTCTGATACATATCTTCCTTTTTTGGCAAAAACAGACCGAACGCGCCATCTTTTTCTGGCAATACGTCCGGCCCACCGCAACAAGGGCTGAATTTTACCACAACATACCCTCGATACAAAGCAAGCCGCCAAAACCGGAAGTGGGGGCACGGAGAAAAGACGCGGGCGGATGTATGATGACACGGGTTTGGCGCCCCAAACCCCTACCGTTCCCATCAACCCACGGACACACATCCCATGACCCGACCCATTCGCCCAATTGCCGCCATGATCTTTCTGCTGGCCCTCCTCGCCGCCTGCGCGCCGGCCGCCCCGCCCCCGCTCCCCAGCGCCAGCGTGGTCCAGGCCATGAGCGCCGCCAGCGCCGAGGGCTATGCCCAGGCCACCGCACCCCGCCCCTTCACCTTCCCCACCGACCACGGTCCCCATCCCGAATACGCCACGGAATGGTGGTACTACACGGGCAACCTCACCGGCGCAGATGGCGTCCAATATGGCTATCAACTCACCTTTTTTCGCAGCGCCGTCTCTCCTTTTTTAGAAGAACGACTTTCAGATCTGGCCACCAACCAGATCTACATGGCCCATTTCGCCGTCACCGACGGGGGGGCCAAAGTCCATCCCAGCTTCGATCGGTTCAGCCGGGGGGCCGGAGATCTGGCCGGCGCCACCGGTGATCCCCGCTACCAAGTCTGGCTGGAAGACTGGCAGGCCACAGAGATCGAGCCGGGCGTCCAACATCTGCGCGCCCAGGCCGACGGTCCCGACGGCCCGGTCGCCATCGACCTCACCCTCACCGAGACCCGCGCCCCCATCCTCCACGGGGACGCCGGTCTCAGCCAAAAGGGACCGGAAGTGGGCAACGCCAGCTATTACTACAGCCTGGTCGGCCTGGCCACCACGGGCACCCTCACCCTGGGCGACCGCACGACCGCGGTCACCGGCGCCAGTTGGTTTGACCACGAATTCGGCACCAGCGCCCTCTCCGGCGACGCCGTGGGCTGGGACTGGTTCAGCCTGCAACTGGACAACGGCGCCATCCTCATGTTCGCCCAGATCCGCGGCCGCACCGGGGCCAGCCAAACCATCTTCAAAGGCACCCTCGTCGCCCCGGACGGCAGCCAACGCACAATTTCTCCGGCGGACTTCACCCTCACCCCCATCGCCCAGTGGACCAGCCCCCGATCCGGCGCGACGTATCCCTCCGGCTGGACCGTCACCTTCCCGGAACTGGCCATTGACCTCACCATCACCCCGCTGATCCAAGACCAGGAGATGGACGTGGCTTTCACGTATTGGGAAGGCGCGGTCAACGCCACGGGCACGTACAACGGCGCATCGGTGGCGGGCCGGGGTTACGTCGAATTGACCGGGTATGCGGGCGGCGGTGGGTATCAGCGGTAGGGGTTGGGCGGCGAGCTTCCCGGAAGGTGGTTGGGCGGCGGAGATTCGTGGTTGAGCTTCCGGGAAGCGGTTGACGCTGTTTTGTCTCAAAAGCCATCGTCCGCCAACCGCGCCGAGTCCGGGCGCTAAAGCGCTGACTACGAGCTTTTTGCGCGCAGACGCCGGACTTTTGAAAAAAAGCCCGGCGTCTCCCTCACCCCTTCACCCCCTCACCCCTTCACCCCTTCACCCCCTCATTCCTCCCACGCCACCACATACCGCCGCCACACAGACTCCGCCCATGTCAGCCCCAACGCCTCCAACGCAGGGCGGGTGGCTTCTAGGTGGCCGCGGCTAAACGTGCGCAGACGGAGGCGGCCCGGTTTGACCAAATAGGGGGCCAACGCCGCCCGCAGGATGCCCACTTCCGTGGGCGTCCCCCACAGACGGGGGGCCAGGGCGTAGAGGACCCGCTGCTCGTTTTTGTAGCGGTTGAACTGCAGGAAGCCCACGGATTCCCGCTTGCCCCCCGTGCCCTCGCCGCCCACGTCCTCCACATCCAACTCAACCTCCATGATCTTGGGATTGCCCAGGATGGAGAGGTGCATGGCCGCGGCCGTGTCCGCGGCCTCGCTGTCCTTGGGATAGTCCAGGCGCAGCAGGCGTTCCATTTCGGATCGATAGGTCCGGGCCAGTTTGGGGACAAAATGGACGCCTGCGGTGGAGCCGGCGTCCGCCGGGAAGGTGAGGGGCAGGGGTGCGGTCATCTGCACCAGTTGGTAGTCGGCCAGGTAGAAGTCTTCGCTTTCCAGCACCTGGATGCCCTCGGTCTGGTCGGCCATCAGCCCTACGTAGAAATGGTCGTAGTCGCCCAGATCCTCCACCTTGGCCATGGCCGCGTCCAGCAGGGCGCGCAGGATGGCCTGGCCGTCCGCCTGGTCCAGGGGACGGGTGACGCCCCACTCGAAGGCGCTGGCCGCTTGGCCGCCCAGTTGTACGGAGAGATAGCCCAGGATGCCCGCGGCCCCGTCTGGGTTGGGGACCACGAAGGTGTCCATCTGCTGGCCCATGGCCCGGGGCCCGGCGGAGTGTTTGAACATCAGCCGTTTCCACCAACTGGCGGCGAACTCGGCCACGCCGGAGGGATCGCTGCTCACCCCGGCCAGGAGCAGGTCGATGGCTGCTTTGATTTCGTCTTTGCTGGCCTTGCGGGCT
>CAZKEX010000097.1:5744-9409 GCA_964551895.1 uncultured Caldilineaceae bacterium | reverse complement strand
TGGCCCATTGTCCAATGGCCCATTGCTTGACGTAATACTGCCTGCTCCCCCTCAAAGGTGAGGGTGTCCAGGGCCTCGTCCGGGGAGAACCAGCCCACGCCGTCCACCTCGTAGCTGGCGTCGTTGAGTTCCCCGCCCACCACGCGCAGAAGGAAGAAGTCCACCTGTTTGTGGACCTGGATGGGGGGATCTTTGCGGTAGGTGTCGTAGTAGGTGTAGGTGATGGACTGCAAAAAGGCCTCGTGTTCGGTCTGCACCCCGGTCTCCTCGGCCACCTCGCGGATGGCGGCGACCACGGGTGTTTCCCCAACCTCAATGGTCCCTTTGGGCAACTGCCAGCGTCGACGCCCCTTGGTGGCAATCAACGCGATCTGCACTTGGGGGGGATCCTGGTCGGTCACCCGATAGGCCACCCCCCCTGCAGAATAATCATGTCGGGTCGGCTGTTCCATTAAAAATTCTCCATTTTTGGATCTACTCCTCGTTCCCACGCTCCGCGTGGGAATGCCCTCGGACGCTCCGGCGTCCACCTCGGCGCAGAGCGCCGTCTACCCATTCCCACGCGGAGCGTGGGAACGAGCTAATACTTCCCAATTTTCAATTCACAATTCTAAAGCCACCCCCGCCGCCGGAACATCCACAACATGCCGCCCCCGATGGCCAGAAAGATCCCCCACAGGGCGGGATAGGTCCAGGGCTGGGTGAGTTCGGGCATAAAGACGAAGTTCATGCCATAGACCCCGGCCAGAAAGCTGAGGGGGATGAAGATGGTGGAGATGATGGTCAGCACCTTCATCACCTCGTTCATGCGGTTGTTGACCAGGGTCAGGTGGGTCTCCATGGTGCTGCTGGCCAGGTCCCGCATGGATTCGGCCAGGTCCGCCACCCGCAACAGGTGATCGTAGATGTCCCGAAAATAGATGCGGGTGCGGGCCGGGATCACGGCGTAGTCGTCTCGGGCCAGGCGGTTGAGCAGATCTCGCTGGGGACCGAGGATCCGGCGCAGACGCAGGGCCGTGCTCTTGGCGGTCAGGATCGCCTCGATCAACTCGTGCTGCTGTTCTTGGCTGGGGTTGGCGTAGAAGATCTGGTCGCCCAGGGTTTCCAGCCGGTCCTCAAATTGGTCGATCAGGGGGGTGTAGGTGTCCACTTGGCGGTCGAGGAGTTCATAGAGCAGCATGGCCGCGCCCCGGGCCAGCCCCCGGTCATCGTGGTGGGCCGGATCCCACAGACGGTCGATGTTGCTCATGGTCACATCGTGCAGGGTGATCAGGTAGTTTTGGCCCAGGAACATATCCAGCTCGTGGGTGTCCAGATCCATGCGCTCGTCCCCCAGGTGGATGGTGTGGGCCACCACAAAGAGGTAGCTGCCATAGTCATCCACCTTGGGCACATGGGAATCCCGGATCGCATCCTCCACGGCCAGGGGATGGAAGTGGAAGAGCTGGGTCAACACCAGCTCGTATTCCTCTTGGGTAGGGTCGAGCATGTCGATCCACAGGGTGGCTCGATTGTCCTTGATGCCCTCGGCCAACTGGTCAGCGGCCAAGTCCATCACCGTGCCGGATGGATGTCGATAGAGTGTGCGGATCATGGGTATTTAGAATTGAGAAGTGAAAATTTTGAATTGAAAATTACGTACGATTAACATCTGATCCCCGATCCCCGATCCCCGATCCCTATCTGCGCAACAGCCAGAGGGCGGCGGCGAGGAAGGCCAGGGCTGCGCCCAGACTGAGGGCGCTGACGCCGTAGAGCAGCCAGCGCAGGGGACGCACCACGTCGGCGGTCTGATCCGCCTGGGTGAACTCGGACGGAATGGCCAGCCCCGCGTCGGATTGGGGCGCAACCTCGGCCGGCGGGCCGGGTGGGGCCTCGGCGCTGAAGGCGGCGGGGGCCGCGGCCACGGACATAGGGGAAGGGTCGTCCGACTCGATCTTGGGCACGGGGGTGTCGGCGGGCGGCGCCTCCGTGGGGGTTTCGGTCGGGATCACGGTCGGAGTCACTGTGGGCGTCTCAGCCGGGAGGTCGGTTGGCGTTTCGGTTGGCGTCTCCGGCGGGGTCTCGGTCGGCGCCTCTGTCGGCGTCTGGGCAGGGTCGACGGTTGGCGTCTCCGTCGGCGTCTCTTGGGCGGCCACGCCTGGGGTGGGCGTGGACAGTTCCGGGGTGAAGGTGGGGGTGATGGTCGGCGTATCCGCGTCCGTGGGCACGGGGGAGGGAGTATCCGTGGGGAGCGGCGTCAGGCTGGGTGTGAAGGTGGGTGACGGGTAGGCCGTGGCCGTGGGCTGGGTTGGTGTCACCGTGGGCGTGTTGGTCGCCGTGGGGGTGATGGTGGGCGTGGGCGTCGCCGTGGGCGTGTTCGTGGGCGTCCACGTGGGGGTGGGCGTCCACGCCGTGGAGGTGGGGGTGGCTGTCGAGGTGGGCGTCACCGTGGGCGTGGCCGCCGGTGTCCCTGGGCCGGGGCAGATGCGGGCCACATCGTTGGCCCCATCGGCCACATAGCGCCGCGTGGCCGGCGTGGCGCTGGAAAAGCCGCTGGTCTCGCCGCTGCCCGCCATGATCAGCTTGATATGATAGCCGTATAGCTCCCCATCCGTCACCCCGTTGACAATCCCGTTGGGCGTCCCCGGCGGCGAATTTTCTGGGATGGTGGCCACATAGCGGGTCTGTTCGGCCACAATCTGCACCGTGCCAAAGCTGTCCACCACCAACACGGACGCCGGATTGCCGTCCACATCCACCGGCTTGGCAAAGAGCCGGGCCACGGAAAAGCCCTGGGTCTCCGCCACATAGCGGCTCTGCCAGATCTGGAACCCCTGCACACGGTTGATCAGCGCCGGGTCCACCCGCCACACCACGGACAGCCCCTGGCCGGGCCGGTTGGCCACATCCAAACAGGTCAACACCGGCACCGGCGTCGCCGTGGCCGTGGGCGTGGCCGTCAGCGCCGGGGTCGATGTGGCCGTGGCCTGCTGGGCCAACCCCGCCCCCTCCACGCCCGGGGCCAGGGCCGCCATCCCCAAAATCAAGGCCGCCACCATCCCCACCAACGCCAACAACAGGGGCGAACGGCTTGGGGATGGGGTGGGTTGGGTGGATGGGTGGGTGGGCATGGTGGGTTTGTTGATTTGTTGATTTGTTGGTTTGTTGACTGAGAGATTAGGCGATTGAGAGATTGGGAGATTGGGCGCTGGACGAATGAATGTACTTTCCAACCACACACAATCAACCAATCAACCAATCAACAAATTCTCACGGCCCGGCAAAGTCGATCACGGCCTTGTTGCACGCGCCGTCGGGTCCGTCTGTGGTGAAGGGAACCAGGACCGAGATGCGGGCATCGTTCCCATCCACAATCCAAGTATACCAGCTTCCGGCCACAGGCACAGCAAAGCCGATGATGTGTTCGTAGCGTCCGTCCGGGCGGAACGAGGCCGGGCCGGTCAGCGCCGGTGCGGTGATCCACGGGCCATCCGGGTTGGCGCTGAAGACCACCCGCTGGTTGTTGCTGGGGGCACCGCCCCACGTCACCAAGCCGCTAAAAGAGGTGCCGCCTGCCTGGGGCTCACAGGAAACCAACCCCGCCGAGGAAAAGATGATCGCCGCCGTGGGCGTCGGCGTCGGCGTGTGGGTATGGGTCGGCGTGGGTGTCGGTGTCGGCGTCG
>CAZKEX010000097.1:0-5644 GCA_964551895.1 uncultured Caldilineaceae bacterium | reverse complement strand
GGCGTCGGCGTCGGCGTGTGGGTATGGGTCGGCGTGGGTGTCGGTGTCGGCGTCGACGTCAGGGTTGGCGTCTGGGTCGGCGTCGGTGTTTTGGTGGGAGAGGGTGTGACCGTCGGCGTTTTGGTCGCTGTCGCCGTCCCTGTGGCTGTCGGGGTGGGGGTGGCCGTGGGCGTCGGGGAGGTGGTGGCGTTGATCGTGCCCGTCGCCGTCGGGGAGACCGTGGGGGACGGGGTTGGGGACGGGGTTGGGGACGGGCTGGGGGACGGCGCGGCCCCGTGGGCCACGGTCCACTGCCAGGTCAGCCCATAGCTGGTGTGGATGCTGAAATCAGGCTGCTCGATGCTTCCATACCCCATGTTGGTCACCGCGTCCGCCGGGATGCCGGTCGCCGGCATGGCCCGATAAAAGGGGGCGCGCTCGTTCATGGGATAGTTGGCCCCATAGGGTTCGCCGGGCTTGGCCTCTGTGACCAGGGTGGTGATGAAAACCTGGTCATCGTAGGTGGCGATGCGCACGGGCACCCCGGTCTGGCGCACCCCATGGGCGTCGGTGGTGTCTACAAAGATGTGATGCTGTCCGGCCATAGGCTCTTCGTTCTCCGCATACCAGATCGCCTTCACCAGCCGCCAAAAGGGTTCCCCCGGCGTGGCTTTGGCCGGGATCAGGGCCGCGCCCCGCTGGTCCAGCCGGGGGTCCCATTGCACCGGGACCAAGGTGGCGGTGGGGGTGGCGGTGGGCGTGGGTGTTTCCAAGGCCCGCATCACCAGGGGCAGGAAGCTCTTGCGGGCAGGGTCTGTGGTCAGCCGATAGATCCCGCCGTCGGTGATGTCCGCCACATAGACGCGGCCAGCCTGGTCTTGGCCAAAGCTGCTGATGCGCAGCCCGCTTTCCGTCACCAAATCGGACTGCCATCCATCCCGATCAGTGGTCAGGCCCCAAATTCGGCCGCTGCAATAGTCGCCAAAGATGTACCGGCCCCACAACCCAGGCTGGTCCATATTTCTCCCCACAAAACCTCCGGTGACGGAACAATCGCCTGCGCCGTGGGCATATTCGTGGACGGGCAGAGTCAGCCCGGCAGGGTCGCAGGTGGCTGTGTTGTAGCAGCGGGACCCCTCCATGATATTCCAGCCGTAGTTCTCACCGCCCAGGCTGGCAGCGGGCTGAAAGTTGATCTCCTCGACCTGGTTTTGGCCCACATCGGCGATAAAGAGATCCCCGGTCTGGGGGTCAAAGCTGAAGCGCCAGGGGTTGCGCAGCCCCGTGGCCCAGATCTCTGGCCGGGCGCCCAGGGTCTGGGTGAAGGGGTTGGTGGGGGGAATGGCGTAGGCCAGGCCGGGGTCCGCTGGGCCTTGGCTGTCGATGCGCAGGATCTTGCCCAGGAGCGTGTCGGGGTTTTGGCCGTTGCCCAGGGGATCGCCGCCGCTGCCGCCGTCGCCCAGACCGATGTAGAGATAGCCGTCCGGGCCAAAGGCCAGTTGGCCGCCGTTGTGGTTTTGGAAGGGCTGGTCGATGACCAGGAGCTGTTGCTCGCTGGTCGGGTCGGCCCGGTTGGGGTCAAAGTTTACCCCGCCAGGCGCGCCGGGGGTGGCCAGAAGGCTGAAACGGGCCACCACCGTGCGCCCCTGGCCGTCGGTGTAGTTGACGTAAAAATGGCCCTTGGCCACATAGTCCGGCGGGAAGGCCAGGCCCAACAGCCCTCGCTCCCCGCAACAGCGCACCCGATCTGTGATGTCCAAAAAGGCTGGGTCCACCGCGCCGGTGACGGGAAGAGCCGAGTTGAGGGGCACAATGTGGATACGCCCGGCCTGTTCGGCCACAAAGAGCCGGTCCTCTCCTGGCGGCTGCTCGATGGCGATGGGGCGGTTGAAGCCCGTTGCCACAACTTCCAAGCTGGTCTGGCCTGGGTTGGACCAGGCCGGGTCCGCGGCCAGAATGAGAAGCCCCAGAGCCAGGGCCAGGGCGAGGGGAGCGATGAGACGAAATGGGTGGGTGGAGCGGTTTGTGGTCATGGGGTCAAGTATAGCAGATGTTGGGCGGGTGGGGTAGCGCGGAGACACAAAACCTTGCGTCTCCACATGGGTTACAGCCTCACCTCTGCCCGCCTTTGACACATCATTTCCTTTTGGCTATCATAAACCGGCCTTTCCCCGCCCCACATCTGGGATAAAGGTCTGTGACAAGGCCCCAACAACCGCTTGTATTGATTCAACTTCTGGAAAGATGGCCCCGAATGCGCAATAACCGACCTGTCGACAACCTGCCAGCCCCAGTGTTGGTCAATACCTCTGCGTCCTATGACGAAATGATGGCGCACCTGGCCCAAAGCAGCCTGATCGCCTTGGACACGGAGAGCGACAGCCTGTATAGCTATGCCACCAAAGTCTGCCTGTTGCAGATCTCTGTGTTGACCGATCCGGCCGCGGCTGATCCTGCCCCGGGCGCGGACCCCGACTGGCTGGCCGTCACCGACTATTTGGTCGATCCCCTGCGCCTGAAGATCGACAGCCTGGGCCGGCTCATGGCCTTGCCCCAGGTGGAGGTGGTGATGCACGCGGCGGAGAACGACATTCTCACGTTGCACCGGGAGGCGGGCTTCACCTTTGGGCGCATCTTCGACACCCAACTGGCCGCCCGCATCCTGGGGTGGAGCGGCGTGGGGCTGGCCGCCATTTTGGAGCGGGAGTACGGGGTGATCTCCAACAAGAAGATGCAACGCACCAACTGGGGCCAACGTCCCCTGACCCCGCAGCAGATCGCCTATGCCCAGGTGGATTCCCGCTATCTGCTCGATCTGCGGGCACGCTTGGTCAAAGAATTGGAGAGCGCCGGACGCTGGGAGGAGGCCCAAGAGGCCTTCGACTTCCTGGCCAAGAGCAGCCACGAAGATCGTCCCCCCACCCCCCGCACGGTGTGGAGCATGAAGACCACCCGGGGGCTGGCCTATAACCGCATGGGGCTGTTGGAGGAGCTGTGGCTGTGGCGAGAGCAGGAGGCCGAACGGCGAGATCGGCCCCCCTTTAAGATTATGGGGGACAAGGTGCTGATGAAGATCTTGGAGATCGAGCCGACCCGCCGGGAGCAGTTGGCCAATGTCCCCGGTCTCAGCGATCATCTCCTGCGCCGCTATGGGGAGGCTTTGGTGCAGACCGTGCGCCGAGGCCAAAAGCGCCCCTTGCCTCCCCTGCCCAACGGCAACCACGACGAACCTCGCATGGAAGGCGCGGTTCTGGCCCGCTTCGATGCCCTACGCCACTGGCGCACGGCCACAGCCAAAGCCCGGGGCGTGGACCCGGACATCGTCTTCAGCAACGACATCCTCACCCAGATCGCCTGGCAAGCCCCCACTCGCATCGAAGATCTCACCGAAATCCCCGCCATCGGCCCCTGGAAAGCCAAAACCTACGGCCCGGAGATTTTGCAGATTGTGGCGCGGAAGAGTTGAGATTGGTTGATTGGTTGATTTGAACGTGGTGGCGACATCCGAAGCAATCAACCAATCAACCAATCAACCAATCCGTTCTTCCATAAACCTCACCACATCCCGCAGCGTCGCCTCGTCAAAGGCGAAGACGGCGCCGGCGGCGCGGTAGAGATCCGGGAGGGGGACGGTGCCGCCCAGGGCCAGGGCATGACGATAGGCGGCCACGGCTTTGGCCTGATCCGACTGGGCCTTGCGCCAGACTTGGACAGCGCCCAACTGGGCCATGCCGTACTCGACATAATAGAACGGTGACGTGTGGATGTGGGTCTTGCGTTGCCAGCCGGTCATCTTCTCCGCCTCCAACCCCGCAAAGTCGATCCCCACCATAAAGCGATCCCACAGCTCGCCCCAGGCCGCGTCACAGTTGGCCGGGTGCATGGCCGCGCCTGGGTTTTCGTAGACCCAGTGCTGGAAGCCGTCCACCACGGCCATGTAGGGCCAGAAGAGCAGCATGCCTTCCAAATGCTCGGTCACGGCCCGGCTGGCGTCCGCCTGGGAATAGAATCCCCCGGCTTCCTTGGCCAGATAGGGGGCGGCCAGAAGCTCCATGGCCATAGAGGCCACTTCGGCAAACTCCATGGGGTAATCGATCTGCTGGAGATAGGGCAGGTGCGCGGTCTCGAAGACATGGAAGGCGTGGCCGCCCTCGTGGAGCAAGGTCTGCACATCGTCGTGCATGCCCACCGCGTTCATAAAGATGAAGGGGCGATGGGCGGCATAGAACTCGATGCAGTAGCCGCCGGAACCTTTGTTCTTGCGGTTCTCCAGATCCAGCAGATCTTCGGCCCGCATGGTGTCGAAGTAGCCGCCCAGCGCTGGGTCCACCCGATGGAAGATCTGGCTGATGGCCCCGGTGAGATCCCCGATGGACATGTTGGGGCGCAGAGGGGGACGGCCTTGGGTGTCCACGTCCAGATCCCACGGGCGCAAAGTCTCCACGCCCAGTTCGGCCCGCCGTCGGTCGTAGATGCGTTGGGCTGCCGGCACCATCACCGCTTCGATGGCATCGCCGAAGGTCTTGCAGTCCGCCGGTGTGTAGTCGAAGCGCAGCAGTTGCTGCCAGCGGAAATCTCGATAGTTGTCGAACCCGGCGTTGGCCGCCAATTTGGCCCGCAGGTCCAGGTTTTTCCCCCAAAGCTGGTCGATGCGTTCCCGATCCGCCAGTTGCCGCGTCGCCCCGGCCCGCCACGCCGCTTCCCGCAGGGTGCGATCCTGCTCTTGGAAGACCGGGCGCAGTTGGGGCACGGGGATCTCCTCGCCCTGCCAGATCACCGTCTGGCCGCCGACGATGGCCTCGAACTCGCTCTCCAGCTTGAGCTCTTCGGCCAGCAGGGGCAGATTCTCTTCCCGGAACAGCGCCGCCTCGGCCTGCATATTGCGCAGGGGGATGGCGAAGTCCGCCGGTTCCACGCCGCTGTCCAGTAGTTTGCGCTTCAAATCCTGGTCGGCCTGGCGGGCGGCGGGATAGATGGTGTCCAGATACGTTTCATAGGCGGCCTGGGCGTCCGCGTCCCCGGTGTTGACCGTGATGGCCACATAGTGACGCGTCCCCACCTCGGCCATCAACCGGCCCAAGGCAGACCAATCGGACAGAAAACCATCCACCGTGGCCGGGGCCAGATCCCGATCCAACAGATCGGCGTAAAAGGGCTGGATGCGTTCCCAGGGCCAGGCCATCAAGGTTGGGGCATCCGCGGGCAGGGTGCTAAACATGGGTGAGTGCCTTTCAAGGTGGTGAATGGGGGGTGGAAAGCAAAAATAGAACACGGATTGGACGGATTAGACGGATTTTTACGGATCAAAAAAAGATCCGTTTTGATCCGTTCGATCCGTCCAATCCGTGTTCTATTTCTTTATCACATCCAAAATCTCTTCGTTTTTCGGGATATCCTGCATGGACGCGCCGTAGTGGGTATAGATGACCTGCCCAGCTTGATCGATGACCATGAGCGCGGGCATGCGGCCAAGTTTGAGCAACTTGACCTCCTGGCCATAGACATCGGCGACCGCCTGCTCCGGGTCGGGAATGCCCACAAAGGGGTAACTTTGCTTCTCCCATTCCTTCACAAACGCGGCCTGATCTTCCGGGCCGACGACGATGATCTCGGCCTCACGGTCCACGAAAAGTTGATAGTCTTGACGCAACTGCGCCAAATGCCG
>CAZKEX010000096.1:5454-13485 GCA_964551895.1 uncultured Caldilineaceae bacterium | reverse complement strand
GTCTTTGCGGTGAATTCAACCTTTTTTCAGCAGAGTCATCAGTTTCCCACTCACGTAGTTCTTTCAATTTCATTCTTTTACATCTGTTTTACGTATCTTCTCAATAAAACGGGGCCGGTCGACCCAGAAGTTCGACTTTTGACAAAAGCCGAACTTCTCCGCCCCTGGATATTGAGAGGATACTGTTTTATCCCATGTTGTATCGTGTGTTGTATCATGTGTTATACCATGTGTTGTGTTATCTGTTGTACCATCCAACCATCTCGTTCAGGGAGAGGAGAACCCCATGAAACGATCTATTCTGTATGCGGTGATCGCCGTGCTATTGGTAGCGGTGATCGCCTTGGCTGTAATGCAGTTCACCGGCAACGGTGACGGCGAGGAGGTCGCCGACACTGGCAGCATGACCGGTGATGTGGCCGCGCTGATCGCCGAGCGTGGCTTCACCACGGACAATGTGGTGGCCGCCCTCAAGACCTATCTGCCCAGCGGCCAACACGACCCATTTATTATGTTCTCGTCTGGCGGTCATAGTGGACAGGTGCATGTGATCGGTGTTCCGTCCATGCGCACCCTGCGCACCATCGGCGTCTTCACCCCGGAACCGTGGCAGGGATATGGCTATGGAGACGAGGGCCATATGAGGATGTTTGAGGAAGGCGACGTGCTGGATAGCAACGTCACCTGGGGCGATTCCCATCACCCGGCCCTGTCGGAAACCGGCGGCCAATATGATGGCGATTGGCTCTTTATCAATGACAAGGCCCAATCTCGGGTGGCCGTGATCGACCTGCGGGACTTCGAGACCAAGCAGATCATCAAAAACCCCATCGCCATGAACGACCACGGCGGCACCTTTGTCACCCCCGATACAGACTGGGTGGTGGAAGGCGGCCAGTACGCCGCGCCCCTGGGTGGCGCCTATGCGCCCATCTCCGAATATGACGACGAATATCGGGGCATGATCACCTTCTGGAAGTTTGACCGCACTGCGGGCCGCATTGTGCCCGAAGATTCCTTTGCCATGGAACTGCCCCCCTACTGGCAGGATCTATGCGATGCCGGCAAGCTGGTCAGTGACGGCTGGGTCTTCTGCAACAGCTTTAACACCGAGCGGGCCACAGGCGGCTTCGGCACGGTGGAAGGGGCGGTGCCCTTCGAGTCCGGCGCCAGCCAGAACGACATGGACTACATGCACGTGATCAATCTGGACAAAGCCGCAGAGATCGCCCTGTCCAACACGGAGCGGGTCAACGGCTTCAACGTCATCCCCATGCAGACTTCGATTGACGAAGGTCTCCTCTACTTTGTGCCCGAACCCAAGAGCCCGCACGGTGTGGACGTGGCCCCCAAGGGCGACTTCCTGGTCATCAGCGGCAAGCTGGACCCCCATGTGTCGGTCTTTAGCTTCGAGAAGATCCAGAAGGCCATTGCTGACGAGAACTGGACCCCGGACGCCTATGGCATCCCGGTACTGGACTTCGATTCTGTCCTGGAAGCCCAGGTCGAGTTGGGCCTGGGACCCCTCCACACCCAGTTTGACAACCAGGGCTACGCCTACACCAGCCTTTATCTGGACAGCGCTGTGGCCCGTTGGACCCTTGGCGGCGACTACAAGCAAGCAGCCCAGGCTTGGCAGCTGATCGACAAGGAATCCATCCACTACAACGTGGGCCATATCGCCGCAGTTGAAGGCGACACGGTAGAGCCGGGCGGCGGCTACTTGGTCAGTCTGAACAAGTGGTCGGTGGATCGCTTTGCCAACGTGGGGCCGTTGCTGCCCCAGAACTTCCAGCTCATCGACATCAGCGGCGAGGGTGAAAGCCTGCAACTGCTGTATGATATGCCCATGGGCATCGCCGAGCCCCACTACGCCCAGATCATGAAGGCGGAGCGGCTCAAGTCCATCCAGGTCTATCCCGAAGTCGGCTGGGATCCCATGACCTGGTCGGTGGACCCGAATGCGCCCAAGCAGGGCGAAGAGCGCATCGTGCGGGATGGCAAGAATGTGGAGATCTTCATGACCTCCATCCGCAGCCACTTCACCCCAGAGCATGTGGAGATCGAGGAGGGTGACAATGTTACCTGGCACATCACCAACATCGAACGGGCGGTGGACGCGGTGCATGGCTTCGCCGTGCCGGCCTACAACATCAACATGAGCCTGGAGCCGGGTGAGACGGCCACGGTCAAGTTTGTTGCGGACAAGCCCGGTGTCTTCAGCTTCTACTGCACCGAGTTCTGCTCGGCCCTGCATCTGGAAATGACCGGATATCTGCTGATCAAGTAGGGTCTGGTTAGGCAAAGATAGGGTTTCGAGGTAGAGTTTAGAGACAGAGTTTAGAGACAAGATAGGAGTCCGACTTCTGGTAGAAGTCGGACTCCTGTTTGGTTGCCACCATTGTGGAAGCTGACAGCTTCTAGGACGGTGACGATGGAGATCAGTTGAGACAAAAGTCGCTGATCGGAGCCACAGGTTCCAGTATGGTTAGGCTTGCTATTCATGCCAGCCCACATCAAAAAAAGGGTGTGGTCGTACTGAGTTGAGGCCAAAAACCCCGGGGCGCTTCGGCCCCTGGCGAACAGTATTGAACAATCTACCATGAACGAACAACAAAACACCGAAGGAAACGACCATGACCGACCCAACTGGTTCCACCCCAGCCTCCACTCCAGCCTCCACCCCTGAGATAATGGCTGAATCAGGCGAAGAACTGAGCGCCATTGCGCGGATGTCCCGGCAGTCTTCGTTCCGCATCAGTACCATGTTCTTTGTGGCCGCGGCCGTTCTGCTGGCCCTGTCCACCTTTTTCCCATACTGGCGCATGAGATTGAACGCGCCCCAATACCCCAGCGGGCTGTACGTCACGGTCTATGTCACCCACATGACCGGGGATGTGGCCGAGATCGACGGTCTCAACCACTACATCGGCATGGCCCCTTTGGAAGAAGCCGCCAAGATCGAGCGGGCCATTGCCCCTATCGCCATGGTGGTGATCGCCCTGTTGATCCTGGGGATGGCCTTGATCCATAGCAAATGGTTTGCCATCTTCGCCATTCCGGCCATGACCTTCCCCCTGGTCTTCCTGGGGGATCTGTGGCTGTGGCTGCGCTTCTATGGCAACAATTTGGACCCAACCGCGCCGCTCTCCTCAGCCATCAAGCCCTTTACCCCGGCGGTTCTGTTTACGGGCCATGTGGGCCAGTTCAGCACCACGGCCTGGGTGCTGACCGGCTGGTATATGGCCCTGCTTGCCGCCATCCTGACCGGAATAGGCCTGCGCTTCCGGCGACAGGCGAGGCTGGCTGCGGAAAAAGAGGGTTGAGTGGTTGGTTGGTTAGTTGGTTGGTTGATTGATTGATTGGTTGATTTGTAGGTGGTCAACCAATTGGCGAACCGATCCGACAAGCCACCAAACCAACGACCTTCCTGTCCAACCAACGCCAACCAACCAACAAACTAACTAACCAACCAACAAACCAACAAACCATGACAACGCTACCCACAATCGTCGGAACCCTTCTCATCACAATACTCTCCCTTCTGGGCCAAGCCGGCGCGCCGGTTGACCTGCAGGCGACCTTGGACGCGGCCCAGCCAGGCAGTGTGGTCCAGATCCCGGCCGGGGTCTATGCGGGCAATTTTGTGGTGGATGTGCCCGTGCATCTGCTGGGGGTGGATGGGCCAAACGGCGAGCGGGCGGCGCTGGATGGGCAGCAGCATGGCACGGTCCTCACCATCAACGCGGCCGGCACCATTGTGGAGAACTTGGTGATCCGGGCCGGGGGCAATGTGATCGACAAAGAGGACGGCGGCATCGTGGTCAACAAGGCCGCGGACACCCAGATCCTCAACAACCGGCTGGAAGATGTCCTCTATGGCATTCGGGGCATCGAATCCAACCGGCTGCTGGTGCGCGGCAACTACATCACCGGCAAAGAGCTGGACGTGGCCCGCCGGGGAGATGGCCTGCGCATCTGGCAGAGCGAAGATTGCATGGTAGAAAACAACACCCTGGAGCGGGGGCGGGATGCCATCTTCTGGTTTAGCGATGGCACGACTATACGCAACAACACCTTCCACGACAGCCGCTATGGCATCCACATGATGTACACCGATGGTATGCAGGTTTTGGACAACGATCTGCGGGGCAACTCCGTGGGAGCCTATTTGATGTACAGTTCCGACGTGCTGATCCGGGGCAATACCTTCCGAAACAACCGGGGACCCAGCGGGTACGGGGTCGCCCTCAAGGACATGGACATCGTCACGGTCACGGGCAACTATTTCTTCGACAATCGGGTGGGCCTCTTCTTCGACAACTCGCCCAGCCGGGTGGACATCACCCAGGCCATCGAGCGTAATGTGCTGGCCTACAACGATGTGGGCGTGTTGATGATGCCGGCGGTGAAGCGCAACATACTGGTCGGCAACACCTTTATGGACAACATCGAGCAGGTGGGCGTGAAAGGTGGGGGCAGCAACCCCGGCGACGAGCTGGGGGACAACAGTTGGGACGGCAATTTCTGGAGCGACTACGTGGGCTACGACACCGCGGATCTGGTCAACGGGGCCGAGAACGACCCGACCAACACCCAGGCCGACGGTATCGGGGATCTGCCCTATCGCTCGGATCGGCTCTTCGAGAACCTGGCCGACCGCTATCCGGCCCTGCAAGTCTTCTATTTCAGCCCGGCAGAGCAGGCGGTGAATCTGGCCGCCAAGGCCTTTCCGGTGATCAAGCCCAAACCCAAGCTGACGGACAGCCTGCCCCGCATGGCCCCCATCCTGCCCGATGCCGTGCCCTTCACCCCCGAACCGGATGGCCGTCTGGGTTGGCTGGCCGCCGGTCTGCTGCTGGCAGCAGCCGGGCTGTTGGGCAGTCAATTTCGCTTCCGTCTGCCCGGTGCGACCGGCCCCACATCCCAGCCTGTGCCCACCCTGGCCACACCGGCCGCGGCCCTGGGCCCAGGCCCAGCCCCAGCCCCGACCTTGGCCGCAGTCCCTGTCCCGACCACGGGTGATTCCCCATTCGCCATTCACCATTCGAAAGATGCACCTATGATCACGGTCAAACAGCTCACCAAAACCTATCCCCGCCCAGGCCGCTCGTGGTGGAGTGACGACACCATCACCGCGGTGGATGACCTCAGCTTTGAGCTGGCCGAGGGGGGCGCGCTGGCCCTGTGGGGCGTTAACGGCGCCGGCAAGACCACGGTACTCAAGTGCCTGCTGGGGCTACTGCGCTGCCAGGGCGAGTTGTGGCTCAACGGCTTTGATCTGAGCAAGGATGGCCGGGCTGCCCGCCGCTTTTTGGGCTATGTGCCCCAAGAGCTCTCCTTTCACAACGACCTGAGCGTGGCCGAAAGCTGCCGGTTTTATGCCAAGTTGAAGGATGTTTCCCTGGACCGCATCCCCGTGGTGCTGGGCCAGGTGGGGCTGACCGGCCAGGAGCGCAAGGCCGTGGGCGCCCTCTCCGGCGGCATGAAGCAGCGGCTGGCCTTGGCCCTCGCCCTGCTGGGCGACCCCCCGGTCCTGCTTCTGGACGAGCCGACCAGCAACTTGGACGCCGCCACCCGTGACGAATTTGTGGCCCTGCTCAACGACCTGCGCCGCACAGGGAAGACCTTGCTCTTCACCAGCCATCACCGGGAAGAAGTCGAGGCCCTGGCCGAGCATGTGTTGATACTGCAAGACGGGCGCATCGTGGCCCAAGGCACCCCGGCAAACGTCCTCAGCGGGCGCACGGCCATTGCCCCCGTTTCAACAGAGCGAGTGGGCGTTGGAGATCCCAGCCCCAAAGCGCCAGCGACAAATTTCGGGTGGGACGCCTCCCCAACCCCAGAATCAGCCGACTAGCCCATCCCGCTTCACCCATTACTCATTACTCATTACTCATTACCCATTGCTCATTACTCGTCACGAGGTCCAATGAAATTCCAAACCATCACCACCCTAGCCGGATATGAACTGCGGGCCTCCTTGCGCAACCGCTGGTTCGGCCTCTACACCGTGGCCTTTGTGGCCCTCACCGTGGCCCTGAGCAGCCTTTCCCTCAGCGGATCCGGCATGTTTGGCTTTGCTGGCTTTGGCCGCACCGCGGCCAGCCTGATCAATCTGGTGCTGCTGATCGTCCCCCTCATGGGTCTCACCATCGGCGCCCAAGGGCTGGCCGGGGAGCGGGAGAGCGGCACCCTGGGCTATCTGCTCACCCAGCCCATCAGCCGGGGAGAAGTGTTGGTGGGCAAGCTCCTGGGCCTGGGCACGGCCCTGCTGGCCGCCCTGCTCCTGGGCTTTGGCCTCTCTGGCCTGCTGATCGCGTGGCAGGGCGGCACAGTCGAGGTCCAGCGCTACGCCGCCCTGGTCGGCTTCAGCCTGCTCCTGGCCCTGGTCACCCTGAGTCTGGGCCTCTTCATCTCGGCGTGGAGCCGCAGCAGCGCCCTGGCCGTGGGGTTGGCCCTCTTTGTCTGGCTGGCCCTGGTCTTCTTTGGGGATCTGGGGCTGATGGGCACGGCCATCGCCATGCGCATGGACATCCACACCCTCTTCGGCCTGTCCCTGATCAACCCGTTGCAGGTCTTCAAGATCGCCACGGTCAACGCCCTGCGGGCCAGTTTAGAGGTCCTGGGACCGGCGGGCATCTATGCCACCCGCACCTACGGCCAAGGCCTGGTGGCCATGCTGGCCGCTATCCTGGCCGCATGGATCGTGGTCCCTATGCTGGCGGCCTATGTGCGCTTCCGGTTGGAAGGGGATTTTTAGGCCAGGGGAGCGAGGGGCGAATTGCGAGGGACGAATTTAGAAAAAGAAAGAGAGAATTGGGATGGTGAGTCATTTTTTTGTGCAGGGAAAAGTTAGGCTATACTTGGGTCTGCTTCTTTCGTTGGCGCTGGTTTCGATCGTGTCCGGGTGTGGGGGGCCAAAGGTCACCCCAGAGATGCCGCCGGAGATCCGCTATGGGGAAGATGTGTGTGTCCAATGCGGCATGATCATCAGCGATGAGCGGTACGCCGCCGGGGTGGTCGTGGAGACCGGCCCCAACCGCTACGAACATCGCATCTTCGATGACATCGGCGGCATGTTCATCTTCATGGCAGAACAGGGGGACAACAAACCCATTGTAAGCTACTTCGTGCATGACTACACCAGCCTGGCCTGGATCGACGCCCAAACCGCCAGCTATGTCTCTAGCCAGACGGCGCTGACCCCAATGGGCTTTGGCCTGTCCGCCTTTGAAGAGCCGGCGGCTGCCCAGGCAATGGCCGAGGTGTGGGGCGGCCAGGTGCTAACTTTTGAAGATGTCCAGAAAGCCGGCGTCACCATGCCCGGCATGAACTGATCAAACGCCGGGGCGCTTTTTAACCCCACAACTCACATTCGCTACGAAGTTGTGGGGTCAAAAACCGTTCCGACAGCCTGCATAATTTTATCGATCAACACGAATTGTTATCAAGTTTCTCAGGAGGAACCCAACCTAATGCGTAAACAATCATTTCTTACCCTGCTCGTCTTGGTCCTGCTGCTGGGTGCGCTGTCCGCCTGTGGCGGTGACGACAAAGCCGAAGCCAAGCCCACCACAGCGCCCGTGGCCACAGAGTCCCCCAAAATAGTCGGGGATGCCACGGCCGGCGAGGCCGTCTACATGGGCACCTGTGTGGCCTGTCACGGACCGAACGCCGAGGGAGTGCCGAACTTGGGCAAGAGCATGCACCCTGACGACAGTGAGTTCATCCGCACCAGCACCGATGAAGAGTTGGTCGAGTTCATCAAAGTTGGTCGCACGCCGGACGATCCCCTGAACACCACGGGCGTGGGCATGCCCGCCAAGGGCGGCAACCCGGCCATCACAGAGCAACAACTCTACGACGTGGTTGCCTGGATGCGCACGCTGGAATAGGTATCGACGCCAATCTTCCAGAGAGTTGGCAGCTACCTGGAAGATGAAAAACGAGCGGTCTGCCCAGTGGTTGTGTTACACTGGACAGACCGCTCGTTTTGTTTACCCCCCCCCACAGAACTACCCACAGAAC
>CAZKEX010000096.1:0-5354 GCA_964551895.1 uncultured Caldilineaceae bacterium | reverse complement strand
CACTGGACAGACCGCTCGTTTTGTTTACCCCCCCCCACAGAACTACCCACAGAACTACCCACAGAACCACCCACAGAACTACCCACGGAGCCACACCTATGCCCGCCCAACGACCCCATCACGATACCCTGATCCAGGCCATCAACGGCATGTCCATCCTCTCCGGTCTGGGGCCGACCGGCGTGGGGGAGGTGGCCCAGGCCGCCATCTGGCGAGAGTTTGCCCAGGGCGGCATTGTCTTTTTGGAGGAGGAGGAGAGCCCGGGCCTCTGTCATCTCTACAGCGGATGGCTCAAAGTGATCAAATTGTCCATGGATGGCCGGGAGCAGGTCCTGCGCCACCTGGGGCCGGGGGAGACCTTTAACGAAGTCGGCGCCCTCTCTCGGCGCCCCAACCCGGCCACAGTCATCGCCCTGGAACCTGCCGGGCTGTGGATCATCCCCCGCCAGGCCATCCAGCAGGTGATCGTCGCCCACCCGGATCTGGCCCTGCCGGTCCTGGCCAACATGGCCAACCGGGTGGCCGAACTGGTCAACCTGGTGGCCGAACTCTCTCTGCACTCTGTGGAGGTACGCCTGGCCCGCTTTCTGCTGGACCAGGCCAGCGACGACGTCATGCAGCGCCAGCCCTGGGCCACCTACGCCGAACTGTCCGCCCGCCTGGGCACGGTTCCCGATGTCTTCAGCCGTGCCCTGCGCAGCCTCTCCGACGCCGGGCTGATCCAAGTTGACCGCCAATCCATCCGCATCCTCGACCGGACCGGGCTTGAAAGCCGCGCCGGGCTGGGATGAACAGATAGAACGCGGATAACGCTGATCTGGCGGATTTTCACGGGTTAAAAGATTTATCCACGAATCTTCACGAATCTTCACGAATCTTCACGAATCGTTTCAAAAAATCCGTGAAAATCCGCCAAATCAGCGCCATCTGCGTTCTATTACAACCATCCCCAATCCCCAATCCCCAATCCCCGATCCCCAACCCCATCTCACCCGACCCGACAAAAGTCGTGGCAGTTTGCGCGCCAAGGGACTATCCTCTGTTCAGGCAACACCAACTTTCGCCTGACCCATGCACCCCAAGGAGAGACCCCATGACCGATCCAACCGTCGCCGCGCCCCTGACCCGCTTTCCCCACTGGCAGGATATTGTCGTCTATTCCGCCGATGGTCCGCAGCCCCAGTTCTTGCTGGGCGCGGAGCAGTTCAAAGTACTCATGGCCGGGCTGGAAGCTGGCCAACGCATCCCCGACCACCCGGAAGGGCTGGCCGTGTATCACTTCCTGACCGGCAGTGGGACCATGACCGTCAACGGCGAAACCCTGGCCGTCCAGACCGGGGACACGGTGATCACCCCCGCCGGGGCCAGCCGAGGCATGTTGGCCGAGACCAAGCTGGCCTTTCTGGCCGCCAAGGCCGGGTAGACTGTAAACTGTCCTTCACCGCAAAGGCGCAAAGGGCGCAGAGTTTTTCAAGAGAAAAGAGGAAGGCTTCTTTTCTTTGCGCTCTCCGCGCCTTTGGGGTGATTCTTCCCATTCACCCAACATTCATTTCACCAAAAGGAACCAACCGTATGCTTAACCCTTATCTCTTAATGGCCCTGCTTTTCATGGCCGTGGGCGCGCTGACCGCCCTGGACGCCTCTCTGACCAACTTCTCCCTCCTGGGCTGGATCACCGGTCTGCGCTGGCTGCGCATCCACTTCATCACCCTGGGCGTGATGACCGAAGTTGTCTTTGGGGTTGCCCCGACCCTGGTCGCCCTGGCCAAGGGGCTGCCCAAACCCAAGATGCGCTGGGACATCTGGCTGACCCTGAACATGGGGCTGGTGATCTTGCTGGTGGGCATCCCCATCATCAACCAGGCCATGATCTACACCGGCGGTACCTTGGTCTTTATAGCCGCCAGCCTGCTCGGTTGGCAGCTCTGGCAGATGCGGTCTGCCGGTTCGGCCCGGCACACCGAGAGCGGCAGCCTCGAATTCTACATCACCGGTCTCAGCTTCCTGCTCCTGGGCATCATCATCGGCACAGGGCTGTGGTTTGGCTGGGCCGTCCCCCTGCGCATTCAGGTGCCCCTGGAAACCCACATCCACGCCAACAACTGGGGCTTCATGTCCCTGGTCTTCGCCGGGCTGCTGTTGGATGTGTTGCCCGGTCTGACCGGGCACGCCCTGGCCGAAAAGCGAACGGTCAACGGCATCTTCTGGGGCATGAGCATCGGTGCGCTCTTCCTGACCATCGGCCCGTGGCTGGGGGGCAATCTGTGGTTCACCGTACCCGGCCTGGTCTTGCACCTGACCGCTACCCTGGTCCTTCTGGTCCTGACCGCCCGCCGTCTGTCCGCCGGCGACAAGTTGAGCCAGCCAGGGAGTTGGCACCTGATCACCTCGTACCTGTGGATCCTGGCCCCGGTGATGGTGGCCCCGCTGATCCTTCTGGGCGTGCCCGGCTTCCCCGGCGGCCCGATCGAGGCCACTGCGCCCCAGGCGTTGATCTATGGCTGGGTACTCCAATTCGGTATGGCCCTGATCCCCTACTTTGCCCGGCGCACTTTCCTAAAGGAGAGTTCCGCCACCCTGGGCGGCAACTGGTTCAGCGTGGGCGCGGCCAACGTGGGCAGCGCGCTGATCTGGGCAGGCATCTTCCTGACCGGGATCACCGGGCTGCTGCACGGAATAGGCTATATCCTCTTCTCCGCGGCCATGCTGACCGTCTTCTGGGAGATGGCCGGAATGGTGCGCCTTGCCCTGCACCGGCTGGAAGAGTTTGAAGGCAGCGTGGGGGCATAGGGGGATTTTGGATTGCGGATTGTTGATTTTGGATTACGGGTTGACCAACACGCTGCGCGAGACTTTTATCCTGGTTTGAAAACCGATTGAAGGCTAAAATGATGGGGACGGCGAAGGCTGCCGCCCCCATCATTTTGACGTTCAAGCACACTTGAGAATGAGCTTTCCATGAGTACCCGATCTACCCACCTCTTCCTGCGTATCTCCCTTTTTTCCCTGGCCCTGGCCGCGTCCACAGGCGCGCTGATGCGCTATGGCCTGGTCTATGGAATGCCGAGCTGGGCCGCCAACTTCGCTGCCGTGCGCCACGCCCACAGCCACCTCATGTATTTCGGCTGGGTCTCCCTGGCCATCATGGCCCTGATCTGGCAGGACCTGCCCTGGCTGACCGGTCGCCCGGCCCCCCCCTGGGCCACCTGGCAAATGACAGCCTCGGCGATCATGGCCCTACTCAGCTTTCCCGCCTTTTGGGCCAACGGCTATGGGCTGACCCAGATCCGCGGCGCGGAGCTGCCCCTTGGGTCAATGCTCGCCGCCTTCAACGGGATGACCTGGCTCTGGTTTATTGCACTTTATGTCAAAAACACAAGGGGGCTGCGAGTCCGGCCCCTGGCTGTGCAGATGTGGGACTGGGCCCTGGTTCTGCTCTTGGTGGCCTCTGCCGGGGCGGCTGGGTTGGCCGGACTGGTAGTGACCGGGATCTCCAGCATCTTTTTACAGCAGGCCTTTCTGCACCTCTTCCTGGACCTCTTCGCCGTGGGCTGGTTCACCCTGGCCATGCTGGGGCTGATTTGGTCTCACTTGGGTATCAGGCTGGGTATCGACAGCCTGCCCAAATGGCTGCCCACCCAAAGTCTGGCCCTGGCCCTGGCCCCCACCTTCATCCTGGGCATGGCCCCGGTCATGGTCACCCCCCGCCTCTTTTGGCCCGCAGTCATCGCCAACCTGATCGCCGGCGGGCTGCTGGCCGTCCACCTCTTTGCCCTCTGGCAACACCGAGCCCAGTTGCCCCGGCTCCTCCACTTCGCCGGGCTGGTCCTGGCCATCCACGCCGCCATCGCCCTGACATTGGTCTGGCCAGGGGTGTGGCGGTGGAGCAGCGGCACCTCTCTGCGCGTCTTCTTCCTGCACAACCTGCTCCTGGGCTGGACCAGTACGGCCTTGCTGGGGTTGATCTGGGCGAAATGGGGGGCAGGGGCAGAAGCTCGGCAACCGGCCCCCAACCAGATCATTTCGTGGTTGGGCCTGGGGTGGCTGACCGGGGTCGCCGTCATGCTTTTGGCCTTGCTGGGGTTGGGATTTACCCAGTTTCTGCCCATCCCGGCGCGGCTGCTCTTCCAGATCGCCTTCTGGGCCGGCACCCTGTTGGCCGGGGTGGCCGTGGTGCAACTTTTTGTCAGGGCTGATGCCGAAAAATAGGCCACAGATTGAACGGATTTGACAGATTTGAACGGATCAAAAAAAGATCCGTTTTGATCTGTTCGATCCGTTCAATCTGTGGCCTATTTTTTGGCAACAGGTCGGCTTTGGCGGTATAGTGGTTGGGCATGAACTCTTATCCACACCCATTCCACTAGAAAGCCACCGAACGGTTGTCATGCAACAGACCATTCAGATCCTCAACCAAGTTCTGCCGATTCTCTTTCTGATCGCCCTGGGCTATTGGACCCGTCAAAAGCATTTCCTGGCCGAAACGACCATAGATGAGCTGCGCAAGATCGTGGTCAATTTGGCCCTCCCGGCCGTCCTCTTTACCTCATTTCTGCACATCGAACTCAAATCCGCCTACTTTGTGATCTTCGCCCTCACCTTTGTGCTGGGCGGACTGCTTTTCCTTCTGGGCCGTTTTCTCAAGAAGCGGCTCAATATCCCCTACGCCTACTTCCCCTACCTGCTCACGGGCTTTGAATACGGCATGTTGGGCATCAGCCTCTACGGCGCGGCCTATGGCCTGGAGCAGATCGGCTACATCGCCGTGGCCGACCTGGGCCACGAGATCTTTATCTGGTTTGTCTTTCTGCCCCTGCTCCTGATCCAGCGGGACGGCGCCCAAAAGCCGGCGCAGATCGTCAAGTCCTTCCTCTCCGCGCCCGTGGTGATCGCCATCCTGGCCAGCCTGATCCTCAACGTGCTGGGCGGGCAGACATGGCTCTACGAATTGCCCGTCACCGGCGCGCTGATGGCCACCCTCACCTTCCTCGGCTATCTGGTCGTCCCCCTGATCCTGATCATCGTCGGCTATGGCATCAAATTCGACCGCAGCGGGCTGAAAGACGCCCTGACCGTGGCGCTGATCCGCCTGGGGATCCTGCTGCCCCTGGTCTTCGTTCTGAATGTTTATCTGATCCGGGGCCTGTTGGGGCTGGACCGGCTGTTCGAGGCCGCCCTCTTCACCCTGCTGATCCTGCCGCCGCCCTTCATCATCCCCCTCTACGCCGACCCCAAGTTGGCCATCGAGGAGAAGCAGTACATCAACAACGTCTTGACCGTCCACACGGTGATCTCCGTGACCCTCTTTGTGATCTACTTTGTGGCCACCTCCCTCGGTTGACGGCTGAGACAGC
>CAZKEX010000095.1:0-13528 GCA_964551895.1 uncultured Caldilineaceae bacterium | reverse complement strand
CCCCTCGCCCAATTGTATCAAGGAGATCCATCATGTTCAAGTCCTATTTTTCGATCTTACCCCGAATTGGGGTGTTGATGCTGTTGGCTGGCCTACTTGTGGCCTGCCAGCCTGTCGCGGATCTGCCGGAACCGGCGTCCGTGGCCCCCACGACCCTGGTGGTGGCCACCCATAGCTCCTTCGCCGTCAGCGAAGCCGTGATCGCCGAGTTCGAGGCTGATCACAACGCCAGAGTCCAGTTTTTGGACCTGGGCGACGCCGGCGAGGCCCTCAACAAGGTGATCCTGAGCAAGGATGCGCCCCTGGCCGACCTTTTTTTCGGCACGGACAACACCTTTCTCAGCCGGGCCTTGGCCGCGGACATCTTCGTGCCCTATGTCTCGCCCCTGCTGGCCCAGATCCCCGACGAGCTGAAGGTGGACCCGTCAAACCGTCTGCTGCCCGTGGATTTCGGCTTCATCAACCTCAACGCCGACCGGGTCTGGTTTGCCGACAGGGGGCTGGCCCTGCCCACGACTTTGGAAGATCTGGCCGACCCGGCCTACAAGGGCTTGCTGGCCGTGCAGAACCCGGCCACCTCGTCGCCGGGCATGGCCTTCCTGCTGGCCACCATCGGCCATTTTGGACCCGACGGCTATTTGGACTTCTGGCGCGCTCTGCGGGAAAATGATGTGCGGATCAGCGACGGGTGGAGCGAGGCCTACTTCGACCACTTCACCGTCGGCTCCGGCGGCGCGGGGGACCGGCCCTTGGTGGTCAGCTACACCACCAGCCCCCCGGCGGATGTCCTCTACGCCGAGGATGGGCGCACGGAACCGGCCAGTGTCAACGTCAACCCGGCGGACGGCACCTTCCGCCAGATCGAGTTTGTGGGCATCTTGCAGGGTACCAAACAGCCGGCCCTGGCCCAGGCTTTTGTCGATTTCCTGCTGGACCTGCCCTTCCAAGAAGACATCCCCTTGCAGATGTTTGTCTATCCCGCCAACACCGGCGCGGCCCTGCCCGATCTCTTTGTGCAGTTTGGCGAAACCCCCACCGATCCGGCCCAGGTGGACCCCGCGGCCATCGAGACCAACCGGGAAAGTTGGATCAAGGCCTGGACCGAAGCCATGCTGCGCTGACAAAAAGTTCGTCGTAAGGAATCCATCTCTATGCCCGAATCATCCCAGCCCGGCCCGTCCACGGCCAGCGTCCATGGCGGCAAAGTGCGCAAGGCCGGGGATCAACTTCTGGTCGATCCCATCGTCCACAGCGTGACCTATGCCTTTGACAGCACCGAGGCCATGCTCGATTTTGCCCAAGAAAAGAAGCTGACCGGCGAGAGCGAGCGCATGGACTATGGCCGCTATGACAACCCCACCCGCCGGGCCGCGGAGCGCAAACTGGCCGCCCTGGAAGCCGCCGACGGCAACCCCTACGACGAGATCGACGCCATCCTCACGGCCAGCGGCATGGGGGCCATCACCGGGCTGTTGCTCTATCTGCTCAAGGCCGGGGATCACCTGATCGTCACCGAGAGCTGTTATAGCGGAACCCACAGCTTTTGCACCAAGTTTTTGCCCCGCTATGGCGTCGACGCCACCGCGGTCCCCGGCACGAATTTGGCTGCCTACGCTGACGCTATCAGACCCAACACCCGGCTCGTCTTGGCTGAAAGCCCGTCCAATCCCTTCAACCGCTGTCTGGATTTGAGGGGACTGGCCGAGCTTGCCCAAGCACATGGCCTGCTCACCGTGGTGGACAACACCTTCGCCACTCCCTTCAACAGCCGCCCCCTGGATCTGGGCATCAACTTTGTGGTCCACAGCGTGACCAAATATCTGGCCGGGCACAACGACCTCATGGCCGGGGCCATCATCGGCTCGGCCTGGGAGATGGTCGGGCTGCGGGGCATCCAGCACGAACTGGGCATGGTGGCGGACCCCAATACCTGCTACAATATCATCCGCGGCGTCAAGACCTTTGGCCTGCGCATGGCCCGCCACAACCGCAACGCCCAGGCCGTGGCCGAATTTCTGGAAAGTCACCCGGCGGTTCAGCGGGTCTGGTACGCCGGTCTGCCCTCCCACCCGGACCACGAATTGGCCAAGACGCAGATGAGCGGCTTTGGCGGCGTGGTCAGCTTCGAGCTGGCGGACCACGCCGCGGCCGCCCGCTTTGTGGACGCCCTCACCCTGCCCACCCTGGGCGGCAGCCTGGGCGGCGTGGACTCGTTGATCCATCAACCCTGGATCCTCAGCCACTACGAAACGCCCCCGGCCGAGCGGGCCCGCCTGGGCATCCGCGACGGGCTGATCCGCCTGGCCGTGGGCATCGAGGACACAGACGATCTAGTGACGGATTTGGCGCAGGCGTTGGGGTGTATCGAGTCCGGAATAGAACGCGGATGACGCGGATACGACGGATCAAAACGGATTTTTTTAGATCAGTGAAAATCCGCCCGATCCGCGTCATCCGCGTTCTATTCCTTACAGCAAAGCGCTAAGTTTGGCCGAGAGTTCGGCGGTGCGGGGTTCGGTGAGGGTGCTGCCGTCGGGGAAGATCAGGGTGGGGACGCTGTGGCTGCCCCGGTTGATGCGTTCCACAATGGCCTGGGCATCCAGATCGTGGGAAATGTTGACTTCGTCGTAGGTCACGCCCATACTGTCCATGACCCGCTTGGCCCGCCAGCAATCCGGGCACCATTGGGTTGTGTACATAATAATCTTCAATTTTTCGCTGGTCTGGCTATTCGTCAGCATCTGTTCTCCTCGTTTTGATGGGTTCTCCCGCCCGCAGGTCGGTCCGGCTGGTCAAGGATAGCACAGATTTTCCCACCGCCAGTATTTACCCTTACCAAGAGAGCGCATATGACTATCCACATCGTCCCGTCCAACACCCTTTCTGCCCAGGAGATGGGCGCCCTGACCGACACCCACGCCGATCTGGCCGCGGAACTGGGCCGGGTCCTGGCCGGGGAGGTGCGCTTTGACGGCTTCACCCGCATGCTCTACAGCACGGACGCCAGCCTCTTCCAGATCATGCCCGTGGGCGTGGTGATCCCCAAGCACGCCGATGATGTGCAGGCCGCGGTGGAGATCGCGGCCCGCCACGGCATCCCCGTGCTGCCCCGGGGCGGGGGCAGTTCATTGGCCGGGCAGACCGTGGGCACGGCGTTGGTGGTCGATTTTAGCAAATATATGGACAAAATTGTAGAGGTGGATGGCTCCGCCCACAAAGTTCGCACCCAGCCGGGGATCAGCGTGGCCGCCCTCAACCGGCAGATCGCCCGTCACGGCCTGATGCTGGGACCGGACCCGGCCAGCGGCGACCGGGCCACGATTGGGGGCAGCGTGGGCAACAACGCCACCGGCTCCCACAGCATCCTCTATGGCATGATGGCCGACAACGTCCACGAGATCCGCGCCATTCTCGCTGACGGCAGCCGGGCCGTGTTTGGTCCCGAACCCGTGGGGAACCTGAACGCGTTGGGAAGAAGTGAGGGCCTCAAGGGGCATATCTACCGAGAGCTGCCCAAACTTCTTCAAAAAAATATGGCACAAATCCTGGCCCGTTGGCCAAAACATTGGCGGCGAGCATCGGGCTACAATTTGGACCGGCTGGCCGCCGCCCTCCTCCCGGCAGACCAGCGGGGACGGTTGAGCGCGTCCAGCCCCTTCCGCCCGGCCATTGCGGACCCCACCCGGATCGACCGCTTCAACATCGCCCAACTGCTCACGGGCAGCGAGGGCACCCTGGCCGTCACCACGGAATTGACCCTAAATTTGGTGCCCCGGCCCACCCGCACCGGCCTGGCGGTGATCCCCTTCGCCACCCTGTTGGAGGCGTGCGCGGCCATCACCGACGTGCTGGAGACCGCGCCCAGCGCCGCGGAACTGCTGGACAAACAGCTCATGGACCTGGCCCGGGCCCAGCCGGAGTGGGCCAAGAAGCTGCACTTCGTCACCGGGGACCCGGAGGCCGTGCTGCTGGTGGAATACTACGGCGAAAATGAGGCCGAGTTGACGGTCAAGCTGGCCCATTTCGAGCAACATATGGCGGCCCGGGGCTGGCGGGGCGCGGTGACCCGGCTGCTCAGTCCCGCTCACCAGGCCGATGTGTGGAGCGTGCGCAAGGCCGGCCTCAACCTGCTTATGTCCCGGCGGGGGGACTTCAAGCCCGTGCCCGGCATCGAGGATGTGAGCGTGCCGCCGGAGCGCCTGGCCGACTATTTGGGCGAGATTTTGGCCTATTGCGAACAGCGGGGGGACGGCGGGCGCAGCATCCCCGGCGTGGCGGTCTATGCCCACGCCTCGGCCGGCTGTCTGCATGTGCGGCCTCTGCTCAACGTCAAGACCGAGCATGGGCTGGCCCTGTTGGCCGATGTCAGCCACTTTGCGGCCGGGCTGGCGGTCAAATATGGCGGCATCATGAGCGGCGAACACGGGGACGGCCTGGCCCGCACGGATCTCAACCCCCTCATTTTTGGGCCGGAGCTTTATGCTGCGCTAAAAGAAGTCAAAAGTATTTTCGACCCTGGGGATCGACTCAATCCAGGCAAAATCGTCGACGGCCCGGCGGCGCAGACGTCCAATTTGCCTGCGGAGAGCGACTTCTGGGCCGACAAACCCCTGCGCACCGGCCCCACCTATCAAACCATCGAACTGCAAACCGTCTTCGACTGGGGCGCGGACGGCGGCTATGCCCCGGCCATCGAAATGTGCAACGGGGCCGGGGTCTGCCGCAAGCTGGGCGTGGGGGCCATGTGCCCCAGCTTCATGGCCACCCGTGACGAGCGGGACAGCACCCGGGGCCGGGCGAACTCTCTGCGCAACGCAATGGCCGGGCGTATCCCGTCCGAAGCGCTTTTCTCCGACGAAATGTACGGTGTCATGGATCTCTGCCTGGGCTGCAAAGCCTGCGCCACCGAATGCCCCTCCGCGGTGGATATGGCCAAGATCAAGGCCGAGTATCTGGTCCACTATTACCACGCCAACGGTCTGCCCTGGTTCAACCGGCTGATGGGCTGGCTGCCGAAGATCAACAAACTGCTCTTCCGCCTGGCCCCGGGACTGATCCCCGGGGTCAACTGGGGCTTGCGCACCCCCATCGCCAAGCAGATCCTGGCCCGCATCGGCGTCGCCCCCCAGCGTACCCTGCCCGCGTATGATCGGCAGAGCTTCGACGCCTGGTTTGCAATGCACAATGCACAATGCACAATGCACAATGGGGTGGGCGACCCAATCCCCAATCCCCAATCCCCAACCCCCGTCTTGTTTTTCGCCGACACCTGGACCAACTACAACGAAACCCACATCGGGCGGGCAATGGTGAAGCTGTTGGAGGCCGCGGGCTATCAGATCTTGGTGGACAACCGCCGGGAGTGTTGCGGACGGCCCCTGATCACCGGCGGCCAGGCGGACAAGGCCCGGCGCAATGTGGATCACAACGTGGCATTGCTGGCCCCCTACGCGGCCCAGGGCATCCCCATCCTCGCCGCGGAGCCGAGCTGCATCCTGACCATCCGGGACGAATATCTGACTTTGGCGTCGGACAAAGCGCGGGCCAAGCTGGTGGCGGCCAACGCCTTCACCGTGGAGGAGTTTGTGGTGGGGGAGATGCGGGCGGGGCGGTTTGCGCCGGCATGGCGGGCCAACCCCGGCAAGGCCCTGCTCCACGGCCACTGTCATCACAAAGCCCTGGTGGGGAACGAGTCCAGCGTGGCCGCGCTGAAAGCCGCCGGCTACACCGTTGAGGTGATCCCCGCCGGCTGTTGCGGCATGGCCGGGGACTTCGGCTACGAGCGGGATCACTACGACATCAGCCGGGCCATCGGCGAGGACCGGCTCCTCCCCGCGGTGCGGGCCGCGTCCGCGGACACCCTCATTGTGGCCAGCGGCACAAGCTGCCGTCACCAGATCGGCGACCTGGGCGGGCGGGAGGCGGTGCATTTGGTGGAGGCGTTGGTTATGGCGTTGGCGGGGTAAGATAATGTTCGCTGGAAAAAAGATGGAGAGTGAGGCGGAACAGGAGGTCAGTTTGTGGCCGGACCTGTGGAAGAAAGACGCTCTACGATCTGGCTATAATAGAACCAATCGTTGTAGTCGCTGTGGGTATCGAAATCAGTGGCAGCGGGCAAAATCTCTGCCTCGAACTGGGCCAGAGATCGGCCATATTTACGCTTAAATTCTTTGACTTGGGCCGCAGCTTCATCTCTTGCTTGGTTTTTCTGGGTTGTCGTCATGGGTCACTCGCTTTCTGGTTGGCAGATTGCACTGACCTATTCTACCATACTCGACAGACCGTAGCGGTAATTTCTGGCTACCGTAGGTTGAGTAGCCGCCGCCGAGATCTTCGCACTCCATTCGCTCACTTGGCGGCGTATCGCTTGCGTTGAATGCGTGTAGGTATTCCGGGAATGGGCCGGTTCTTTTTGGGTCGCGTGAGCGGTTTTGGCCCATTCCCGGAATGAGTGCCGCGATTGACCGTCCTCTTTCCAAAAATATGGCGCACACCCTCTGTGTCTTGAGGGAACCGCCCCACCACATCACTCCGCTATGATCGTGGAGTTCGCACCCCCTGGTGCGAACGGTCTTTGACGCAACGGGAGGAAATCATGAAAATCGGACTAGCATTAGGCGGAGGCGGGGCCCGGGGCGCGGCCCACTTCGGCGTGTTGAAGGAACTGGATCGCCTGGGCATCGTGCCGGACCTGATCACCGGCACCAGTGTGGGCGGGTTGGTGGGGGCCATGGTGGCCGCCGGCCACAGCATGGACCAGATGACCACCTTCTTTCAAAAACTGAGCCTGACCGCCATCTATGCCCTGCCCAACAGCGTGCCCGCCTTCAGCAGCAACACCAAGGTGGAGCGCATGTTGGAAGAGCTTTTTGGCCGCATCACCTTTGCGGATCTCAAGATCCCCCTGGCCGTGGTGACCACGGATCTGGTCAGCCGCAAGGAGGTGATCCTGGACGAGGGAGATCTGGTCTCGGCCATCATGGCCACCACCAGCCTGCCCGTTCTCCTGCCTCCGGTCCTGCGGGATGGATTTGCGTTGGTGGATGGGGGCGTACTCAACAACACGCCCTTCGATGTGGCCAGGGGCCGGGGAGCCACCTTCGTGATCGCCGTGGATCTCTCCGACACGTCCCCCTACGAGATCGATCCCGAGCCGAGGTCGGGCGGCGCGGGCCTGCTGGACGCCTTGCCCATCCCCCACACCCGGCGCACCTGGCAGGTGATCACGGCCATCAGCGACATCATTTCCAGCACATCCCTCAACGCCCGGATGGCCCTCTACCCACCGGACATTCTGTTGCAACCCAAAATGGGCCACGTCGGCATCTTCGACTCCACCCAATGGAAAGATGGCATGGCCGCCGGTCGCACCGCCGTGCTGGAAGTCGAAGAAAAGCTCATCAACCTGAAGAAGCGCATGGACGACGCAGCGCGCCAGTGATTTTGGGGTTGAGATTTGTTGAGATTTGTTGAGATTGGGAGATTGAGAGATTGGGAGATTGGTGTGAGTACCCTCCCCAATTCCCAATCCCCAATCCCCAATCCCCAATTCCCAATCCCCAATCCCAAGAAAGAAGATACCTATGCAAAACCTACTAGCTGACTATCCCGTTGTGATCGAATTTCCCATCCATTGGGGCGAGATGGACGCCTTTAACCATGTCAACAACGTGGTCTACTTCCGCTATTTTGAGAGCGGACGTATCGCCTTCTTCGACGCCCTGGGCGTGGAGGGCTTCTCCACCACCGAGGGCGTGGGGCCGATTCTGGCCGCCATCGACTGCAAATTCAAGTTCCCCCTTACCTTTCCCGACACCGTGGCCGTGGGCACCAAGATCACCGAGATCGGCGAGGACCGCTTCACCATGCACCACCGGGTGGTCAGCCGCCGCCACAACCGGGTGGCCGCCGAGGGAGACGGGGTCGTCGTCACCTTCGACTATGCCGCCGGGCGTAAAGCCCCCATCCCGGCGGTTCTGCGGGAGGCGCTGGTTTTACACAGCGCCCAGTCTGTGATAGATTGAGTGGTTTGACTAAATCGCTTTAGTCGCCAATCCGATGGCTGCACTGTGAAAAGCCAGTCTTCACCGCAAAGTCGCCAAGGGCGCAAAGAAAAACAAGATTTCTTTTCTCAGTTTTCTTTGAAATCTTTGCGCCCTTGGCGACTTTGCGGTGAATTTTTAGTTATTGCAGTAGAGCCATCCAATCCATTGAGGTGTTTCTTTTGATTTCTACGCCTGCCCAGGCCCAGCCCTCCCCTTTGCCCATCCAAACCAGCCGGGTGATCAGTCGCTCTCCCATCTTCTATGGGTGGATCGTGGCCGCTGTGGGCACGCTGGGCATGATCATGACCAGCCCCGGCCAGACCTACGCCGTCTCCATCTTTATCGAGCACTTTATCGCCGACCTGGGCATCAGCCGTTCCCTGGTCAGCACCCTCTACACCGGGGGTACCCTGGTGGCCAGCCTTGGCCTCCCCTTCATCGGTCGCCTGATCGACGGCCGCGGCCCCCGCACCGCCGCGGTACTGATCTCTCTGCTCTTTGGGGTGGCCTGTATCTACATGGGCTTCGTCGCCAACGCCGCCATGCTCTTTGTGGGCTTCATCGCCATCCGCATGATGGGCCAAGGCAGCCTGGCGTTGGTCAGCCAATACACCGTCAACCAATGGTGGGTGCGGCGCCGGGGCAGCGTGATGGGCGTCTCGAACCTGCTCGCCTCCCTGTTGGGGTTGGGCAGCTTTCCCGCCCTCATCTACTGGCTGGTGGACAGCTATGGCTGGCGCACGGCCTTCCCGATCTTGGGCGGGTTGGTCCTGGTGATCATGGTACCCGTGGGCTATCTTTTTTTTAGAAACGAACCGGAACGGTACGGGCTACAACCTGATGGGGGCCAGACCCCTTCCCAGGTGACCAAAGTCGATCCTGGCGTCGAGGAAACTGTTACCCTGGAAGAGGCGTGGACCCTGAATGAAGCCATCCGCACCCCGGTCTTTTGGATCGTGGTCTTGGGATTGGCCTCGGTCTCCATGCTCAGCACAGGGCTGATGTTCCATATGGTCAGCATCTTCCAGGACAACGGCCTCTCCGCGGTGGTGGCAGCCCAGGCCTTCGTGCCCGTGGCCATGACCACGGCCATCATCACCCTGGGCGCGGGGATCTTGGTGGATCGGATTTCGGCCCGCTATATTTTGGTCGCCGGCCTGCTCTGCCAAGCCGCCTCCCTTGTGCTGGCCTATCGGCTGACCGGTGTGGGCATGGCCCTGGTCTACGGGGTGATCCTGGGGGCCACCAGCGGCTTCACCCGTTCCGTGGGCAGCGTGATCTGGGCCAACTATTTTGGGCGCAAACACCTGGGGGCCATCACCGGGGTCACCAGCACCATCCTGATCGCCGGGTCGGCCCTCGGCCCCATGCCTATGGGCATCGCCCGGGATCTCCTGGGCAGCTACAACACGGCGCTGAACCTACTGGCCATCATCCCCCTGATCTTGGCCGTGGCCGCCCTCTTTGTGCGCCAGCCGCGTAAGGTGGGGGTGAGAGATTGAGAGATTGGGAGATTGGGAGATTGCGTCGTGACAATCTCCCAATCGCCCAATCTCCCAATCTCCCAATCCCGCAACCCCAACTTGCGATTATTTTCAATTCGGAAGATAATAGAACCCTGTCACCCGTTCCCCCTCTTCCGGCGACGACTTCTTGTTCACTCCATTCTTTCATTCCAGTGTGCGACACCCAAGGGAATTGCCCCTTTCTTGTTGCACCCATTCTCAAAAACTCCTTAGCGCTTCTGTTCAATCCATTTCCATACCCTGTTCCAAAGGAGGAACTATGTTTCGATCAAAACGCTTTATTCTGTTGATTGGCCTGTTGTTGATCGCGTCCATGGCCCTGGTGGCCTGCGCCGCCCCGCCACCCCCTGCCGCAGCCCCGGCTGCCGGGGCTGTCAGCGGCGAGACGGCTGCCAGCACCGAACTCAACGTGCTGTGTACGCCCCAGGTAGCCTGGTGCGAAGGCATGATGGCCGAGTTTATGAAGGTCAACCCCACCATCACCGTCAACTTTGTGCGCATGTCCAGCGGCGAAAGCCTGACCCGTCTGCGCAACGAGAAGGACAACCCCCAGTTTGACATCTGGTGGGGCGGCCCGGTGGACAGCTTTGTGGCTGCCGCGGGCGAAGGGCTGCTGGAAGCCTACGACTCCCCCAACATGGCCAACATCAAGGATCCGGACCTGATGAAGGATCCCGACAACTATTGGGCCGGTGTCTATGTCGGCTCCTTGGGCTTCATCACCAACCAGAATTTCCTGGATGCCAACCCTGGTCTGGAGCCGCCCCGCAGTTGGGATGACCTGCTCAAGCCCGAGTTCGCTGGCCAGTTGATGGTGGCCCATCCGTCCAGCTCCGGCACCTCCTACACCGCCCTCTGCACCGTGCTGCAAATGCGCGGCGAAGAAGCGGGCTGGGAATATCTGCGCCAGTACTCCGGCCAGGTCCTTCAGTTCACCAAGAGCGGTTCGGCCCCGGCCAAGTTCATCGGCCAGGGCGAAGCTGCCGTGGGCATCGTCTTCTCCCACGACATCGTGGCCGAGCAGTTGAAGGGCTCCCCTGTGGTCCTCACCTTCCCCGAAGAGGGCACGGGCTACGAGATCGGCGGCATGGGCATCATCAAGGGCGCCAAGCATCTGGATGCGGCCAAGAAGTGGTTCGACTGGGCCCTGGAGCCTGCCACCCAGGAACTCGGCCCCAAGTACGAGGCCTATCAGGCCCCCACGGTCAACGGCGCGGCGGCCTCCATGCCCGAACTGTTGGACGTCAACCTGATCGACTATGACTTCCAGTATTGTGGCGACAACAAGAAGGACTTCGTCGACCGCTTCACCAACGAGCTGGCCAACGCGGACGCCCTGAAGGAGTAGGGTTTTTCGTTGGACAACAAATGGTAATGTAAGCGAATGGGGATAAGAGCCACGGCTCTTATCCCCATTCGCTTTGAGACGTTTTGAGAATTGTCTCGCAACCGAATCATAAACCTTGTCAATTGCCCTTCATTCATTGTAAACTTGACTGTAATCATTCTGGCACATGGGGCTTGGTCGTGGCCGAGGACCAGCGCAGGTTGAGTAGACCGGGGCAGTTTCCGGTCGTATCGAAGCCGTAGTGGGTTTGTCACGAGGATTCCCAATGCGCCACCATTTTTCGGAACCTGGAGGCGCTCAAACGCCTGCATCCAACTATCAACAGGACCCAATCTCACATGAACACAGCCCTAATCGAAAGCGTCCAGACCGCCCAGGGCGCGCTGGACCCCCAGTTCAAGGCCCTGCGCGCGGCCACAGGCGCGCTCAAGCAGGCAGCCAAGTTGGCCGCGGAAGAGCGGGCGGACGCCCTGGCCATGCAGAAATCTCTGGCCAAGCTGGACGCGGCCGCGGAGCAGGTGACGGACCCCGCCTTCACCCAGGCCGTGGCGGACTTTGCCACGGCCACCCGCCAGGCTCTGGACGATCTGGCCTTCCACTTTGCCCACGATCTCAAAGAGGTCTTTGAGCAGCGGGGCGAAACCGTGGAGGGCCGTCCGCCCACGTTGGTCGTGGGCGAACTGGTATTGCAGATCGACATCACCGCCCGCAAGGCCCAGTGGTTCTATGGCAAGGAGGCCCTGACCCGGCCCATCCCCCTCTCCATCAACACCATCATCAAAGCCTATGACCGGCAGCACAAATCCATTGTGGATCGCAAGATCGATGTGACCGGCTTCCTGACCGAACTCCACACGGCCTGGAACGAACTTCTGGCCAAGCGCGCCCAACGACCTGCCGGCGGACGCATCAACCTGATCGAGCTTTATAGCCAGGTGGTGATAAACCGCCAGGCCCAACGATTCTGGAACGCTCCCTCCCGCAGCACCTTCAAGGACTACGAACGCGCCCACTTCGTGCGGGATCTGGTCCTGGCCCACGACGCCCCCGGCCTCACCGTGGACGGCAAAACCGTGCGTATGCTCTTGGGCGGAGCCACCAAAAACCAGGCCGAAAGCGCCTCCCGCAGCATCTGGGCGCCAAAATCGGCGCTGGATGGGGAGTACTACGCCAACATCTGGTTTGAATAAAAAATAGGCCACGGATTGGACGGATGCAACGGATTTTCACGGATCTTTTGAAATCCGTTTTAATCCGTCCAATCCGTTCGATCCGTGTTCCATTTGTTCCCATTTGTTTCTTTGGAGGAGATCCATGTCCCAATTATCCACCCTTTCCCGACCCCTCACTCGTCTCCTGGCCCGGCAGATTGTCGAGGCGCTGGGCAGCTATGGCACGCCGCCGACCAAGGGGGTGCAGTATTTCAACGTGGGCAACACCTCCTTGCTTGAGGCTTTGGATGAATTCTATCTGTCGTCCTATCTGCGGGACGGCGGGGCTACCTACAAGATGGTGGTGGGCGACTACGGCAGCGGCAAGTCCCACTTCCTCTACTGTCTGCGGGACATGGCCTGGGACCGGGGTTTCGCCGTCTCCAAGGTGGACCTCAGCCCCATCGAGACGCCCTACAACGATCAGCGCTCGGTCTACGCCGCGGTGGCCCGCAACCTGATCTGGCACGAGGCCGACGACGAGGTCTCCGATGAGACCGGGCTGACCCGTTTTCTGGAAGGCACCCTGCGCCGCACCGTGGGCGATGACTTCAGTTTGGAAACGTTGCAGCATCCCAACTACATCGGCCTGGTGGACACGGTGGAAGCCTCGCCCATCGACAGCCTGGCCTATCGCAACGCGGTCCTGGCCTATTTCGAGGCCCTGATCCGGGAGCAGGACGAGCGCCTGGAGTCCCTCACCCGCTGGCTCATGGGCTCCACCACCACGCCGGACGACACGAAAGTGCTGCGGGATGTGGGGGTGACGGGCAAGATCACCAAGCCCAACGCCTTCCGCATGTTGCGTTCCCTGGTGCAGACCATCCGCGCCCTCTCCTTCAGCGGGCTGATCCTGCTCTTCGACGAGGTGGATCGCATGGCCAGCATCGGCGGCAAGGCGGAGAAGCTGGCCACGGACAACCTGCGCGAGGTGATCGACCGCTGCCGGGACGAATTGCCCGGAGCTATGTTTGTCTATGCCGTGCCGCCCCAATTTATCAACGACATCGTGCCCCGCTATCCGGCCCTGCAACAGCGGGTACGGGCGCCGGGCCGCTTCTCCCGGGCCAACCACTTCAGCCCTCAGATCAGCCTGGACCATCTGGACCTGGAAGAGAGCGACCTCATGGTGGCCATCGGCGAAAAGCTGATCCCCATCTACGCCACGGCCTTCGACACCGTGCTGGATGTCAAGATCCAATACGCCAATGCCGCCATCCTGGCCAACGTGGCCCGTGATGTCTTCCTGGACATCAGCCACCGTCGTCTCTTCGTCAAAGCCTTCGTCACCGAACTGGCCCGCCAGGACGCCGGCGGCCAACATCTCCTCTCCGAAGAGGAAGCCGTCGCCATCATCCGCGGCCAGGTGGACGAGTTGAGCGGGGGCGAGACACCGCC
>CAZKEX010000094.1:9724-13543 GCA_964551895.1 uncultured Caldilineaceae bacterium | reverse complement strand
GGATTGGGTAATTGAGAGATTGGGAGATTGGGAGATTGGGAGATTGGGAGATTGGGAGATTGGTGACAATCTCCCAATCTCTCAATCTCCTACTCTCTCAACCTCAAACCACAAACACACCGTTCTCATAAAACAACTCTCCGTCCACGTGGATCTGGCCGCCGTCCCGCATGTCGCAGATCATGTCCCAGTGGACGGCGGAGTTGTTTTTGCTGCCGGTTTCGGGGTAGCCGGCCCCCACGGCCATGTGGATGGTGCCGCCGATCTTTTCGTCGAAGAGGATGGATTTGGTGAAGCGCTGAATGCCCATGTTGGTGCCCACGGCGAATTCGCCCAGGTATCGGGAACCGGCGTCTGTGTCCAGGACGCTGATCATGAACTCCTCGTTCTTGGTGGCCGTGGCATCCACCACTTTGCCGTCCACGAAGCGTAGTTCCACCCCGTCCACCTCCTTGCCCATGTAGATGGCCGGATAGGTGAAGCGCACCCAGCCGTTGATCGAATCCTCCACCGGGCCGGTGAAGATCTCGCCGCTGGGCATGTTGCGGTGGCCGTCGGAGTTGATGAAGGTGCGCCCTTCGATGGAGAGGCGCAGGTCGGCGTTGGGGCCGGTGACCTTCACCTCTCGCTTGCCCGCCAGCCACTCCACCATGCGCTGCTGCATGGCGTGGATCTTGCCCCATTCGGCCACGGGGTCTTCCCGATCCACAAAGCAGGCTCCGTAGACAAAGTCCTCGTATTCGCTCAAGGACATATCCGCCTCCTGGGCCAGGGCCTGGGTGGGGTAGATCAGCCCGACCCAGCGCATCTCCCCCGCCGCGGCCCGCTTTATCCGGGTGCGCAGCAGATCCTGCATGCCTTCGCGGAAGGCGCGTTGGCGGTCGTTGCTCACACTGGCCAGGGTCCGGGTGTTGCTGGGGGCCAGCACCCGGATATAGCAGTCATAGCTCTCGGTCATCAACGCCAGGGGCGGGGCCACATGGCGAATCTGCTCGTCGCTGCCCTCCTTCAGCAAGGTTTCTATGAAGCTCTCCTCGGTCCACACGGGGAAGGGATGGCCGCCGGCCCGGATCACCGAGCGGTAGACTTCATCCAACAAGGGCAGGCCGCCGCTGCCGCCCAGCACCATCACTTTGTCGCCAGGTTTGACGGTGACACAATAATTGACCAGCAGCTCGGCCAAACGGGGAATACGGGGATCGGTCATGGGGTAGGTCCTTTCTGGGTGAAAGTGTTTGTCGAAATGAGTAAGGAGTAATGAGTAAAGGGGTACACGACCCCTTTACTCATTACTCCTTACTCATTCTACTTCGTCGCATGGTGGGCAAAATCAACCAAAATCTCCTCCAGTCCCGGCGCGCCGATGATCTGGAGTTCGTAGCTGACTCGGTCCGTGGGGTGGGTGATGGCCACGACTTTGCGCAGGTCGAAGGGGGTGGCGATCAGGACCAGATCGCACGGGGTGGCGTTGATGGTCTGCTCAAGGTCGGCGATCTGCTGGTCGCTGTAGCCCATTGCCGGGAGCAGGGTACCCGTGTCCGGGTATTTGGCAAAGGTGTCGGCGATAGTGCCCACGGCATAGGGCCGGGGATCCACCAACTCGGCGGCCCCCAACTTGTCCGCGGCCACCACGCCGGCCCCATAGGTCATGCCGCCGTGGGTGAGGGTGGGGCCGTCCTCGATCACCAGCGCTCGCTTGCCCCGAATGGCCCCGGGGTCTCCCACAAAGACAGGGCTGGCCGCCTCCACCATGATGGCGTCCGGGTTGACCGCCCGCACGTTGGCCCGCACGGTCTGGATCTGCTCGAAACTGGCCCGGTCCACCTTGTTGATCACCACCACATCGGCCATGCGCAGGTTGATCTCGCTGGGATAGTAGGCCAACTCGTGGCCGGCCCGCAGGGGGTCCACCAGCACGATCATCAGATCCGGGCGGAAGAAGGGCATGTCGTTGTTGCCCCCGTCCCACAGCACCACGTCGGCCTCGGCCTCTGCCGCGGCCAAGATGTCCGCATAGTCCACCCCGGCAAAGACCAGGTTGCCGATGTCCAGATGGGATTCGTACTCTTCCCGCTCTTCGATGGTGCAGTTGTGTCGGGCCAGATCGTCGTAGGTGGCAAAGCGCTGCACAGCCTGGGCGACCAAATTGCCATAGGGCATGGGATGGCGCACCACCGCCGTGGTCAGCCCCAAGGCCTTCAACTGCTGGGAGACATAGCGGGTGGTCTGGGATTTTCCCGCGCCTGTGCGCACGGCGCAGATGGCCACCACAGGCTTGCGGGGGTTGAGCATGGTCTGTTCCGGGCTGAGGAGGACAAAACTGGCCCCCGCGGCCATCACCCTGGCGGCCTGACGCATGACGTATTCGAGGCTGATATCGCTGTAGGCGAAGACCACCTGCTCCACCTTGTGCTGGTGGAGCAACGCTTCCAACTCGTCTTCCGGGTGGATGGGGATGCCGTCGGGGTAGAGGGGACCGGCCAGTTCGGGGGGATAGCGGCGGTCGTCGATGAAGGGGATCTGGGTGGCGGTGAAGGCCACCACCTCAACCTGGGGATTACCCCGGTAGTAGACATTGAAGTTATGGAAATCACGCCCTGCGGCGCCCATGATGAGAAGTCTAGTTCGCGTCATTGCGAAGTTCCTTTGTGGGTGGTGAGAAGAGATATGAGATTTGAGATATGAGATTTGAGATATGAGATTTGAGATATGAGATTTGAGATTTGAGATATGAGATTTGAGATAGGAGATGGGAGATAGAGAAGGCGTCAGCGGGCGGTGTTAAGGTGAAGAGAATAGATCCCCAATCCCCAATCCCCAATCCCCAATCCCCAATCCCCAACTCCATTATAGCAGATTTCCACGTAGTCCCCCCAAACCCTTGTAAGCAACTTGAAAGTGCCATTCCCTTAAGAGTAAGGTATAACTGTAAGGTCTAATTTACAAACACCTTGGCCCTCAACATGCAGGAAGCCAGGGGTCAACCTCTAAAGGAGAAAACAAAATATGGGTATGAACGATCTGTTGGGCGCACTGTTGGGCGGCAGTCAAGGCGGGGCACAGGGCGGCGCTGGCGGCCAGGACGACAATCCCATGGATGACATGGTGGGCGACCTGTTGGGCGGTCTGTTGGGCGGCGGCGGCTCCCAGGGTGGATTGGGCGGACTGTTGGGCGGCATTTTGGGCGGTAGCGGCAAGGCCGACGCCGGTGAACTCAACCCGCTGATGGCCCCTTTGGCCAACATACTGGCCGACAAACTGGGCCTTTCCCCCCAGATGGCCCAGATGGTGATGGGCTTTGTCCTGGGCAAGATGAACGACACCCCCAACCCCAACCAGCCCGCCGCCCGTGGCGCGGCTCCCCAAAGCGGCGGTCTGAATCTGGACAACCTCCTGGAGCAGATGAACCAGGGCGGCGTGGACAAAACCTTCGTCAAGAACCAGGGGCTGGACCGAGAACTGGCCGAGCAGACCGGCATGGACCGGGAGCAGGCAGCCGAGAGCCTGGAAAAAGTCCTGAACATCTTCGGCGGCCAAATGGCCAAACAGGCCGGCGCAACCACTTCCCCCGCCCAGCCCAAGGCCAGCGGCATGGAAAATCTACTGGACCAGTGGAAGTAGGGGACCGGGGATCGGGGATCGGGGATCGGGGATTGGGGATTGGGCGTAGGTTGAGTAGACCAGGGCAGTTTCTGGTTATATCGAAACCGAATAAAGGGATATTGCCCCTATCCCGATCCCCGATCCCCGATCCCCAATCCCCAATCCCCAATCCCCCCCAACCAAAACACGGAGAATAACCTATGGCCAGCCAATCTC
>CAZKEX010000094.1:0-9624 GCA_964551895.1 uncultured Caldilineaceae bacterium | reverse complement strand
ATCCCCAATCCCCCCCAACCAAAACACGGAGAATAACCTATGGCCAGCCAATCTCGCGAGCTTCCCGAACGGGATGTGATCGTCAACGTCATGCAATCTGTGGTTCAAATTGTAGCCCTGAAAAAGGGGCTGCTGGGCAACATGTCCTCTCTGTGGACCGGGTCCGGCACCATCGTTCATCCCAGCGGCATCATCCTCACCAACTGCCACGTTGCCAACCCTAGGGCGATGGGCATGAGTTCGCCGGAGGCCGACGGGCTGGCCATCGCCATCACCCAGAGCAGCGACGAACCCCCGGCCATCACCTATTTTGCCGAAATCGTGGTGCAGGTGCCGGAGCTGGATATTGCCGTCCTGCGCATCACCACAGAGTTGAACGGGCGGGCCGCCAAAAGCCTGCGCCTTCCCTTTGTCCCCATCGGCGATTCCGATGATCTGGAGTTGGGCGACACGATCTCCATCTTTGGCTATCCGGGCATCGGCGGCGAAACCGTCACCTTTACCAGCGGCAGCGTCTCCGGTTTCAGCCACGAAAAGGGCATTGCGGACCGTCGGGCCTGGATCAAGACCGATGCCACCATCGCCGGGGGCAACAGCGGCGGCACCGCGGTCAACCGGGAGGGCAAGCTGATGGGCATTCCCACCCAGGCCGCGGCCGGGGCCGGGGTAATGCCCGTGGACGCCCGCCCTGTGGTGGACACCAACCGGGACGGTCGCATCGACCAGCGGGACACCCCAATGGCCATCGGCGGCTTTATCAACGGCCTGCGCCCGGTCAACCTGGCTAAGCCACTGCTCGCCAAGGCCGGGGTGAGCAGCGCCACGGCCAGTCGATCTTCCAGCAGCCGATCCACCGGCAGCAGCCGTACGGCCCCAGCCGCCCCGCCCCCCGTGACACCGGTCAAGCCTGCGGCCAGCAGCGGCATCACCTTCAAGAACTTCACCTTCAGCGGCCAGGTGACCAAGGACGGGCGACCCATTGCCCCCGCGGCCATCCTGCCCAGCGGCGGCAAGCAGATCTTCGCCAGCTTTGACTACGACGGCATGCGCAACGGTTCGGCATGGAGCCAGGTGTGGGCGGCCAACGGCCAGATCATCGTCTCCAAGGAAGAGAAGTGGAGCGACGGTCCCCGGGGCCGCAAGGTGATCTTCATCAGCAACAACGCCGGGGTGCCGGACGCCACCTATCGGGTGGTGCTTTCTGTACGCAACCAGGTGGTGGCCGAGGGCGAAGTGGTGGTCGGTCGCCGGGTGGACGATTCGGACACGGAGATCAGCGGCTCCGTGGTGGATCAACGCACGGGCCAGGGCATCGGTGACGCCCTGATCATCGCCCTCAAGCCGGGGGTCAAGGCCCAGGACTTTGTGCGCAAACAGGATCAGAGCATGGCCTACACCTATGCCCGCTCCAACGCCCAGGGCGGTTTCACCTTCCCCAAGCAGTTGCCCAAGGGCCAGGCCTACAGCCTGATCGTCGTGGCCCGAGGCTACCAGGATCTGGCTGTGGAAAGCGCATTGCGCATCAGCGCCAACGCCCCGGAGCAGGCGACGTTGAATCCGATTCCGCTCAGTTAAAACAATGCACAATGCACAATTGACAATGCACAATTTGTAGAGACGTGCATGGGCAAAATAGAGACCCTTGGTTGAGCGAATACTGCTCAACCAAGGGTCTCTATTTTGCACCCATTGTGCATTGTCAATTGTGCATTGCTCAACGAGCCTACTCGCTCAAATCGAAAAGCTGCCCCGTCTGCTGACACAGATACAGCACGGGCTTGCCCCATTCCAAGGAGCCGGGGAAGTGGTAGTCCAGGGCCTTGCGGGCTTCGGCCAGGGCGGCGTCGACCGGGTAGTTGGCGGCCAGGGCGGCGTAGAAGTCCGCGGCCAGTTGCACTGCGGCCCGGTCGGTGATCTCCGATTGCATGGCGATCACTGCCGGCAGATTGCGCTGCACCAGGCTGGTCGCCACCCCCCGGAAGGGGTCCCCGTCCGTGGCGGAAACTGTGGCCCCCTCGCAGGCGTTGAGGAAGACCAGGCGCATGGGGTAGTGGTCCCCCAGCAGGTTGCCCAGGATGTGGCCGGGCACCAGTTCCGGCTTCTCGTTTTTGCCCTCAAAGACCAGATAGCCCGTGTCGTCGTCCTGGCTATAGGTGCCGTGGCCGATGAAGTGGAAGACGTGATAGCTGTTGTTGCGCAGCTTGCTTTGCAGCGCGCTCAACGTGGCGTCCTCCAAGATCTCCATCTCGATACGCCCGGCCAGGTTGGGGTCCGATTGCAGGGCGGCCATGATGGAGCGGCGTTCTGTGGCCGTGTCCAACTCGGCCACGCCCTTGGGCCGGGATTCCACCACCAAGACCCGCAAAGGCGGCTTGACGGCCAGGGCCTCCACCGAGAGGCTGGCCGTGCTGCGGCGATAGCGCACCAGGGGCCGGGTGCTGTCCAGGGCCAGGAAGCGGCGGCTGCGGGTATCGTAGAGATATTCCCAGGGCAGGGCGGAGAGTTCGGGCACCTCCTCGAAGTTGAAGCGCAGCACCACCCCCATCTCCTGTCCCCGGGCCTTTTCCACCGTGGACATGTAGAGATCCCGCACGTCATCGTTGACCACACTGTCGAAGAGGCGGGCGCCGAAGGCCTGCAACAGCAGCTCCTCCCGGTTGCCCACCCGACGGCTGGCCTGGGCCGCCCGCAGGCCCGCAAGCTGGATGGCATTCTGCACCTCGGCGAGATAGGCCGGGGCCATATCCAGGGCAAAGTTGTGGGCGGCCTCCCGGTCATCCAGCTCGGACTTGGCCAGGATCTTGAAGCCGTCGGCGGCCCGCAGCAGGGAAAAATTGAGGCTGGTATAGCCCTTGATGGGCGATGCCGTGGTCGCCGGGGATGGTTTCGCCGGCAAAGGAGCCGGGGCCGGATCGGGCTCGGCGACCGGGGATGGGAAGGGCTGGCGGCGACGGCGGATCTCCAACACGGCCAGGCCGCCCACCAGGAGCAGGGCGATCACCACACCCCACAGGAGCAGGCTGGGACCGTCCCCGCTGGTTGGGCCGGGGGGAGGTGTGGGGACCGGTGTGGGGACCGGCGTGGGGATAGGAGCAGGAAGGGAGATCGGGGCGGCAATGGGGGCGGCCACCATCTCTGGGCGCACCAGCTTGATGGGGAAGTCAAAGCCCGTGACCAGATCGGCAAAGGCCACGTTTTCTGTGGCCCCCACGCTCCCTGTGGCCCGCTGATAGACCCGCACCCGCACTTCGGAGACCCCAGCGGCCACGCGGTCCGTGGCCGGTTCGCCCTGGACGATCCATTCCCACACCTGGGGTGCCTGCCGCCACCGTCCCCCGGTGACCAGGTTCTCGCTTTTTTCCACCAAAGAACGCCACACAATCTCGTCCACGGGCGGCCCATCCACCCGCAGGATGCCCGGGGACAGCCCCAGGCTGATCCCCATCTCCGGCGCGGCCGCCAGGGTGAGGGTGATGACCTGACGCTCGGCTTGCAGGCTGGGGGTCAGGTCCACCGGGTCCACCATTGGGTTGTCGATCTCGATGACCACGCTCTGGGTCTCCGTGGCATCCACGGTGAACTGCACCCGGATCTCTGTGCGGTCATCCGGCCCGATCTGGGCGGGGAGATCGGCCAGCAGCTCGCCCATGGGCGCCGCCCCTGTGGGGAGATTTGGCATGTCGGGCTGCTCGACTGCGGCCGCTATGGCTGGCTCGGTCGGTGAAGAGATCGGCGCCAGGGGACCGATGATTTCACCGACGATGGGCGTGGGTTTTTCTACGGCGCGGGTGGCGGAGGGTTTCGGAGCTGCCGTGGGTTCCGGCGCTGCCGTGGGTTCCGGCATTGCCGTGGGTTCCGGCATTGCCGTGGGTTCGGGCATCGCCGTGGGTTCGGGCATCGCCGTGGGTTCCGGCATTGCCGTGGGTTCGGGCATCGCCGTGGGTTCGGGCATCGCCGTGGGCGCTTCCACCATCTCCACTGCTGTGGCGATGGCAGTCGGTTCTTCAGACGGCTCTGGGGCCATTTCGTTCACACAGCCATTTAGGAACACGAGGATCACGACCAAAAGCAACACAAAGGTCAGCGCTTTTTTCCGCGCCGACCACTGGGCAAAACGAAGAATGGACACGGATGGTTGGGGGCGTTTGAGAGTGATGTCTGCCACGATGATGCCTCCTTGTTTGGGGGGGACTGGGGATTGGGGATTGGGGATCAGGGATCAGGGATTGGTCGATTCAATCTCCCTGTCTCCCCGTCTCCCTGCTCCCTGTCTCCTTGTCTCCCCGTCTCCTTTTCTTCCTGCGCGATCTGCAACGCCAACGCTTCCTCCTCTTCCCGGGTGTGGAGGCGGCCGTCGAGCCGGGCGAAACGCAGACCGTCCAGGATGGTGCGGAAGAGGGGACCCCGGCGCAGGCCAAGCCGTTGCAGGTCCACCCCGTCCAGCATGGGGACGATGTGCTGCCATTCGTTTTCATAGCGGTCCAAATAGGCGCGCAGGCGTGGGTCGTCTTCCAACAAACGGAAGAGAAAGCGGGCCGGCGGGCTGATGCGATCCAGGGCGTGGACCACCTGGCTGGGCAACAGATCCGGCTGGCGCAGGAGATCCCCCTGGGCTTGCAGCTTGCGCAGATCCGCCACCAGAAGACGGGTCTCCTTGCGCAGGCCCAGACGCTCGGCCAGTTGGTAATCCCCGTTCAGATTTTCCCCGTCCTCCTGGCTGTTCCACGTTCCTTTTTCGGGGAGAGGGGAACCTGGCATGGGGTAAACCAAAATGGCCCAATACAACCGTTCGATGGCCGTGGACCGGATGGCCTCTAGACCTTGTGGGCCGAAAAGATCCGATCTCTCCAGATCGACCAGGGCCTGGCGCAGGACAGGGAAGGTGCGAATGGCCCAGGGGGCCATGACCAAATGGGGATGAAGTTGGGCCAGGATGCCCAGCTCACCCAACCGGGCCAAGGTCTTTTCGGGCATCTGTTCCTGAAGAATGCGGTCCAGTTCGTGGCGGATGCGGGCCGGGCTGACCTTGTCCAGCAGTTCCGTGGCATCCCGCAGCAGGTCCAGGGTGCGAGGGCCGATGTGGAAGTCGAAGCGCTGTTCATAGCGCACTGCCCGCAGAATGCGGGTGGGATCGTCCACAAAGCTGAGGCTGTGCAGCACCCGGATGCGCCCCTGGGCCAGATCTGCCGCGCCGTTGTAAAAGTCCAACAGCTCGCCCCACTGGTCCGGGTCCAGGCTGAGGGCCAGGGTGTTGATGGTGAAATCCCGCCGGTGCAGGTCCAGCTTGATGCTGCTGCGCTCGACCGTGGGCAGGGCCGTGGGCTCGGTGTAAAACTCCGTGCGGGCGGTGATAAAGTCGATGAATTCGGGCAGATCCCCCGCCAGATCCCCCAGCAACTCGGTCCGATCCACCGCAAAATCCGGGTCCGTGAGCAGCCATTTGGCCGTGCCAAAGCGCCGATGGCTGACCAGGCGGCCCCCATATTTGGCCTGCAATCTCTCGGCCAGCAAGATGGCGTCGCCCTCGATCACGATGTCCAGATCCAGGGAACTGACCCGCCAGGCCGTGTCGTTGAGCAGCAGATCGCGCACAAAGCCGCCCACCACATAGGCCGTGGCCCGCATGGCGTCCGCGGCCTGGCCGGCCACCCGCAGCAGACGATAGGGCACCGGGGGCAGGGCTTCCCGCAGCCGTTGGCCCATCTGGCCCCGGCCATCGGCAGGGGTCTCCCGCTGCTCCCACAGCTTGATCAGATCCGTGCGGGTGACGATGCCGATCAGGTCGTCATCGGGGCCGACCACGGGGATCTGGCCCCAGCCGCTCTCCACCATCAACTGGCGCAGGGTAGCCACAGAATCGTCCGGGGTGACGGTGACGCGCCCCTCCCGCATATATTTGGCCACAGAGGCGTTGCCAAGACCGTGGCCCATGGCCCGGTCCACCTCTTGCCGGGTGATGATGCCCAGGATCTGCTCTTGGCCGTCCGGGCCGGTGGCGACCACGGGGTAGCCTTCATGCCCATAGCGGCGCATGATCGTGTGGGCTTCGTGAATGGGCAACGCCGCGTCCACGGTCTGGGGACGGCTCAGGGTCATCAGGTGGCGCACGGTGCTGGCCGGGCGGCTGTGGCTGTGGCAGAGGTCGATGATGCGGGCGCGCACTTCGCCCATGGTCGATCCCCGCACCGGCGCGGCCGCGGCCCGATCGTGGCCGCCGCCGCCCAGGGCCGTGGCGATGGCCCCCACATCCACCCCGTCGCTGGCGCTGCGGGCCACCACCTGAATCCGATCCCCCAGGTCCACGATCAAAAAGAGGGCGTCCGGCTCGTACAGATTGCGCAACTTATGGGCCAGGGTGCTGACCTCGTCCTTGAACGTGGGCGCGGTCGCGGTGGCCACCACCACCCGGTTGCCGTCGATGGTCAGATGCTCGCTGTTTTCCACCAAAGTCTGATAGACCTTGCGCTGCTCTTCGCTGAGGGGGTGGCGCAGAAAGCGAGCGATCACCTCCAAGTTGGCCCCCTGCTCGACATCCAACAGCCAGGCAACGCAGATCACATCCCTGGCCTTGGTGGACCGATAGGTCAGGCTGCCCGTGTCCTCGTAGATGCCCAGGGCCAACAGGGTGGCCTGGAACGAGGTGAGGCGGATGCCCCGCTCCCGGATTTGTTCCACGAGCATGGTGGTGTTGGCCCCCACATCGTCGGTCCAGAAGCGCCAGTTGGCGGGTGTGCCCTCGGTCGGCGGTGTCGCCCACACATCTTGCGCACCGGGTTCGACCTGAAATTCCGCCGCGGCCTCCTCTTCCTCCCCTTGGTCCTGGTGATGGTCGATCACCAGCACACGGGTGGTCTCATCCATGCCCCGCACCCAGTTTACCGAGCGGGTGTCCACCAGAATGGCGTCGTCCACATGGGTATTTTTGGGCAGATCCTCCGGCTCCACAAAGGGCAGGGTCCCTTTGTAGAGATGGGCAAACTCCCGCACATTGCGGTTCATCTGTCGGGGCAACACGGGCAGGGCATGGGGATAGAGCAGGTGCGCGCCAAGCAGGGACGCCAGGGCGTCGAAGTCGGTGTATTCGTGGGTGAGGATGACGGAAAAAGACATAAAAATGGTTAATGGTTGATGGTTAATTTTTAATTTTTAATTTGAACGTGGTTGAGTGGGGATCAGCGTTGGATGGTAGTTCAATGGTTAATGGTTGATGGTTGATGGTTAATTTTTTTCATTTGAACGTGGTTGAGTGGGGATCGACGTTGGATGGTAATTCGATGGTTAATGGCGCAAAGGCCTATTGGCGGCGATCATCCGTTGACCACGCTCATTAAAAATTAAAAATTAACCATCAACCATTAACCATTGACCAGCTCTCTGGCCACCCGATTATGCTCTTCGATCAACACGGGCAGATCCAAATACACAGGCTGACCATCTTCGACCAGCAAGCGCCCGTTGACCATGGAAAAGTCCACATTCTGCGGATGACAGAAGATCAGGGCGGCCACGGGATCGTGGACCGCGCCGCCGGCGTAGCCCAGGGCGTTGAGGTCGAAGGCGATGATGTCCGCGGCCATGTTGGGGGCCAGGGCGCCGATGTCGTCCCGGCCCAGGACGGACGCGCCGCCCAGGGTGGCCAACTCCAGGGCCTGGCGGGCGGTCAGGGCGGCGGGGTCGCCCATCACCCGTTGGAGGAGGAGGGCCTGGCGGGCCTCGGCCAGGAGGTGGCTGCTGTCGTTGCTGGCGGAGCCGTCCACGCCCAGGCCGACGGGCACCCCAGCGTCCAACATGGCCCGCACGGGGGCGATGCCGCTGGCCAGACGCATGTTGCTGGACGGGCAGTGGGCCACGCCCGTGTGGGTATGGGCGAAATTACTGATCTCGTCGGCGTTCAAATGCACACAGTGGGCGTGCCACACATCGTCCCCGGTCCAGTTCAATTCCTCGGCATAGGCGCCGGGGCGGTAGCCAAACTGGGCGATGCAGAAATCTTCCTCGTCTTTGGTCTCGGCCAGGTGGGTGTGGAGATGCACGTTCATACCCGGACCAAAGCTGCGGGCCAGGGCCGCGCTCTCCCGCATCAGCGCCGGGGTGACGCTGAAGGGGCTGCACGGGGCGATCACCACCCGGCGCATGGCGAAGCGGGCGGGATCGTGGTACGCCTCCACCACCCGGCGGCAGTCGTGGAGGATGGCGGCCTCCGGCTCGGTGCAGCGATCCGGGGGCAGGCCGCCGTCGCTCTCGCCCAGGCTCATGCTGCCCCGTGCGCCGTGAAAGCGCACCCCAATCGCCTCCGCGGCCTCAAACTGGTCGTCCAGCCGGGCGCCGTTGGGCCACAGATAGTGGTGGTCGCTGCTGGTGGTGCAGCCGGAGAGCAGCAGTTCGGTCAACGCCAGCCGGGTGCTGACGTTGACCGCCGCCGGGGTCAGCTCGGCCCAGATGGGGTAGAGGGTCTTGAGCCAGTCGAAGAGTACCACATCCTGGGCCGCGGGGATGGCCCGGGTCAGGGTCTGATAAAAGTGGTGATGGGTATTGACAAAACCGGGCAGGACAATCTTGCCCCGTGCGTCAATCACCCGCTCGGCCCCTGCCCAAAGAGACGTCGGCAGGTCCGCGGTCCTCCCAACCCAGCGGATGGCGTTGTCCTCCACCACCAGCGCGCCGTCGGGGATCTCCCGGCGCTGGGCATCCATGGTCACCAACATGGCGGCATTGCGGATCAGGGTTGTGGACATGGTCGACCTCTTTCGTGTTGGGCGTTGGGTGTTGGGTGGCGGGTGGTGAGGGTGAATTTTGAATCTATTGTACACCAAAAGAGAGACAAGGGATAGAGAAGAATATTTGCGCGTTTGGTACCCAGTCGGGTACTGTCCCACATTTCCCTTTGTTGACGGACGTTGGCCCAGATGGTATACTCTGCCCGCATGTCCTGGGTTCGTGTTTCCTCACCCGAGTTTTGACCCCTGTGAATTCAACCCTTCTCCGAGATGCGGTAGACTTTGCCTGCCGTAGTGGTCTGCAAGTGGTCTGCAAGTGGTCTGCAAGTGGTCTGCAAGTAGTCTGCAAGTGGTCTGCAAGTAGTCTGCAAGTGGTCTGCAATTAGACAAAACCTGTTCATCTGCGCTCCCTGCAACATCTATTATCTCGCATAAATATCCCATCGGGTCACCGATCTTTGCCGACTCTGGCCGGGCGATGCCTGTGTCCACGCCCTGACATTGCGCTTGTCTCGGATTGCCGCCATTTAGCGCGTCCGGACAGTTGCCAGCGTCTGCCACCCTATCTCGCCTTCGCCCCTCTCTGCTTTGATTCATTTTCGCTTCATTTTCGATTCATTTTCCGACTTTCTTACCCATCAAGAAGTGTGCAACACATGCGTTGCACCAAAGCACCTACCAAAAGGAGAACGCCAATGTCCCATGTCAAGAAGTTTCTGATCGTGACCAGCCTGTTGATGGCCCTGGTCCTCGTGTTTACCGGCTGCGCGGCCCCCGCCGTGGAGACCGTGGGCGCACCCGCCGCCGAAGCGCCTGCCGCGGCAGAAGCGCCCGCCGCGGTCGAAGCCCCGGCCGCGGAGGCTCCCGCGGCTGCCGCCGATGATGCGATCAAGATCGGCGCCCTGGC
>CAZKEX010000093.1:2136-13602 GCA_964551895.1 uncultured Caldilineaceae bacterium | reverse complement strand
GTGCAGCGCATGGTGACGTCGGCGGCGCGCAAGGCAGGCATCGCCAAGAGCGTTACACCCCATCTTCTTCGCCACACCTTCGCCACCCGTCTCCTGCGCCGGGGTGAGACGGATTTGGCCACATTATCCGATCTATTGGGCCATGAGAACCTCAGCACTACGGCCCGGTATCTGCATCCCGACCGGCAGCAGGTGGCCAGCATGGTGGAAGAGTTGTAGGTACACAGACACTTCCTGCCATTGTAATGGAGTTCACCATGACCATCCGCTTCTACCGGGTCCGAGACCCTAACGGAGAACTGAGCAACCATTCCGCCCACGGCTTTGAACTGGACGGTCTCTTCTGGCCGACCATCGAGCACTACTATCAGGCCCAGAAGTTTGCAGGCACGCCCCATGCCGAAACCATCCGCCAGGCTCCCCGGCCCATGGACGCCAAGCGTCTGGGCCAAACCACGGACTACCCCCTGCGCCCGGATTGGGACGAAGTGAAGGAGGACGTACTCTTCCGAGCGACCCTGGCCAAGTACGAGACCCACGCTGATGTGCGGACGATTCTCCTGGCCACGGGCGATGAGGAGTTGGTCGAGGATTCGCCCACGGACTATTACTGGGGCTGCGGCGCAGACGGGACAGGGCTGAATCGGTATGGGCATGTGCTGATGCAGGTGCGGGCAATTCTGCGAGAAAAGTCGTAAAGGAGATTAACGGATGACTCATTTTATCTGTGTGACCTGTGGCACCCAGTTTGCCGCCAGCGACGGCGCACCCATCCGTTGTCCGATCTGTGAAGACGAACGGCAGTACATTGGCCAGGGTGGTCAGCAGTGGACCACCCTGGCAGCCATGTCGCCGATGTATCACAACGAAATCAAGCCAGTGGAATCCAACTTGACGGGGATTGGCACGTTTCCTCAGTTTGCCATCGGGCAGCGGGCTTTGTTGGCGCAGACGCCGGCAGGCATGGGCTACACCCAGCGCGCGCCGGTGGCCGAGGGAGATCTGCTCTGGCGTTCGGACCGGGATGGTGTCTTGGGCAGCGGCGGTCAACTGAGCGTGGCGGATCTAAGCGTGGGGCAGCACGAGATCAGCCTGTCTGCGCCCAGTGGCTCCGGGACCATCAGCGCAACCGTCGCAATCACCGTCTATGCCGATGCCCAGGGTTTGCCCGTCCAAGCCGACGCCCTCATCCTGGGGCCGGATTTTCTGGCCTTTGACCCTGGGGCCGGGGTGACGAGTACCCTGCTCTACGTGGGCAACCTCAACTTTACCCGCCCATTGACCTGGACGGCCCAGGTCGATCAACCCTGGGTGATCTTGGCCAGCGCCACGGGCATCACACCCCAGGCCATCGGGGTCAGCGTGGACCCATCGGGCCTGGCCGTGGGCGAACACACCGCCGTCATCTCCGTGTCCAGCCCGGAGTTGACTTCGGCCCCGGCCACTATCCAGGTTCGGCTCATCATCGAGGGGGATGGCCCAGGCGCCTATACCCTCTTCGTGCCCATGCTTCTGCGATAGGAGACCGCTGAGACCTGCAAACCGACGGGAATTTGGCACTGTATACAGTGTTGAATTCTGCAACACACTCTCCCGAGGATTGAAACCGTCCGGGTGATCGGGGACGTCCAGGTTCCTTTGGCGTTCCAGATATCAAACGCCGCCCGACAGTGTACCAGGGGGATGGCATGGCTCCTGGGACGGTGGCAGATTGTCGCACTGGCGTCACCGTTTGGCCACAAAGAAATGCCCCCGTCATCTCGACGGGGGCATTTCTTTGATGCAGGTTGGGCGCTGATCGGTCTATTTGTAGGGGTATCGACGAAGCGCTTTTTGGTGTAGAATAGGGGTGTGTCGAGTCAAGGAGCCGTCTATCTTTTGGCCGCGACGACCGACATCCTGTCGTTAATGGAGAAGTCCACACAATTCCAAGGAGGAAACCCATGAACCACCTATCGAATCGACGCTGGTTATCCATTGTTTCCCTGTTGTTGATGGCCGCGCTGCTGGCGGCCTGCCAAGTCGTGGCCCCCTCGCCGGCGCCGGTCGCGGACATGCAGACCGAGACCGTCGCGCCAGCGACCACGATCGATATCTATCACTTCACCGACTATCACAGCCACGCCCTGCCGGCCTTTGCAGAGGGGGACCCCAGCCGGGGCGGCATTGCCCGGGTGCTGGGACTGTTCGAGCAGGCCAAGGCCGATTCGCCCAATGTGCTGGCGTTCAGCGGCGGCGACATGATGAACCTGAACAACCCCATCTGGTCGGACGCCTACACGTGTACGGAGTGGGCGTGGTTCAACCATGTGCTGGATGGCATGACCGTGGGCAACCACGAGTTTGACTACGGCGCTGACGTCTTCACCGACTGTAGCAACCGGGTGACATACCCGATCTTCAGCAGCGGTCTCGTCTACAGCGAAACCATGACATCGTACCTGCCCGATTACCATGTATACGATGTGGCCGGTGTGAAGGTGGGCGCTTTCGCCGTGGTCGGCAATGACTATCTGGGCATCGTCAAAGCCGAGAACATGCCGGCGGGCACAGTCTGGCTGACGGGCCAGGAGAAGCTGGACCGGGCGGCGCAGATCGTCGATATTCTGCGCAATCAGGAGCAGGTGGACGTGGTAATCTCTATCGGCCACGAGTCCTACGAGGAAGATGTGGCCATGGCCCAGACCGTGCCCGGCATCGACCTGATCCTGGGCACCCACAGCCATCTGAAGATCCCCCTGACCCAGCTCGAAGGCTCAGAGACCTATTATCTGGCGCCCTTCCAATATGTGAACTACGTCAGCCATGTGACCCTGACCGTCCAGGATGGGAAACTAACCGATGTGCAGGGCGGGCTGATCCCCATGGACAGCAGCACGCCCACGAACGAAGTGGTGGCCCAGAAGGTGGTCGAGATGCAGGCCGCCCTGGAGATCCAGTATCCCGAACGCTTCGAGGTGCTGGGCGAGGCGGCCAGCCTGATCGACAACGGGGGCATCAACCTGGGCGAAACCGGGATCGGCAATTTTGTGACCGACATTGCCCGGAACGCGGCCGGCGCCCACGCCTTCTTCAGCACCAGCAGCAGCTTCCGGGCCGCGCTGCCCCCAGGCCCCATCACCCGGGAACAGTATTTGACGGCCCTGCCCTACAGCAACGCCATTGTCACTGCCGACATGAGCGGCGCCCAGTTGCTGGATCTGCTCGCCTTGAGCGCAAGCAAGCGGGGTTCCGACTCGTTCAGCCAGATCAGCGGGCTGCGCTACACACTGAATCCCGCCGACAACACGGTGAGCGATGTTCAGGTGATCGCTGACCCCACGGATCCCCAGTCGGACTACGTGCCCGTGGATCCCGATGTCACCTACGTGGTGGCGACGACAAACTTCCAGGCGTTGATTGCCGGCGGGTACAAGGACATCTTTGCGGAAGCCGCAAATGTGACCAACACAGGCATCGACATCAACCAGATCGTGATCGACTATATTCGTGAGAACAGCCCGGTCTCCGTGGAGTTGGACGGACGGGTGGCCCAATAGGGCTATGGTTTTGCTGAACACCGAAAAGGCCGCCGCTCCCACGGGAGCGGCGGCCTTTTCGGTTCGCCTCTGGATATTGAGCGGATACACCCAATCCGTGTTCCGCTGGCCCTGCCGCTCTAGCCCGGTCACGGACCGGGCTAGAGCAGGGGCCTGTGGAGTTATTTACGCTAGGCTGTCCTAGTCCGCGGATAGGGTGGCTTCTTCCAACAAGGCCGTGAAGATGAACCCGCCATCGCTGGCGTCCACCTGCACATGGTCGCCGTCCTGCACCCGGCCTTCCAGGATCTCCAGGGCCAGGGGATCGGCGATGCGATGCTGGATCACCCGTTTGAGGGGGCGAGCGCCATAGGCCGGGTCGTAGCCCTCGTCCACCAGTTGGGCCCGGGCCGCGGCGGTCAGGCTCAAGGTGATCTCCCGGGCCGCCAGCAGATTGCGCAGCCGCCCCAGTTGGATCTCCACGATCCCGGCCAGATGGTCCTTGGTCAGGCCGTGGAAGATCACGATCTCGTCCACCCGGTTCAGGAACTCCGGGCGGAAGTGGCCCCGCATGGCCGCCATCACCCGCTCCTGGATGCGGGCGGAATCCCCGGCCACGTCCAGGATGAACTGGGAGCCGATATTGCTTGTCATAATGATGATGGTGTTCTTGAAGTCCACCACCCGGCCCTGGCTGTCGGTGAGCCGACCGTCGTCCAGCACCTGGAGCAGCACATTGAAGACCTCGCTGTGGGCCTTCTCGATCTCGTCGAAGAGGACCACGGCGTAGGGGCGGCGGCGCACGGCCTCGGTGAGCTGGCCCCCCTCGTCGTAGCCGATGTAGCCGGGGGGCGCGCCGATCAGCCGGGCCACGGTGTGCCGCTCCTGATATTCGCTCATGTCGATGCGCACCAGGGCCTGGTCGTCGTCAAAGAGGAATTGGGCCAGAGTGCGGGCCAGCTCGGTCTTGCCCACGCCGGTCGGCCCCAGGAAGATGAAGCTGCCCATGGGCCGGTTGGGGTCGGAGAGACCGGCCCGGCTGCGGCGGATAGCCGCGGCCACGGCGTGGACCGCCTGCTCCTGGCCGATCACCCGGCGGTGGAGGACCTCCTCCATGCGCACCAGCTTCTCCCGCTCGCTCTCCATCAGCTTGGAGAGGGGAATCCCCGTCCATTTGCTGATGATCTCGGCGATCTCCTCTGCGTCCACCTCTTCTTTGAGCAGAGAACCGGCCTCCTGAAGCTGGCGTACCCGCTCCTCGGCCTGGGCCAGCTCCTGCTCCATCTGGCGCAGGGTACCGTAGCGCAGCTCTGCCGCCTTTTGCAGATCGTAGTCCCGCTCGGCCTGCTCGATCTGGGTGCGCACCTGGTCCATCTGCTCCTTCCAACTGCGCACCTGGGCGATGGCCTCCTGTTCAGCCCGCCAGCGGGTGGCGATCTGGGCGCTGCGCTCCTTCAGCTCGGCCAACTCCGTCTCCAACACGCCCAGACGATTCTTGCTGGCCTCGTCCTTCTCCTTGCGCAGGGCCTCCCGCTCGATCTCCAACTGCATGATCTGGCGGTCCACCTCGTCAAGCTCCTGGGGCTTGGAGTCGATCTGCATGCGCAGACGGCTGGCGGCCTCGTCGATCAGATCGATGGCCTTGTCGGGCAGGAAGCGGTCGGCGATATAGCGGTGGCTGAGGGTGGCCGCCGCGATCACCCCGCCGTCGGTGATGCGCACGCCGTGGTGGACCTCGTAGCGCTCCTTCAACCCGCGCAGGATGCTGATGGTGTCGGCCACGGTCGGCTCCTCCACCATCACCGGCTGGAAGCGCCGTTCCAGGGCGGCGTCCTTCTCGATATGCTTGCGATACTCGTCCAAAGTGGTGGCGCCGATGGCGTGGAGTTCGCCCCGGGCCAGCAGGGGTTTGAGCATGTTGGAGGCATCCATAGCCCCCTCGGCCGCGCCGGCGCCCACCAGGGTGTGCATCTCGTCGATAAAGAGGATGATCTGCCCCTCGGCGGCCTGGATCTCTTTTAGCACCGCCTTGAGCCGCTCCTCAAACTCGCCCCGATATTTGGCCCCGGCCACCATAGCCCCCAGATCCAGGGCCACCAGTCGTTTTTCCTTGAGGGTCGTGGGCACGTCGCCGTTGACGATGCGCTGGGCCAGCCCCTCCACAATGGCCGTCTTGCCCACCCCCGGCTCGCCGATCAACACCGGGTTGTTCTTGGTGCGTCGGCTCAGGATCTGGATCACCCGGCGGATCTCCTCGTCCCGGCCGATCACCGGGTCCAGCTTGCCCTTGCGCGCTTCCAGGGTCAGGTCCCGGCCATATTTGGCCAGGGCTTCGTATTGGGCCTCCGGGTTGGCGCTGGTGACCCGCTGGCTGCCCCGCACCCCGGCCAAGGCCTGCAGGACCGCGTTGTAGTCGATGCCGTGACGGGCCAGCAGATCCCGGATCTTGCCGGCCTTGGGCGAGGTCATGGCCATGAGCAGATGTTCGGTGGAGATGTAGTCGTCCTTCATGTTGGCGGCGATGGCCTGGGCCTCTTCCAGCAGGGCGGTACTCTCCCGGCTCATGCCGATCTGAAGGCTGCCGCCCCTGGCTCGGGATTTGGCGGCCAGCGCCCGATCCACGCTTTGAACCAGCAGGGTAGAATCCACGCCGATGCGGGCGATGACCGCGGGGACCACGCCGCCCTCCTGTTGGATCAGGACACTGAGCAGATGCTCCGGATCGACCGTGGGGTGGTTGAATTCTTGGGCCAGATTTTGGGCCTCCAGGATGGCTTCCTGGGCCTTTTGGGTAAGTTTATCGAGTCGCATACGGTTTCTCCTGGGAATAGAGTGTGACATAAAAATGAACTATTCCCATTATACGCCACCACTATTTGAAGAACGTCTGCATTTTGTTGGCGTATGGTTAGTCAATTGGGAACGTCCGGGATCGACCCGCTAAACTCAGATTAGATTGGGATCACAGTCTGTCGCGCTCTAGCCCGGTCCGTGACCGGGCTAGAGCAAAGTTGTCTAGAAAAACCGAGTTTCTGTGGCTTGTCCCAATCGAGCTCGCCACGACAGAAACTCGGTTTTTCTAACTCACCTGGCTATAGAGTACGACAAAGCGCAGGTTTCAAACCAATCTCAGTTTAGGGCACAAAGAACGCAAAGAGACGCAAAGCGTTTTCTCTGCGTTCTCTGCGGTTCTCGGCGATCTTTGCGTTGAAAAACCTCTTTGCAGTGGTCCCATTTTCTAGGACGGTGTGCGAAGGGGGTACTGACGCAGCCTGCCACAGCCGCCCCCACATTCCCAAAAGCTGCCGCTCTTGTCCTTGCGGGGCAACTGGCGGCATTCGGGGCACAACATGGCATCGGCCAGGGCCAACACGCTTTCGCCAAATTTGCGCACCATGCTGTCGGCGATCCCAGCCGCGCTGGCGTTGAAGTGGGCCCCCACCTGGTTGCGAATCCACGTGTCCTGGGTGGCCGCCGTGATCAGGGCATAGAGCTCTACGCCAGGGGTAACATTGCCGGCCGTATCCACATGCTCCGTGCGCAGCAGGGGGCGCAGTTTTCTGTCGATGCCCTGGGCCAGATCGCCCAACGTATACTCAGCCGGACGCCGACGGGGCAGCGAGCAACTGTAGCGCAGGGTCAGCCCATCGAGCAGTTGCTCCAACAAAACCCCGGCCTGAGAGGCGACCGATTGGCGATCCAGCCGGGGCGCATACACAGTGGCCCGCAACTCGTCCACGGCCATCAGCGCCGCGCTGTGATTCATGCCGTTTTGCAGGGTCCACCCGTAGAGTTCGATGGTCTCAGCCTTCATCCCCTGCCCCAGCCGTATGCGGTCGAACCAGGCCCGGGAATGGGTGGTGATGATCACCTGGCCAAAGCCCGGGGCCTCCTCGTTGATCAGGTCGATCACCCGGTCCAGATGGGGATCGTCCACGGAGGTCAGCACGTCATCCAGCACCACCAGGGCATTGCCCATCTGCTGGGCCAAAGCCAGATAGACGCACAGCCCCAGGGTGTCCAGATGGGCCTCGCTGTAGTAGGCGGCCGGCGGCACATCCCCGCTATCGCCGAAGGCGCCGGTCAGGGTGAGGGAACCGGCGGTGTGGGCCTTGATGCCAAAACTCGGCTTGCCCAAGGGTTCGTCCGGGTGAATGCGGTCATAGAAATCGCTGACGGTCATACTGATCTCGTCCACCGTGTTCTGGACGAACTGTTTGCGTTCACTCTCCACAACCTCCAGCATGGCGCGCAGCCGCTGCAATAGGCGATCCGTGGCGATCGTGGTCTGCCCAAGGGTATCGATGGTCGCCAGATGGGTGGCCAGGGCGTGGCGCTGGTCGATGGCCTTGTCGGCCTCTTTCATGCGCGCATCCAGGGCCGGACGCTGGGCGGCCACCCGCTGGAAGAAGAGAGCCAGGGCCGGCTCGTCATCGGCGTCCCCTGGCAGATGATCCGGCAGCAGGTCCGGGAGGGGCGGGGCGGCCTGTAGCTGTGCGGCCAGGCGGCCATGCTCCGTGCGCCGGAACTCTTTGGCCTGGTCAACCGCGCCCCTTGCCTGCTGCACCCCGCGCTCGCCCTGCTCCACCTGGCGGTGCAGGGTCTGGATCAAGCGCAACCGCGCAAGCTGGGCGTCAAGACGGCTCACAAGAGCGGCATGGGGTTCATCCTTGCCGCACACCGGGCACGCCGACGATTCCGGGTGGTTGTGCAGATAGGTTTGGGCGCTTTCCAGGACCTTGACCAAGTCGGCGCTGGCCTCGCCTTGGGTGGCCCGGCGCAGCTCTTCTTGCAGTTCATCCAACGCTGCCTGGGCATGGGCCAGGGCGGACCGGGCCGCCGTCACCTGTTGATCTGACCGTTCGGTTCGCTCAAGCGCCTCGGCCAGATCTCGATCGGCCTGCAACTGGGCTTGCCAGTGGCCAATGGGCTGGGCTATGGCCGAGCGGGCCCACATCTGGGCGCTGGTGTTGGGCTTTCCCTCTGCCTCCCAGAAGCGGATCAGGGTGGACTCGGCGGTCTGTTTGTTCTTGATTGCATCATCCAGTTCTTTTGAGATGGTTCTGCACAGGGAGCGCAGGGCCGCCTCGGAACTTTCGATGTTGGGCACGGTGATGAACTCTTTGAGGGACTTGTAGCGGTCGCTGTCGGTTGCCTCCATCACCCGTGTGATGTTGGCCCGGCGCAGGACAAAGGCCCGGGGCGGGCCATCGGGCGTGGTGGCAGGCTTTCCGCTTTGCAGGCGGGCGCGCCAGGTCTTTCCCGCAAAGCCCATTTCCACTTCCAGATCCCCAGCCTTGCCGGCCAGGGCCACAATGTGGGATCTGGCCCTGGTGCCGCCGCGCAGACTCACCGAGCCAAATTCATTGTTGCACAGGAAATCGATGGCATCGGCAATGGTCGACTTGCCCGATCCGTTCTCGCCAAAGATCAGCACAATCGGATTGTCGGCCCGGAACTCAAAGGTCACGGGCTTCACCGCCCCCCGGAACGCGGAGAATTTCAGGTATTGGATCCGTGGTTTGCTACCCATGGGCGGCCCCCCGATCCTGGGCGTCCAGGGCGGCTTCGGCCAACAGCCGCCAATCTTCTTCGCGCATCTGTTTCTCGCCAAGCCGCGCAGCCACTCTTTCGGCGTACGCCGCGGGCATCAGTCCGTCGGCGACGAACCGGTGGACAATTCTGGCGGCAACCTTCTGTTCGGGGTGGGTCACGTCGGTCGAAGGGGTCATTTACTCCTCCTGCGCAGGCGAAATAGGGTGGATAGGATGTTGGGCTGTCTAGCTTGACGGACTGGGAACAGATCCGTTTTATAGAAAACCAGGCAAAAAGCTTTGGTTGTGGAGAACTTGTCTAGCAGGGGTGGATGTTGTTCGGAGGGGGGAGATATATTGCATATTTGCCTTGAGACTTTCTGATGTGGGTTGTGGGAGGATGAACAACGGCGCTGGCAGTATACCCGGTTCATGCTGATTGTTCAAGCCTCGTAAGGAGATCGCCCCCACCTGGACTGCCCGAACGACCAGCTTGGAAGCCAGCGGTCAGCACCTCCTGCTTTTTAGAGTCCACGCAAAAAAGGACAGCTCGCACTGCGGGCTGTCCCCCTTGAATGGGGTTGCAGCTTATCTCAGGGCGGGAGGCGCGGGATACATGTTCTGGTTGTCGAAAAAGACGTTTGACGTCTGTCTTGTTCCCTGTTACGCTGTGCCCACTTCGTAAATTGCTTGCTTCTCTATGTCGGACCTCGCTTTCCGCTTCCTTCTTGGATAGGCCCAGAATAGACATTGGACAGGTCAAGGATAGATCTGCCATGTTAGGATGTGTTATTGCAGTACCGCAAAAGTTGCTGTGAACCCTCGTAGAACCGAATCAGCTCTGGCAGGCGCTGTCTCTGCGATCATGGTAGCTTTCGCGGTACTGATCTATCTCCATGTGGTGATGCCAAAGGAACTCACGATCCCATGACCGACTTTGCCCATTCTATCGCCCTCATCATCGGCATTGACGCCTACGGCAACGGTATTCGGCCTCTGACCACCGCCGTCAATGATGCCACGCGCTTGGCGGACCTGTTGCGTACTGTCCACGGCTACGAGACGATCCTTCTGACACAAGAGTACACCGGAAAACCGGTTACGCAGGAACAGGTACGTCTGCTCTTTGAGGAGTTGAAGAGTCGCCTGGGCGAGGATGATCGGCTGCTGTTCTATTTCGCCGGTCATGGCGTGGCCCTGGACGGCGACGACGGCCCCCGAGGCTACCTGGTGCCCCAGGACGCCAACCCCCAAGACCCCGCCAGCCTGCTGGCCATGACCGATCTACATGGCTGGTTGACCGCGTTGCCCTGCCGACACATGCTGGCTATCCTGGACTGCTGTTTTGCCGGTGCATTCCGCTGGTCCGCCACCCGCCATATCGGTACCCTGCCCGACGTGATCTACCGAGAGCGCTACGACCGCTATCTGGTCTCGCCTGCCTGGCAGGTGCTGACTTCTGCCGCCTATGACCAGAAGGCGCTGGACGTGCTGAACGGCAACACCATTGGGGTCAGGGAGAGCAATGGCAAGCCCCAGTCCCAGTCCCATTCCCCCTTTGCCTTGGCCCTCTTCGACGCCCTGGAAAAAGGGGACGCCGACCTGATCCCCAAAAACGGCGGCGATGGGGTCATCACCGCCACCGAACTCTACCTATATCTACGGGAACAGGTGGAGGTGCAGGCCGATACGCAGACCAACCACGAGCAGACACCGGGGCTGTGGCCGCTAAACCGGCACCGCAAGGGCGAGTTCATCTTCCTGGTTCCTGGCCATGCCCTAAATCTGCCCCCGGCCCCAGACTTGACGGCTGAGGCCAACCCGTATCGTGGCCTTAAATCCTACGATCAGAAGCATACCAAATTGTTCTTTGGCCGGGATGCGGAGATTCAGGAGTTAGCGGACCGGGTGGATCAACAGCCCTTTGTGGCAGTTTTGGGCGCATCGGGCACTGGAAAATCGAGCCTGGTCAAGGCAGGGGTGTTGCCCCGTCTCCTCACCACAGAGGACAAAGCCCAGGCGGCAGGTCCGGTCTTCAAGGTGCTGGCCCCGTTTCGTCCCACAGATCACCCGATTCAGGCCCTGACCGCCCTCCTGCGCGTTGAGTTAGGCGAGTCTCTGCCTGGGTTAGCCGACGACAACGCCCTGGCCCGAATCGTCGCCCGCTGGTCCGAGAGTCACCCTGGTCAGCGTTTGGTCCTGACCATCGACCAATTTGAGGAGTTGGTGACCCTCTGTCAAGACCATGAGCGGGAGCGATTCCTGGGTCTGTTGGCCGCAGCCGTTCAAGGCCAGCCCGATGCTTTTCGTCTGATCATCACCCTGCGCACTGATTTTGAACCGCAGTTTACGCGTAATGAGGAGACTGAGCAGGGTCCATTGGCCGAACTATGGCCGGCTGCTCGTTACATCGT
>CAZKEX010000093.1:0-2036 GCA_964551895.1 uncultured Caldilineaceae bacterium | reverse complement strand
AGGAGACTGAGCAGGGTCCATTGGCCGAACTATGGCCGGCTGCTCGTTACATCGTACCACCAATGGACATCGAGGATCTGCGCCAGGTGATCGAAGGGCCAGCCTCAGTGCAAGTGCTCTATTTCAACCCGCCAGAACTGGTGGATGATCTGATCAAGGAAGTGATTCAAACCCCTGGCGCCCTGCCTCTGCTCTCCTTCACCCTGAGTGAACTATATGTTAAATATGTGCAAAGTGGGCGGGATGACCGGGCGCTGTCCGGCGTGGACTATAAAGCCCTGGGCGGGGTCGTGGGGTCGTTGCGTAACCGAGCGACCGAAGAGTATGATCGTCTGCCTGATGACGCCCATCGTCTTACCATGCAACGGGTCATGCTGCGCATGGTGGCCGTGGAAGGCAGCGAGCTGGCCCGGCGTCGGGTGGCACAGAGCGAGTTAGACTATCCGACACAGGAAGAAAACATTCGAGTTCAGACCATACTTGACCGATTGGTGGAGGCCAGGTTGTTGGTGCGGGGCACGGCGGATCGCTCGGATGGCACACAGGGTGAAGCCTACATCGAGCCGGCCCACGATGCCCTCGTGTTGGCCTGGGATATGCTGCTGCGCTGGAAGAAGGAGGCGGACGAATACCTTCCCTTGCAGCGTCGATTGGCGTTGGCAGCAACAGAGTGGGACAAGGCGGAGTCAAAGGAAAAATCAGGTTTGTTGTGGGATGATGATCCCCGGCTACCGCAGGTGGAGGAGACGTTATGGCCGACTGGTACCAAGCAGAAAGGTGGGCTGCGGGGGCGTATACGCAGGGCGTGGCAGGTGATGGCACCGAAGATCGACGCTCCGGCTGATACGAAATGGGTTAACGGTGTGGAACTCAAATTCATTCAGACGAGCGTTTCCCGCCATGCAAGCACGCTCCGCCGTGTTATTGGCATTACCGCGGCCGTAATTGTTGCCTTGGCCAGTCTGGCGATTTTCGCTAGCTATCAGGCGGACCGGGCGACACAGCAACGAGATATCGCCGTTACGGCAGAGGCCAAGGCGGTTTTCGAAAGCAATGCCCGTGCCACTGAGGTCGTAGTGCGCACGACGGCACAGCGTCGAACAGATGCAAACCTGCGTGCTTTGCAGGCGCAGACTGCATTGGAATCCGGTGAAGATAACTCGGGAAGCCTGCCATTACTTTTGGCTCGTGAGGCAGTATCTGCCTCCTTACAGGCCGGAGAACATCCGCCTCTGTCTGCAACTACGATCTTGCGTAAAGCGGTCGAAAATGCATCACCCTGGCAATGGACAGTGCCAAATAATCGGCCCATCTTCAGTGGCGAAAATTCGTTTGCAAGATTCAGTCCGGATGGGCACTATCTGATTGCAGGCATGATACATCCTGCTCCAGAGGGATTTTCGGCAAGCGTACTGGATGCAGAAACAGGTCAGGAGATTCATTATTTAGGTGGCCATACAAACTACGTAACAGACGTGGCATTTAGCCATGATGGTAGATCTGTTGCCACCTTCAGCAGTACTATGCAAGAACCTCCGGATACAGTAATTCAGATCTGGAATATTGTAACTGGTGCTTCAATCGGGGCATTTATAGGACACTCCGACTTTCTGTGGTCTGTCGATTTTAGCCCGGACGACCAAATGATTTTATCGGCGAGCCAGGATGGAACTGCTCGTTTGTGGCAAATTGCTGATGGAGTCGCGATCCGTTTGTTCCCACATCCAAAGCCTGTAAATTCAGCGTTTTTTTGTGGCGACGGATCGTTATTTGTTACGGCGACCAATGATAATACGGTGTATGCTTGGGCTATTCAATCAGACAAGCCTTTGCATACCTGGCAAAAAGTAACATCACCGGTTTGCGTACCCGATCAACCTATTGTCGTTGTTGGAGGTGAGGATGGCGCAGTTCACTATCTCGATATTCATTCTGGACAGGAGTTGCGATCATTCGGCACTCATTCCGAGGCAATAAAGAAGATCATCGTAGGCTTTAGCGGTGATTACTTGGTAACTATCAGCGAGAATCACACC
>CAZKEX010000092.1:0-13717 GCA_964551895.1 uncultured Caldilineaceae bacterium | reverse complement strand
TGTCTCCCCTTCTCCCTGTCTCCCCGCTTCCCAAAAATAGACAGGAATGGGCAGGGGGGGTATAATTGTCTTACGTTAACACTTGAAAAGTTGTCGTGTGGACCACTCAGGGTCGAGGCTTTCCCAGCGTATCGACCGCCCAGTTTTGGGTTGATGTAGTTACATGACCGGCAAATATCGTGGAGATCTGGGCAATCCGGCAGGGGTTGCCTGCCAGGGGCCAAGGGCCTGACGGTGAAAGCAGACCTCCACAAGGTGATAGAGAGCGGAGTCCCCAAAGCGGGGCAATGAAGCGGGATGGCAGATGGGATCGACCGAGACCGGACTGCACAAGCTGGAAGCCGAAGTGAGCGTCTGTCGAAGATGCTCACTCAGCGGCGGACGCATCCAGGCCGTGCCGGGCAGTGGAAACCTCCGGGCGCTTGTCATGTTTGTGGGCGAAGGGCCTGGGGCAGCGGAAGACAAACTGGGTTTGCCCTTTGTGGGGCGCAGCGGCAAGTTTCTCGACCAGATGTTGGCCGGGATCGGCCTCTCCCGTCAGGACGTATACATCACCAACGTGGTGAAGTGTCGCCCGCCGGCCAACCGAGACCCGTTTCCCGCCGAGCTCAACGCCTGTGCCGACTATTTGACCCGTCAGATCGACTTGATCGACCCTCGTATCATCGTCACCCTGGGCCGGTTCAGCATGGCCCGCTGGTTTCCCCAAGCCAAGATCAGCCAGATCCACGGTCAGGCCAAAGAGATCGAAGGGGGGCGCATGGTCATGGCCATGTTCCACCCGGCGGCGGCTCTGCGCAATCCCACGTGGCGGGCCGCTTTCGAGCAGGACATGAAGCGACTGACTGGGTTGATCCAAGAGGCCAAAAAATCTCTTAATCTCCCAATCGCCCAATCTCTTCCAAAGAGATTAGGCGATTAAGCGATTGCGAGATTGGGCAACCCCTTTTCCGACGACTGTCTGCCGACAGCCTTGAAGAAGTTAACTTTAACATTGCATTGGATGCTGGGAGCCTGATGCGCTACCCGGCTTTTTTTATGCCAATTATCCGAACGAACATTATCCCTAAAGGAGATAAAACATGAGTCAAACGAAGACAAATAACACCCCTAAGAACAACAACCAGGGGACCGAAACGCCCTTTTTGCGCATCCTGCCCTTGGGCGGTCTGGGCGAGATCGGCAAAAATATGATGGTCGTGGAATACGGCGCCGACATCATCATCATCGATGTGGGGCTGATGTTTCCCACGGCAGACATGCACGGCGTGGACGTGGTGATCCCCGACATCGAATATCTGCTGGATCGCCTGGACAACGTCAAGGCCATCTTCCTCTCCCACGGCCACGAAGATCACATCGGCGGGCTGCCCTACATGATCGAAGAGGGGCTGAAGGCCCCAGTCTATGCCACGGCCCTGACCCGGGGCTTGCTGGAAGGCAAGCTGCGGGAGAATCGGCTGCTGGGCGAGGTGAAGCTCAACACGATTACGGCTGATTCCAAAGTTGAGGTCGGCGTCTTCACCGTGGAGTTCTTCCACACCTGCCACAGCTTCCCGGACAGTGTGGGCCTGTCCATCCAGACCCCCATTGGCCGCATCATCCATACCAGCGACTACAAGTTTGACCCCTCCCCCGCGGATGGCAAGCTGACCGAGACGGTCAAGCTGGAGAAATGGGGCGACGAGGGCGTGCTGCTGCTGATGGCGGACAGCACCAATGCCGAGAACCCCGGCACCACCCCCAGCGAAGCCTCTCTCGAGGCCAGCCTGGACAAGATCTTCGCCGAAGCGCCGGGCCGGGTGTTGCTCAGCACCTTTGCCAGCAACGTCAGCCGGGTACAGCAGATCATCAACGCCGCCCGCAAGAACGGGCGCAAGATCGGCGTGACCGGACGGTCAATGGTCAACAACGTCAAGATCGCCGGCACCCTGGGCTATCTGGACGTCACCCAGGACGAGCTGCTCAACGCCCACGAGATGGAGAACATGCCCGGTGAAAAGGTCGTGGTGGTCTCCACGGGCAGCCAGGGCGAGCCCACCAGCGCCATGGTGCGCATGAGCATGGGCGAACATCGCCAGATCAAGCTGCGCCAGGGGGACACGGTGGTGATCAGCGCCTCGCCCATCCCCGGCAACGAGGAGCTTTTCAACCGCACCATCGACAATCTCTTCCGCCAAGGGGTGGAAGTGGTCTACCATGCCCTGGCCCACATTCACGTTTCCGGCCACGGCAACCGAGATGAATACGCCCGCATGTTGCAACTGGTGCGCCCCCGTTTCTTCATCCCGGCCCACGGCGAATATCGCCACCTGGTGCTCCATGCCCGCCTGGCCGAAGAGAACGATGTGGCCAAAGAGAACATCTTCGCCGTCACCGATGGGCAGATGGTGGAGATCGGCAACTTCGACACCCAGAACCCCCAGCACATTCAGGCCCGCCTGGGCGAACGCATCCCCGCCCCCCATGTGCTGGTGGACGGTTTGGGCGTGGGCGATGTGGGCAGCGTTGTGCTGCGTGACCGGGGACACCTGGCCGAGGACGGCTTTATCGTCTGCATCGTGGCCATGGATGAGTTCGACAAAGAGGTGATCTACGGGCCAGAGATCATCAGCCGGGGCTTTGTCTACATGCGGGACAGCGAAGACCTGATCGAGCGGGCCGAAGAGGCCGTGCGCAAGGCCGTCAAGAAGGGCGGCCCCACCCATGTGATCGAGAAAAAGGTGCGGGAATCCCTCTCTTCCTTCACCTACAAGGAGATGGGCCGACGGCCCATGATCCTGCCCATGGTGATTGAGGTCTAGGGAGTCGGGTGACATTCAGAAGTTCGACTTTTTTGGCTCATTGGGATCTTCCGTGGCCCGCGGGCTAGCGCAGGTTGAGTAGACCGGGGCAGTTTCCGGTCGTATCGAAACCGCAGCGGGTTGACCACGGATGTTCCCAATGAACCACTTTTTTCAAGAGTCGAACTTCTTGTTCAAGAGACCGGGTTTCTGACAGAAACCCGGTCTCTTGCTATCCACCGCCCAGATCCCAGAAATACCGATTGTTGCCCCGCCACTTTTATGCTATACTCAGGCGGAACACTTGTTCGTCAATCGCCCTGCCCCCGCCGCCCCACTTTTCACCCGGACTGGTTTTATCATGGCCGCCAAGAGACGTCCCGCCAAGCGCAAAGCGCGCAAGGATCCAATCCAGCAGATCGCCAACACTTTGGGAGATCCCAAGGTGGTCGGCGTGCTGCTGGTCTTGGTGGCGGTCTTCACCCTGCTCAGTCTGGTCACCGACAGCCGGGGAGAACTGACCGGGGCCTGGATCGATCTGCTGCGCACGACCGTGGGCAGTGGGGTGTGGGGGATGCCCCTGATCCTGGGGCTGTTGGGGCTGTGGATGGTGATCCGGGCGGTGGAGAAGATGCCGGATCTGCCCTGGCAGCGGCCCTTGGGGCTGATGCTGATCTTCCTGGCCTATCTCACCGGGGCCGGGTTGATCTATGACCCGGCTACCCGGCGCAATCTGGCCGAGGCCGGACAGGCCGGCGGTTGGCTGGGCTTGCAGTTGAGCAACGGCTTCGCCGACCTGATCGGACAGGCCGGGGCGTGGATCGTGGCGCTGATCACCCTGGGTATCGGCCTTTTTCTGCTCACGGATCAACTGCTGATCAAAGGGTTCAACCATCTTGTTTTCCTGTGGGACGACTGGCGTTTCCAACGTGGCCAGGGCCGCGACCGCCAACTACCGCCCGGTTCGCCCATCCAACCCGCCTTCCCCCTGGCCACGGGCGAACTGCCCTGGTGGAAACAGCTGTTGGAGCGCATACGGCCCAAACCGGAGCCGCCCATCATGGGCCGGACCACAACCCCTCGATCCGAGCGCCAGCCCAGCGCCCCAAACCGTGTGGAGGCGGTCCCCACAAGAGGAATGACTTCCGCCCCTGCGGTCTCGCCGCCTCGCCAGACCACCACCCAGCCCAGCGACGGCGCCTCCCTCACCCCGCGCATTGTGGGGGGGCATCAGGCGTGGCGGCTGCCCAGCATCGACGACATGCTGGTGGATCGAGAGCGGCTGGCCGACAGCGATGACCACATCCGCCAGCAGGGCCGGCTGATCCAGGAAACCCTGGCCCTCTTCGGCGTCCCGGCGGACTTTGAGGGCGCGTACAAAGGCCCGGCGGTGACCCAATATCTGATTAAGCCCGGCTATGTGGAGCGCACCATCCGGGGCGAGACCAAGCGTATCAAGGTGAAGGTGAGCAAGATCGCCGCCCTCACCAACGACCTGGCCCTGGCCCTGGCCGCGCCCAATGTGCGCATCGAGGCCCCCATCCCCGGCACAAACTATGTGGGGATCGAGGTGCCCAACCGCGAGGGCAACATTGTGGGCCTGAAGGAGCTGATGCAGAGCGATGTCTTCACCGAGAGCAAGGCCAAGTTGCCCATCGCCCTGGGCGAGGATGTCAAGGGCCAGCCCATTGTGGCGGACCTGACCCGCATGCCCCATCTGCTGATCGCCGGGGCCACGGGCGCCGGCAAGTCGGTCTGCATCAACTCCATCATCTGCGATCTGCTGATCACCAACACGCCGGACAACCTGCGCCTGCTCATGATCGACCCCAAGATGGTGGAGCTGAACATGTACAACGGCATCCCCCACCTGCTCTCCCCGGTGGTGACGGAGATAGACAAGGCCTCTGGGGTACTCTTTTGGGCGGTGAAGGAGATGGAGCGCCGCTATCAGCTCTTCAGCAAGGCGGGGACCCGGGATCTGGAGCGTTATAACGCCTATTTGACCAAGCGCAACGAGCCGCCCCTGCCCTATATTGTGATCATCGTGGACGAAATGGCCGATCTGATGATGGCCTCGCCGGAAGAGGTGGAAAAGCACATCTGCCGCCTGGCCCAGATGGCCCGGGCCGTGGGCATGCACCTGATCATCGCCACCCAGCGCCCCTCGGTGGATGTGATCACCGGGCTGATCAAGGCCAACTTCCCCTCCCGCATCGCCTTCGCTGTCACCAGCCAGATCGACAGCCGGGTGATCTTGGATGTGCCCGGCGCCGACCGCCTGTTGGGCCGAGGGGACATGCTCTTCATGGCCCCGGATGCCAGCAAGCTGGAGCGTTTGCAGGGTACCTTTTTGGGGGATGATGAGATCAACCGCATCGTGCGCTATTGGAAGGGCGTGCGCATGTTGGAGCGGGATCCCCAGGGGGCCGTGGGGCTGGACGGCCTGGATCTCAACGCTGACCCGCCCTGGGAGAGGGAGGATGACTTCGCCACCGCCCATGCCCTGGGGGGTGACGGCGCTGGCGACAATCCATTTTTAGAGACGCCGGCCCCATCGGCTGGGGCAACCCGTTCGGCTTTTGGTTCCGGTTCTGCATCGGGGGCAATGGCCCAGCCCTCTCTTTTCAAGCAGATCGAAGAGTTGCGCTCCATCGACAACCGGGACGAACTCTTTCTTGAAGCCGTGAAAGCGGTCATCGAGGCCGGGCGGGGTTCGGTCAGCCTGTTGCAGCGCAAGTTGCGGGTGGGCTACAGCCGGGCCAGCCGTCTGGTGGACCAGTTGGAAGAGGCCGGTGTGCTGGGGCCGGACCAGGGGGGCAGCCAGGGCCGGGTCGTGTTGATCAACGACCTGGCCGACCTGGGCAATGGCCCCCAAATCAGATCCAGAGCCGGGCCGCCCCCTCCCGCCGAGACTGACACTCGCTCCACGCCCTCCCCCGCCCCCCTGCCCCCACCCCGCATCATCGGCGACGAGGAGCAACGCCCATCGGCCAAACCCAAAGTTTGGTGGTAGGAGGGTGGGTAATGAGTGATGAGTAATGAGTAAAAAAAATCGCCTAATCGCCCAATCTCCGTTGAAAAGAGATTGGGCGATTAGGCGATTTTACTTTTTACTCATTACTTTTTACTCATTACTTATTACTCATCCCTCACCCCTCATCCTGCTTGCGAATCCCCCCCAAGTCCGGGTCGTTGAGATCCACCGGGGCGGGGATCAGCACCCGGCGCAGCCAGTTGACAACTTCGCCCCGATAGCGTTTGCACATGATGATGGTGGCCGGAGATTGGCGCATGACCTGCTCTGGAATGGTGCCGAAGATCCGCTGCTCCAACAGCCGGTGTTCCGACGCGCCCATGAGGACCAGATCCACCTCCTGGGTGGCCTTGACGATCCCCTCCACAGGGTTCTCTGCCTCCACCTCCAGCACGTTGATGGTGATGCCCATGTGTTCGCCCAGGGCTGCCACCTGCTCCCGGAACTGGTTCACATCCCGCACTTGGGCCGAGGGGGTGACCACATGCAAAGCCTCGATCTTCACGGGGTGGCCGCCTTGCTCGGGCTGGGCATAGAAGTTGGCGATATCCCGGGCCAGTTCATAGGCCATGTGGGCGTTGGATCCACCGCCCCGGCTGGGGATGACGATCCGGTTGGGCGCGGCCCAGGGCTTGTGGAAGCGCACCACGGCCAGATCACAGGGCGGATGTTGGCCGACCAGGTCGATGATGGAGCCAAAGGCCACCCGGCGGCTGTTGGAATAGCCCGGCCAGCCCAATAGGATGGTGTCCGCCTTGCGCTGGCGGGCCGTGTCCATGATGGTGTGGGGCACGTTGCGGCCCAGACGGATCATGGTGCGCACGGGCACGTCATAGACCTTGCCCCGCTCGATGGCCGCGTCCAACACCGAGCGGCCTTGGGTCAAAAAGACCCGGCCCTCGCCTACGCTGATGGCCTTGGGCACCCGCACCACGTTGAGGGCGAAGAGTTCCTGATCCCGCACGCTGGCCATGATGGCCCCCAGCCGCCCCAAACTGTAGGCCTGGCGCATATCGCTGACCGGGATCATCACGCACTTCTCCTTCACCGCCACCACCTCTTCCAGCAAGATGGGACGATCTTCGTCGGCCATCGTCTTCTGTTTGTTGACGCTGTAGGTGAAGTAGATGACTAGCCCCGCCCCAATCCAGGCCAAGGTCGTATACCAGGCAATCGGGCTGAGTTCGAAAAGGGTGAGGGAGAGAGCCAGGCAGATGACGATGCCGGCCCAGGGCCAATAGGGGAAGAGGGGCACGACAAACTGGCGATCCAGATCCGGCCGTCGCGTGCGCAGGGTGATCAGGCTGTAGCAGACCATCATAAAGAGCAGCAGGAACATGATGTCCGCGCTGGCGGCCACATCCTCGATGGGCAGGGTGACGGCCATCAGCATGATCAACGCGCCGCTGATGAAGACGGCGTAGTGGGGGGTGTGGGTGATGGGGTGGATCTTTCCAAAGACCGGGGGCAGGTTGCCGTCCCGGCCCATGGCGAAGCTGACCCGGCTGGAGCTGTAGACCGTGGCGTTGAGGGCGCTCATGGTGCTGGCCAAGCCGGCCAAGAGCAGGATCACCTTGCCATAGGGCATGAACTGCCCGGCGGCCTCGGCCATGCCCAGCTCGCCCAGGGTACCCAGATATTTGTAGATCGGCACACCGGCCGGCGGGGTCAACGCGCCCAGCACCACAAAGGCGATCAGCAGATAGATGACCACGGCAATGACGATACTCAGAAAGATGGCTCTGGGAATGTTGTGGGCCGGATCCTTGACCTCTTCCCCGCTCTGGGCGATAATTTCGTAGCCCTCGAAGGCAATAAAGGTGAGGCCCATGGCCACAAAGACGCCGCGGATGCCTTCGGGCAGAAAGGGCTGGTACGGGTCAAAGGGCATGGGGTTGCCAAAGATCTTGAAGAGGCCAAAACCGGCCAATACCAGCAAAATGAAGATCTTGATACTGGTGACCACATTGCCCACCAGCCCGGTTTCAGACGATCCCCGGAAGTTGACATAGGTAAAAAGGGCCGCTGCCATCACGCCGATGAGGGCTGAGGTCCAATGGTGGCTGAGGGGCAAATGGCCAAAGCCCATGCGGATCAATTCCGAAGAAAAGGCGCCAAAGCCCAGGGCATAGAGCGAACAGGCCACCGCATGGGCAAACCAACTCATCCAGCCAGAGAGGAAGCCGAAGACATCGCTCATCCCCTGCTTCACCCACAGATAGCCGCCCCCGGCCTCGGGAAAACAGCTCCCCAACTCGGCATAGGCCGCCCCGATGATCACGGCGATGATGCCGTTCAGCCCAAAGGCCAGGATCAACCCCGGCCCGGCATGACCGGCGGCCAGACCGGTCAGCACAAAGATGCCTGCCCCAATCATGGCCCCCACGCCGATCATGGTGATGTCCAACAAGCTCATATCCCGGCTCAGGGTGATCTTGGCCGAGCCGTGGCTGGGGAGCCCCTCCGAGGGGCCGTTGTCAGATGTGCCACTGGAAACCGATGAATGCTCCATAAAACGGTCCTTTCTACCTTGATGCACGAGAAGGTGATGGGTTAAGATAGGCTGTGTGTATGTGTTGCGAACGATTCCATACACCCTGGGAATTGGCCTGAAATGGGGCTGTGCTACAATCGATTATGTGCTATGTGGCGCGCTTGCCCAAGTGTGATCTATGGCGGGCAACCTTGTGTAGTTTTATCCTATTTGCGTCAAGAGTGCAAACCGACCTGTAATCGTTCAGCCCCTTCTGTGCCGTTCGACTGAGCTCACAGCGAAGCCCGGCCCCCAATTCTGGGGGAGGTCGTGACAGTTCTCCCAATGTTGGGGGACAGGTACAGCCCGGCGGAAGGTAGTCCGGGAAAGTAGTCCGGGAAATAGCGATCGAGCCGGGTCCGTGACCCATAGAGATCAAGCTAAGACGTCGGGGCTTTTCGCAAAAGCCCGACGTCTGGGTTAACCCACTGCTGGCTTGAGAAAATGAGTGATGTTCATGCCAAGATCGGGGCGACAATGCGGCGTGACCGAAAATCCTTGGCTTGATGCCTATGGGTCCATGACCCAGCGGGTCTGCCGCAGAAGATCGTGACCCGCCCGGCCACGGACCGGGCAAGAGCGCAGGGTCTTCCAGCGCTATTTACGTCGGGCCGACCTAATACAGGCCAATCGCGGGCAGCCGAGACCACAGGGGAAAACCTGCGGCTGCCACGGAAAAACTGCCAAAGGATCGGCGATCAAATAATTCATAGGATTGAGAGAGCGGGTGGCTGCCACGGCACAATCACCCGATCCCCCAATCCCTCAATCTCGACCCAAATCGAAACAGAGAAAGGGGAGAAGAGATGGCAAATTCTGACATCCCTTCGTCGTTTGACAAAGAGGCATGGTTCACCCTGGATGTGGCGGAGAGCCAGACCCGGCTGGGCGTGGACGTAGCCCAAGGGCTAGACGAGGCAGAGGCAGGCGAACGACTGCTCCGTCACGGCCCCAACGAGCTGGTGGCTGTGGCCGGCCGGCCCGCCTGGCGGCTGCTGTGGGATCAGTTCACCGAGCCCCTGGTCGTGGTGTTGATTGTGGCCGCGGCCGTCTCTGGGTTGCTGTGGGTCATCGAGGGCACGGACCACGAACCCGTGCCCTACGAGGCCATTGTGATTCTGGCTATCGTCATCCTCAACGCCCTGTTGGGCTTCTTTCAGGAATATCAGGCCGAACGGGCCGTGGATGCCCTCAAGGATCTGGTGGCCCCAGAGGTGAACGTGCGCCGAGAGGGGCACCGACATCACATCCCGGCCAGAGACGTGGTGCCGGGGGACGTGCTGTTGCTGGAATCTGGCGACAAAGTGCCCGCGGACGCCCGCCTGGCCGTGGCGGTCAACCTCAACGTGAACGAAGCCGCCCTCACCGGAGAGTCGGTGCAGGCCCACAAGCACACCAAGGCCCTGGCCGACCCCAAGCTGGAACTGGGAGATCGGGCCAACATGCTCTTCATGGGCACAGCCATCTCCTATGGCCGGGCCGAAGCCCTGGTCACCGCCACGGGGATGAAGACCCAGATGGGTCGGATCGCCACCCTGATCCAGGAGGTGCAAGGCGAGGAGACCCCCTTGCAGCGAGAACTGGCCGTGGTGGGCAAACAGTTGGGCATTTTGGTCCTGGCTATCTGCGGGGTGGTGGTGGTGGCCGGCGTGGCGCGCACCGGAGAGATGAGCGCCGCCATCCTGATCAACATGTTCCTCTTTGGGGTGGCCCTGGCCGTGGCCGCCATCCCCGAGGGGCTGCCGGCCGTGGTGACCGCGGTCCTCTCCTTGGGGGTGCGGCGCATGGCCCAGCGCAACGCCATTGTGCGCCATCTGCCCGCGGTGGAGACCCTGGGCAGCGCCACGGTGATCTGCAGCGACAAGACCGGCACCCTGACCCGCAACGAGATGACCGTGCGCCGCATCCTCTTGGGCGGGGCAGAGGTGGTGGGGGTGAATGGGGAAGGCTACACGCCCCAGGGGGAGTTTCGGGGGATCAACGGGGCAGATTTCGAGTCGCTCCGGCCCCGCTTGGCCCGTCTGTTGCGCATGGCCGCCCTCAACGGCGATGCCGAATTGGTGCAGGATGCCCAGGGCCGTTGGCAGATCGAGGGGGATCCCACGGAGGGGGCCTTGGTGGTGGCCGCCCGCAAGCTGGCCGAACAAGAGGATCATCTGCGCCAGGCCTTTCCCCGTCTGGGCGAGATCCCCTTCAGCTCTGAACGCAAACGCATGACCACCATTCACCAAGCGCCGGAGGCCGGGGCGGATGAGCTTGTGGCCTATGTCAAAGGCGCACCGGATGTGCTGGTCCCCCTCTGCGCCTTTGTGCGGGGGGTTGACGGGGCGCCCCAGCCCCTGACCGACGAGTTGCGCGCCCAGGTGTTGGCCCACGGCGAAGCCTTTGCCGGGGATGCCCTGCGCACCCTGGGCTTTGCCTCTGGCCCCGTCCCCGCCCACGCCCGCACAGATCAAGGCGACTATCAGCCCGAGGTGGTGGAGGTCGGTCTGATCTGGGAGGGGCTGGTGGGCATGATCGATCCGCCCCGGTCCGAAGTGCGGGCGTCTGTGGCCCTGGCCCGGCGCGCCGGCATTCGCACCAAGATGATCACCGGAGACCACGCCATCACCGGCATGGCCATTGCCAAAGAGTTGGGGATCGTCGAGGAAGCGGGCCGTTACTTGACCGGTCGCCAACTCAGCGCGATGGACGATGCCGCCCTGGCCCTGGTTGTGCCAGAGGTGGATGTCTATGCCCGGGTCAACCCGGCCCACAAATTGCGCATCATTCAGGCCCTCAAAAGCCACAACGACGTGGTCGCCATGACCGGGGATGGGGTCAACGATGCCCCGGCCCTCAAACAGGCGGACATCGGTGTGGCCATGGGGATCACCGGCACGGATGTAAGCAAAGAGGCCAGCGACATGGTCTTGGCCGACGATAATTTCGCCACCATCGTGGCCGCCATCGGCGAAGGCCGCACCATCTTTGACAACATCCGCAAGTTTATCCGCTTTCTCCTCAGCAGCAATATGGGCGAAGTCCTCACCATGCTCCTGGCCATCATCGGCGCGGACATCTTGGGGTTGAGCGGGGCCGATGGCCACTTCTTCCTGCCCCTGCTGGCCGTGCAGCTACTGTGGATCAACCTGATCACCGATGGCGGCCCAGCCCTGGCTTTGGGCGTGGACCCCGCGGACCCGGATTCCATGCAACGCCCGCCCCGCGCTGCCCACGAGCCGGTGATCGACCGCCGCATGTGGGTGACAATCGTCCTGGTGGGGCTTGTCATGAGTCTGGGCACCCTGGCCGTGTTGGACGGCTATCTGCCCGGCGGTCTCTTCGAGTTTGTCTCCTTTGGCCCCGACCCGGATTGGACCGTGCGCTATGCCCGCACAATGGCCTTCACCACCTTGGTGATGTTCCAGATGTTCAACGTTTTCAACGCCCGCAGCGCCACCCTGAGCATCCTGCGTCTGGGGCTGTTCACGAACCGCTGGCTGCTGATGGCTGTGGGCGCAAGTGTCTTCTTCCACACAGTGGTGATATACTGGACCCCCATGCAGAATGCCTTCGAAACCGTCCCCCTGACTGCCCAGGATTGGCTGGTGGCCATCGGCGTGGGCTTCAGCATCATTGTGGTTGTGGAGTTGCTAAAAATGGTCCGTCTCTTTGGGCAAAAAACGACTCAACACACGATATTCGATACATAAGGACATCCCATGTCAAAATGGAAACGATTGACCCTACTCTTGCTGACCCTTGTCCTGGCCGGCTGCGGCGGCGGGCCGGACGCGGCAAAGACCGCCAAGGAGATGGCCCGCCGTCTGCCCCAGGTGCGCACGGTGATGGGCAAGGTGGAGATCCGGGTGGGCGAGGATCTGCTGAAGGACGAACTGTGGGTGCAACGCCCCACCTTCCTGCGGGCCGAGACCGAGGAAGGCCCAGCGGAATACAAGGACATGATCGTCGTCCTCAACGAAACCGAGGCCTGGTACTACGTGCCCGCCCTGGACGTGACCCTCATCGCCGACCGCCAAACCTTTGTTCCGGAGGTGGGCGCGCTGACCGGCAGCAACTTGCTGGAGGCCATGCCCGAAGAGATCCTGGCCGCCCTCCCCAAGGCGGACGCCTTCAACTATGTGGGCCGGGAAAAGATGGCCGGCCGGGACGTGCATCACATGGAGATGAACCTGCCCCAGGCCGTGGGCATCCTGCCCGCCGGGGTCCTCACCCTGTGGCTGGACCAGGAGACCTACTATCCCCTGGGGGTCAAAACCCCCGGCGGCCTGGAGATCACCTTCACCGACGTGCGCTTCAACCAGGAGATCGACCCCAAAACCTTCATCTTCGTCCCCCCACCGGGCATGGAAGTGCGGCGGATTGAGTGAGGGGGGCGAGGGGCGAATTGCGAGGGGCGAGGGGGTAGGCAGCCCTGGAGGTTGAAACAAAAAGGGCGGGGATGGTGATCAACTTGATCACCATCCCCGCCCTTTTCATCGTCCACAACTCGCCCCTCGCAATTCGCCCCTCGCCTACCTCTCAATCGGCATGCGCACCGCATTGCCCCATTCGGTCCAGGAGCCGTCGTAGTTGCGGATGTCTTTGTAGCCCAGCAGATATTTGAGTACGAACCAACTGTGGCTGCTGCGCTCGCCGATGCGGCAATAGGCGATGATGGTGTCGTCCGGCGAAAGCCCCTGCTCTTCCTCGTAGATGGCCCGCAGCTCGTCCGCGCTCTTGAAGGTGCCATCTGGGTTGGCCGCCCTGGCCCAGGGCACGTTGCGCGCCCCCTTGATATGGCCGCCCCGCAGGGTGCCCTCCTGGGGATAGTCGGCCATATGCAGCAAATCGCCCCGATATTCGGCAGGGCTGCGCACGTCCACCAGGGGCAGGTCCGCGTTCTGATGGGCCAACACCTCGGACAGATAGGCCCGAATGGGGGCGTCGTCCCGCTCCTCCGCGGTGAAGGTGGTGGCGGGATAGCTGACCTTCTCCCGGGTGATCTCCCGGCCCTCGGCCACCCACTTGGTGCGCCCGCCGTTCATCACCTTGCCATTCTTGAAGCCGAAGAGCTTGAAGACCCAGAAGGCATAGGTGGCCCACCAGTTGTTCTTGTCCCCGTAGAAGACCACCGTGGTCTCGTTGTCGATGCCCAGCCGGCCCAGCAAGGCCTCGAACTCGGCCTTGCCGATATAGTCCCGCACCGTGGGATCGTTCAGATCCGCCTGCCAGTCGATCTTCACCGCGCCGGGGATGTGGCCGACCTCGTACAACAGGGGATCTTCGTTGCTCTCCACCAGGCGCACCTTGGGATCGTTCAAATGCTCGGCCACCCAGTCGGTGCTGACCAGGACTTCGGGATGTGCGTAGTTGCTCATG
>CAZKEX010000091.1:0-13728 GCA_964551895.1 uncultured Caldilineaceae bacterium | reverse complement strand
CACCGCCACCGCCACCACCTCGTCCGCCCGCAGGGACATGCAGTTGACCCCCTGGACCACGCCTTCCTTGGGCGGCACCTCCTCCGCGGGGAAGCGGATGATCTTGCCCAGCCGGGAGATCACGAAAACGTCCTGGTCCGGCTTTACCCCCACGGCGGTTATCAGAATATCGGTCTTCATGGCGGTTTTGCCCCCGCTGCCCGGTGATTTGTTTGCGCTGAATCCCCCCATCTGGCGGATGGTACCCTTGCCCTCCGGTTCGATCAGAAAGACGCCGCTCTCCTCGTCCACCGCGGCCACGCCACACACGGCGTCGTCCCGGTCCAGGCGGATGCCCAGACAGCCCCGCACGGGCACCTGGCGCTCGCTAAAGCGGATGGCCTTGCCTTGGCGGGTGGCGATGAAGAGATCCGCCGCGCCCTTGCTCCAACACAGGGCGGCCACGGACCCCCCATCCCTGGGATCGTAGAGCGCGGTGCCCGGTCGCAACGCCGGGCCGACCAAATGGGCGGCGAAACGACGCACCTGCCCCCGCTCTGTGACCAGGATCAGGTGGGTGCCGTCCCCATCTGCCTGCACCCCGGCCAGCCGTTCATCTGCCCGAAAACCGAGGCGCTGGGGCAGGGAAACACCCTTGGCCCGCACGGGGGACTCCTCCAGATCCCCCACCCGCAGCCGGAAAGCCCGGCCCTGGTCGGTCAGCAGGATCAGCCCTTGGCCCTCGTCCGCCTCGGCCAGGAAAGCCGGGGGATCGTCCTCCCCCGAATCCAGGTCGAAGACCCCCATGCCGCCTCGCCGCTGCCGGGTATAGTGGTGACGGGGCGTGCGCTTGGCCATGCCGGATCGGCTGATGGTGATCACGTTGCGGGTGGTGGGCGGCTCGCTGGGATCCGGCTCCGCGTCCGCCCGATAGGAACGGGGGGAGCTGCTGGATTGGGCCGCTTCCAGGGCCGCTTTCAGCGCCGATTCCAGGGCTTCGATATAGGCCAATAGCTCTGGGGCGATACCACTGAGATCTGGGCGGGACAAGCTCATAGGGAGACTCCTCTCTCTGGGCAGGGTTAGGTGTTACTTATGACGTGGTACGTCTTGATCCACAAACCAGGCCAGCGCCCGGCGCATGGCTTGCTCGGTGATCTCATCCAGCCCCCAATCGCCGATCTTGGCGGCCTTGGATTGGGCGATCCACCGGTCCCAGCGGGGCAGCTCTGTAAAATCCAGGGGGTTGAGCGCCGCATAGCCCTGGGTGAAGGCAGTCATGGCCTCCCCGCCATAGGCCCACAGGATCTCCAACCGGCTGTTGGCCACGTCGGCCACCGGGTCGCCCAGGCGGGCATCCTCCCAATCGATGATCCCCGCCACCACCCCATCCTGCCACAGCACATTGCCCGGCCAAAAGTCCCCGTGTAACAAAGCCAGTCCGTTGCGCCGGGGCGGTTCGTCGGGCTGGGGCGGTGGATTGGGCAAAAAGAAGAGGGTAGCCTGGTCAAGATCGATCTGGTGTATCTGGGCCAACCCTGCGGCAAGGGCGTGGGGGCGGTCGGGCGAGGGGCTGGGCGAAAAGTCAGTCTCGCCGTCCAGAAAGTCGATGATCAAGTATGGGGTAGGCAGCAGATCACAGGCTGCATCCAGAAAACGGGGGAGAGCCACGGGCAGGCCAGCCCGGTGCAGGATGGAGAGCAGCCGAAACTCATCCGCCGCAATCTGTGGGTTGCCCCGCAGGTCCGCCTGGCCGTGGCGACGCAGGACCCGCTTTTGAATGGCCCCGTCCCCGGCTTGGATCTCCAACCCCATCACCTGGGCCGAGACGCCCCCGGCCAGGGGCCAGGCCCGCAACAGCGTGGCCTGGCCATCCATGCGCCCCACCACCTGGGCCAGGAGATCCTGCCCGGCCATCAAGCTCACCGCCCGCCCATGCCGCTGAGGGTGATGCCCTTGACAAACCAATTCTGGCCCAGCATGTAGATGATCAGCACGGGCAGCAGGGCGATCACCGACCCGGCCATGAGCAGTCCCCACTCCGTGCTATATTGGCCCACCAACGCCGCCAGCCCCACGGGAATCGTGCGCATCTCGTCCGATGTGGTCACCACCAAGGGCCAGAGGAAGTCGTTCCACACCGCCTGGAAGGCGAAGATGGCCAGGGCCGCCATCACCGGCCCGCTGAGGGGCAGGATGATCTGCGCCCAAATACGCAAACTGGACGCCCCATCCATACGGGCGGCCTCGTCCATCTCCAGGGGGATGCCCCGATAGTATTGGCGCAACAGGAAAGTGCTCAACACATCAAAGAGGCCGGGCACGATCAGGGCGAAATAGCTGTCGTACCAGCCAAAGTTGCGGATGATCAAAAAGTTGGGGATCAGGGTGACGGGGAAGGGGATCATCAGGGTGGCCAGATAGAGCATGAAGAGCGCTTCCCGACCCCGGAAGCGCAGGCGGCCAAAGGCAAAGGCGGCCAAGGACGAAATCAGAATCCGCAACACCGTCACCGTCACCGAGACCAAGACGCTGTTGAGGTAGTAGCGGCCAAAGGGGATGGTGCGGAAAAGTTTGAAATAGTTGTCCAAGCTAAACTGGTCCAGGCCAAAGTCCCGGGCCATGAAGGCCTTGGTGGGCACCAGCGAGACCACCAACATGACCAAAAAGGGGGCCACCATGATGGCCGTGCCCAGGATCATGGCGCTGTGCAGCCCAAGCCGGCCAGCCAGGCCCCCAGATCGGGATGGACGTCGATTGGATGAAGCGGAAAGATCGGTCATGTCAACCCTGGGATAGATTTCTTTTCGAATAGATAATTTTCACCGCAAAGGCGCAAAGAACGCAAAGAAAAGCAAAGTTTTTCTCCGCGTCCTCCGCGCCACCTCCGCGTTCTCGGCGGTTAAGAGTTGTCCTTCTCCCTATTCCGTCTCGTAATAGACCCAGCGCTGTTGCATACGATTCTGGAACCAGGTGAAGGCGAAGATGAAGAGGAAGAGTACCCAGGCCATAGCCGAGGCCTTGTCCATGCGGATGTCCCGGAAGGCGGCGTAGTAGATGTATTGGACCACACTCAACGAGGCGTTGGCCGGGCCGCCCTGGGTCATCACAAAGGGCTCGGTGAAGAGTTGGAAGGCGCCGATGGCCTGAAAGACAAAGAGGAAAAAGGTGGTCGGGCTGATCATGGGCAGGGTGACATGGCGCATGCGTTGCCAGGCTGTGGCCCCATCGGCCATGGCCGCGTCGTAGAGTTCCTGGGGCACGCCTTGCAGGGCCGCCAGATAGATCACCATAGTAAAGCCCGTATTTTTCCACAGGGTCAACATCACCACGGACCATTTGGTATAGCGGCTGCTGCCCAGCCAGTTGGGCGCATCAATCGACAGGCCCAGCAGATCCGCCATGCCCATGATGGCGCCGTTCAGGGGACCATTGGTGCTCAAGATCAGCCGAAAGACAATCGCCCCGGCCACAATGGTGGTGACCACAGGCATGAAGTAGATCAGCCGATAGAGCATCTGGCCCCGCACGGCCTGATTCAAGGCCAGGGCCAAGAGCAACCCAAAGCCCAACTGCATGGGCACGATGGTCACCAAATAGAAGCCCGTGTTGCGCAGGCTCTTCCCAAAAATCGGGTCCCGGAAGAGGGCCTGATAGTTGGACCAGCCGGCAAAATCCTTGAAGCCAGTCAGCCCCCAATCGGAAAAGCTGATGCCCAAGGAGGCCACCACGGCCAGCGCCACAAAGATCGAAAAGCCAGCCAGACTAGGCAACAAAAAGAGATAGGCCTCCCACTGTTGGTCAGGCCGCCAGCGAAAGGGTCGATTGCGTTGGGTTGTTTGTACGCTCATAGGCACAGGGTCCATTCGCACCAAGCGCTCTAGCGCCCCGAACCTACCTGGAACGCTAAAGCGCCTGGTGCATCACGAATTACTCATTACTCATCACTCATTACGTTACGGTTTCGGATACCCGTTCTCAGCCAAGAAGGCATCCACCTGCTCACAGATGCTCGCAACCGCGGCTTCCACTGTGGCGTCACCGGACCAGATGCTCTGGATGCCGGGGCTGATAATGGAGCCGTCCAGCTCGCCCCATTCGGGAAAGTAGCCGAAACGGCCAACCTTGGCATTGTCACCCTCGGTCAGGAAGGCCTGGCGGTTGGCCGGGGGCGCATCCTGGGCCAGGAAGGCGTCTGAGCGGGCGGTGGAGCGCAGGGCCGGGAAGATCTCGCCGGCGCGGGTGTAGATGCCCTGGCCGCCGTCCGTGCTTTGCAGCCAGCTCAGGAAGGTCCAAGCGGCGTCCTTGTCGTCGCTGCCTGCGCTCATCACCCAGGCCGCGCCACCGGCGCTGGCGGAGCGTTGGCCCCCTTCGGGGATGGGCACGACGGCCACATCATAGTTCATGCCGGCGGCGTTGAAGGCCCCCACCCGGCTGCTGTTCTGGATGATCATGGCCGCTTGGCCGCTCTGGAAGACCCCAGCGTCGCCGCCGGCCTGGCCCAGATCCGCGTCCCGCATGGCCAGGCCGCTGTCCATCATGTCCGCAAAGAATTGCAGACCAGCGATGGCGGCAGGCTCGGTCAGGGTGCATTTGGACGGGTTGCGCATGTCATCCAGGATGGAGCCGCCATTTTGGCCGACCCACAACTGGAACTTGCCACCTTCCATGCCCAGGGCATAGGTTTCGCCGGGCACGGCCAGAGCGGTTGCCGCCGCGGTCAGGTCGTCCCAGGTCCAACTGTCGTCGGGATAGGCCTGGCCGGCCGCATCGAACATATCCTTATTGTAGTACAACACTTCCAGACCGATGTCCCGGGGGAAGCCGTAGACGCTGCCGTCGAGCATAGCCGATTCGAGCAGGGCGGGCCAATAGTCGTTCAGGTCATAGCCGCTCTTCTCGATCCAGGGGTCAAGATTTTCCAACACCCCTTCGGCTGCGTATTGGGGGGTGGGCCACAGGAAGGCAATGTCGGGAATGGACGCCGAATCACCGCTGGCCCACAGGGCCTGGATCTTGGTGAAGTAGTCGCCCCAGGGCTGGTTCCAGATCTCGATCGCGATCTCTGGGTGTTCGGCCATGAAGGCGTCGGCCACCCGCTGGTGGGAGACGACTTCTTCCGGGCTGCCCCACAAGGCCCAGGTCAACGTGACCGGCTCGGCGGCGGCAGGGGCCGGGGCGGCCCCGGACTCCGCGGCCGGGGCCACGGTGGGGGGCGGCGCGGCACAGGCCCCAAAGATCAGCCCCAAAATCAGCAAGGCCGACAGAACAGGCAACAATCGAAATTTGCGCATCTTTTTCTCCTTTGTGGTGGATACCAATGTGATAACTCTGCACGAACAGATAGGTTAAAGCGGTTGGATGGTCGGACAGTGGTCTTAACTGGGTGGTTGGACAGGGACACCTTGGACAGGGTCAAAAAGGGGATTGAGGCAGTGAACGCCATTTCTGGGAACCGCAACTGTAGGAACAGACGGTCACTTCAGATATTATAGGGGTGATTGGTTGTATCTGCAACCATTGCCAAAAGTAGAAAAGCAGTGTGCCATCGAACGGTGGTCCCATTGGGCGCGAGCAACCCTGTGGATCACAGATCATCTGGCTGGTGGCAGTGGGGATGTCGGGCGAGGCTAAACTATTACGAGGACTTTTTCTACGGCCAAAAGGCCGAGGCCGTGGAGAAGGCCGCAGGGGGCAAGCAGGCCGCTGGTGATCCCAGGTCATCCCCCTCACCCCCGCGGCGGTGGCGGCGAAGATCCAGGCTGTCCTGGCCCCTTGGTCACAGATCAGCGCCTTTTGGAGCGATGAGGCGGATCGGTGGAGGCAGGTGGCGGGGTGGGGAGAAGAACAATGGAAAATTGAGAATAGAAAATGGAGAAGGTTGAAGCGATGGGTTGACAGGGCATTCATCCGCCGTCAGGGTGACAGAACCGGTCTCCCCGGCAGCAGGATCCTGCTGCCGGGGAGACCAAAGCTCCAGGTCAACCGCTACGGCGTGGCCAACCCGTTCCCATTCTTGAAGATGAAGGGGAAGAAGTACGTGGTTGTCGTTGTGGTTGCAGGGCTGACCGCCTTCTCCACTGTGCCGGAGCAGAGCGGTGTGGTCTTGACGCCGCTGCCGTTGTCATCCACGACCAGACGCAGGGTCTGGGTGACGGGCTGATAGTCGGTCAGGCTGAAGTTCAGGGTCGTGGTCTTGCTCACGGCCAGTTCTGCGGCCAGGGTCTGGGTTTGGACGACGACACCATCTCGGTAGAGGGTGAAGGGCATGCCGGCCGGGATGGCGACCGAGCCGGTGGGATTGCTCAGGGCCACGGTGGTTGTGCCGCCGATGCGGTCGAAGCGGGCCTGGAGTCCGTTCTCCTGGCAAGCCGCCTGGGCCGCGATCTCGGCGCACCCCTTGCCGCCGTTGTCGTCGGTCACACAGACCTTGACCGTGAAGTCGCCCACCTTGTTGTAGGTGTGAGACGCCTGGCTCTGGGCGCTGCGCAGGACCACCGGCACATTGTCCACCGTGCCGTCGCCCCAATCCACCTGGGCGGTGTGCGTGTCGCCAGGAGCAGTGTCCACGAAGTCGAAGTCGATGACGAAGGGTTCGTTGTATGGGCCGCGCTGTCGAGGCTGGCTCTCCACCACAGGGGCCACGTTGACGATGGTGACCGTGCCGGTGATGGTGACCATGCCGCCGTCGTCGTCCTCTACCTTCACGGCAACCGGCCGGGTGGCCGGGCCGTCGATGGCACGGGCGTCGAAGAGGACTCGGGCGTCGTTGCCGTCGTCGAAGTCACCGTCGTCGTCCAGATCCCAGGTCACAGCCAGGCCGTCGAAGACGCCGGGATCATCCACCAGCACGCTGAGGATGCCCCATTCGCCCTCGTTGACTGCCATCGTGTCGCTGAAGACCGCGGTGGGATCAGCGTTGGCCACGATCAGGCTACGGTTGCTGTCTGTAACCACCGCCGACTCCCAGGCGTCCGCTTCGGCATCCACCAGCAGGGCCTCGCCGTTGCTGTCCTCCAGGGTCAGGGCCGTCACGGTCAGGGTGATGCTGTCGCCGGGGTTCACATTCAGTTCATCGGCCTGGCTGGGCACATCGTTGACCAGGAAGTCGGTGATGTCCAGGATGTCGGGGATCACCACGGCCACATCCACATCCGTGGCCTGGGACGGTCCCAGGTTGGTGACGACAATCGTGTAGTCCACACTGTCGCCCTCGGTGGCGCTGATGGCCTGGGTCGTGATGGACACGGCCAGGGTCGCCTGGGCGTCCACCGGGCTGTCGATGAAGACGTAGTTGTTGTTGAAGTCCGGGTCCTCGGAAGCGCTGCTGGCGATGACCAACGTCTCCAACATGTCCCGCTGATCCGGCTGTACAGTCACGGTGGCCGTCACCGTGGCCTGATTGCTCAAGCCCGCCCGTTCGAGCGGCGACGAAACCGAGAGAGCGCCCACCACACAGGTGATCAACTCGGCCTGCTGGGTGCAGCCGGGGCTGGCCGAAGCCAGGGCCACGCCGCTGGGCAGGAAGAATTCCACCTGCACGTCGTCCGCGTCCGAGGGTCCGTTCTGGGTGACGGTGGCCGTATAGGTCATGGACTCGCCAGCCAGGGCCGACGTGGCCGTAGCCTGCAGGGAGAGATCCGAGCGGCGGATTACCCGGAGTTCCAGGGGCAGTGTGTCCGCTGGGTCTGAGCGATACCGGGCGGCATAGAGGTTGCTCGACGCCATCAGTTGCAGATTGACCAGCGTTCCGTCGGCGGCCTGAGGTGTCACCTCAAACAGGTAGGACGCCTCAGGGCTTTGGGTACCCGGCTCGAAGGGATAGTAAGGGCCACAAGCGAGTACTCGATGGCCTGAATCGTCAAACGTTAGGCACCCGGGCCCCTCCACTTTGCTGAGGAGAGCTGGCCGGTATTCCTGTGGTGTCCAGAACAACATGTAGATATTGTCGGAGTTGTCGTATGTCTTATAGCCGCCGTTGTAGATCGCCCCTGTCAGGGTGAAGGGTTCCCCGGCCACGACCTCCAGACCGTCCGGGCCGTCGGCCACGAATGCCTTGAGGTCCGTGGGATAGGGGTCCCCGTTGACGGTGACATAGAAGGAGAGGGTCCGGGTCACGCCTTGGCTGGACGCCACCAGCGGGATCGTGTAGCGCCCGGCGCGTGCTTCCGGCAGGACGGTGACTGTCGCCGTCACCGCTGTGGAGACGGCCGCCGAGGACGTGGAGAGCTCCACCAGCAGGTCGTCACTCTGGAAAGCGGGATCCAGGGTGATGCTTATCGGGTCGGGCCAGTTGGCGCCGTCCACCAGGGCATGGAATTGCACCTGGGCGCCCGGCTGTGTGTTCCAGCGGTCGAAGTCCCACAGGGGATCGTCCTGGGGATCGGCTGCGGGCTGGAAGGCGATCAGGTCGAAGCCGCCCACGCTCAGGGGCAGGGTCAGGAGCTTCTCCTGGGTGAAGTCCACACCGGCCAAGCCGATCTGGTAGTCGCCGGGCAGGGCATAGTCGGTGGCCGTGATGACCAGGGTGGCGCTTTCGCCCGGGCCAAAGCGCTCTCGGTCCACGGACCAGTCCACGCCCAGGGGGATCTCGTCCACGAACAGCTCGATGATATCCTGCTCGCCGTTCTGATAGGTGGCGTCGATGACGATGGACTGGCTGGCGCCTTGGGCCAGGCTGACGCTGCTCTTGTCCGCCTTCAGGGCGAAGGAGGGCTCGTTGACCGTCACAGGCACGCTCACCTGTTTCACATCGCCGCTGGAGGATGCCTCCACGGTGACGGTGTAGACGCCGCCGGGCAGGTCCCCGCTGGGGGTGATGATGAGGCTGGCCTGCACCCCGGCCACTGTGGGGGTCACAATGTCCGCGGGCAGGGCGTAGTCAAAGCCCTCGGGCAGGTCAGCGATGTCCAGGAAGATCCAGTCCGGGTAGGGATCCACGGTGGAGGTGAGTTGCAGGTCTACCGTGCCGCCGCTGCCGCCGTTCACGGTCAGCGCCGTGGGCGTGGCCCCGAAGGTGAAGGGCGCGTTCAGAGGCGTCGCCCGCACCGCTTCCGAGACGGAGGTGCGCCCCGTGCCCGTATCATAGCCGGCCACGGTCACAGAGTAGGCCTGCTGGGCCGAGAGGCCCGTCACCGTCTCCGAGATGCTCTCACCCAGGTCCAGGATGAAGGTATCCGCATCCGTGCTGTTACCGATGGCGGTCAGTTCGATCTCGTAGCCATCCACGTCTGGGTTGGCATGTCTGTCCCAGGCCACCTGGAGACCGCCCAGGGCCGGCGTCACCTGGAGGTTGGCCGCCCAGCTATCGGTCCAGTTGTGCCAGACCGTCACCTGGCCGGGGAAGTGCTTGCGGGTGGGCGGGTTGCGCCCGTCGTCCACCTCCAGCCACAAGGTATAGGTGCCGCTGCGCAGGGCCGAGAGATCCAGGGATTCGGTGGGCGTCTGCGTGCCGGGCAGATAGGTGAACTGGGTCACGGGCAGGCCGCTGAACTGGGTGACCTCGCCCAGGTCGGTGGTCACCACCTGAGAGGCGGTGATGCCCGACGCATCGGTGATCTGCTGGGTGTCCGTGTAGCTGGCCGTGGTGGTCAGCGGTCCCTGCATGGCGTGGACGGTGACGGTGGAGGTCAGCTCCGTCGTCTGAGTCCAGGTCAGGGAGACCTGGTTATCCAGGGTCTCCTTGCCGGAGACGGCCATCTTCTCCACCGGGGGGCCATAGACCGTGCCGTCCACATTGACAATGAAGTCGTAGGTGGGTTGGCGGCTGAGAACCAGCTTCCATTCGCCAAGCTGGGCGTCGGTCACATTCATCACTGTCTGGACGACAGGTGGCACTTCGTTGGCCGGTGTGGGTTCCCCGGTCTCCGGGTCCAGCATATCTTCGCCAGAGACGAAAGTCTCCTCGAAGGTCACATTGCTGGGCAGGTTGGCGGGCGAAATCATCAGGCCGTCCGGTCGGAGCAGGCTGATGACCACATCCGTGTCGTCGGGCTGGCGGATGATGGAGACGCCGATGTCGCCGTGCTGGGTCAGGTTGGTCACATCCACGGTGATGCTGCCGTCGGCGTTGAAGCTGTAGGCCGTGAAGAGGTCCAGCTCCTCGGCGGTGAGGGCAGCCCGGGCCAACTGGCCGGATGCGATGCGCTCGTGGATGCGTCTGGCCCGCAGCAGGGTTGGTGTATCGACGAGCCGGTATTGATCCACATTGCCCACACGGAAGCGCCCGTCGGTGTCTACGTAGATGCCGTAATTCTTACCGGCAACACGAACCCCAGCCTTGAAGCCCCAGGTCGATCCGCCGCTCTTCTGGAACTCGCCGAACTCCATCGTGGCGCTGATGAAGAGATCTTGGGGCGGGATGCGTAGGCAGATGCGCTTGCTGTAGCCCCAGAATCTGATCGTCCAACAGCTATCCACCAGGGCGCCGCGACGCACCCCAACCTCGCCATAGATGCGGCCGGTCAGGTGGAAGCTGTCGTCCTTGGTCCAGGCGGCCAGCTTCACCTCGCCCTTGGCGATCACGGCGTTGATGTTCAGCTCCGCCTTGAAGAGGAAGGGCACGTCGCCGTCGGTGAAGCGCATGGAGGCTCTGGCTCGGGCCGCCTCGAACATGGAGAAGATCTTCATGGAGGCGCCGATGCCGATCTCGAACTTGTAGGGGTTCTTGACATATTCGATGCCCATGTCGCCGTTGGCGGTCAGGGCGTTGAAGGAGCCAACCCGCAGCTTGCTCTGCATCTCCACCTTGACGTCGATCTTGGTGACGTTGGCAGAGAGGGTGACCGTACCGCTGATGGACGTCAGGTCAAAGCCGCTAGCCCCCAGAGGGATGGTGCATTCCAGCGTAACGCTGACTTTGCGCAGTTCGAAGGTCTCGATCTGCTCTGGGTCCATGGGTTCGATCTTCATGACCACAGTCTGGTTGCTGTCCGCGTAGATCTCCACGGCCACGGCCAGGCCGGAACAGCCCGCGCCGCCCATGTTGGGCATCTTCAGCTTGCCGCCGGCGGCGATCACATAGCCGGCGCCTTCCTTCTTCAGCTTGCCCTCCAGGGAGAGGACCATGTCCCCAGCCTTGATCTCCGGCAGCTTGAACGCGCCGCCGCCGATGGAGACGTCGTCGTCGCTGATCTCCAGTTGGTAGACCGTGGCGGAGAGCCCGCCCCAGGACTTGGGCACAGACAGGGTGGCTTCACCGGCCTTGATCTTGCCGTCCTCGATGGAAGCGGACTTGAGGGCCACCTCCATGCCAGCCACGGTCACTTTCAGCCCGTCCACAGAGCCGCGGACGGCCCCGTTGCTGTCCATGCGCAGTTGGCCGTTGGCCTCGGCGGTCTGGGCGGCGACCTTCACCGTCACCGTGCCCTCGATGCCGTAGCCGTAGGTGCGGTCCTTGGCCAGGGCCAGGGTCAGATCGCCCTTGACCGAGATCTTGTTTGAGCCGTCGGTCTTGCCGATGGTGAATTCGACGGGGATCTTGGCGTTGGCGTCGCCGAAAGAGAGGCCGTTGGAGTCGATCTGGACGCCGTTGACTGTGGCCTTGGCCGAATTGAGCGCCGGGGGCAGGGTCAGCTCGGCGGATTTGGCCTTGATGCCGCTGTCGTCAAAGGTCACCTCGCTCAGGACCAGGGCGGACTTGGCCACGGTCATGGTCAACTCTTCCAGGGTGCCGGAGAACTTGCCATCTTTGTCCCGCTTGGCGCTGAACTTGATCTCCTGGTCGTTGTCCTTGAGGTTGATCTTGAGGATACCCTTGATCTGCAACTCCAACGCAGCGTCACCCGTGGGGTTGGTGATGACCACGCCGAATTCCATCTTGGTGAAGGTGGCGACAGATCCGACCTTGAGGTCGGGCAGATAGTTGGTGATGCCTGCGCCACCGATCTTGATGCCAGTCCCGTCAATGGTTACGTTCTTGACCACGACAGTGAGTTTCTTGCTGCTCTGCTCCGCCGCGATGGCGGCGGCATCCACATCCGGGGCCATCTTGTGCAGGCGCGCGGCCATCTGCTGGTCCCGGTTCTTCTTCTCTTGGCCCTGGATAGTCAGGTTGGCCTCGGCAACGGTCAAGCCGTCGTTGGTCAGCTTCACCTTCTTCATGACCAAGGCCTGCCCGGCGATGGTCAGGTCGATCTGCTTGACGCTGGCCTCCAGTTCGCCCGCTTCGTTGAGAGAAAACTCGACGCCGATCTTCCGGTGGTTCTGGGGCAGCCAGAGCTGCAATGTGCCCTCAAGTTGCAGACCGATCTTGCCGTCATCGATGCCGATGGTGGCGCTGTTGTCCACCAGGGCGATGGTCGGCGTGGTCGGGGTTGTGTTGGAGAGCGCAATCGATGCGTACACAGGGGTGCGAGCAGCCCCAGTGACGGTGGTCGTCACGGGCTTGCCCACAGGATAGATATTGGGCATGGGCACTTTGACCCCGGCCCCGCCGAAGGTGATGCCCTTGGGCTTGATCACCATCTTGGAGAGTACGCCTTGGGTCTCGCCCAACTGCTTGGGCAGGCTGAGGGTGGCGTTCTCCACGGTGATGGCTTCGTCGGTGATGACGGCCTTTTCCACCTCCACTTTGATCCCCGCCAGGACCATGGAGAAGTCCTTGAAGGTGCCCTCCACTTGGCCGCCGGGCTTGATCAACGCCACCAGGGATTTCTGGGTGTCGGTGGTCACACCGGGCTGGGCAAAGTCGATGGTGGCCGAAACAGAGGCCGTGCCGCTGATGACGGCGACCTGGGTGATGACGGCCTTGCCCACAAGGGAGAAGCCGCCCAACTCTGTCAGGGTGTGGGTGACCCCCTCTGCCGCCACGATCAGGGGGCTGTCCGCGGAGCCGTCCGCGGTGAAATCACCCTGGAAGAGATTGTAGTCCTCCAGGATTTGGGCCAGATGGCCGCTGCCGTTCAGGGTTTCGGCGCCGGTGGTCCAGGTCAGGTTGTCCTCCGGCCCCAGCTTGAGATGGAAGACAGGGTCCTTGCCCTCTTCCTTGAAGCCGATCTCCACCGCGCCGGATGCTTCCACCTGGCCGGCGACCGTCTCGAAGCTGTTGGCCGCCACCACGATCTTGCCCACTTCCTGGGTGCTGCGGCTGGCGGAGGTGACGGTCACCCCGGCCTTGGCCTCGGCTTCCAGACCGCCTGGGTCCGTGGTGCCAGCGTTCGTCGCCTTGACAGTGGTGGTGACCACACCGTTGCCCTTCATGGTGACATTCACCTGGAGGGTGCGGCTCTCGTTGGCCGCCAGAGAACCCACGTTACACTCGACGGTCTCCCGATCCTTGCTGACACAGCCGGATGTGCCGCTGGCAAAGACGCCGTTGGCCGGGAGAGACTGGGTCATCTTGGTCTCCGCCGCCGTGGCCGGACCGGCGTTGGAGACGACGATTGTGTAGGTGACGACTGCGCCATAGGCCGCGCTCATGGGGGCTGTGACCGTGATGCCCAGATCCGCCGCAACGGACTGGGGGCTGAAGACCATCGGGCCTGTCTGGCTGATGGAAAGTGATTCAGTTGCGTGGTCTGCTGCGTCAGCGGGGGTGGCAGCGGCTTCCGTATCGCTCTCCCTGGTCGGCGGAATGGCATCTGGCGCGCTCAATTCCCCGCCGCTCTGACTGGCCGAGGAGGAGGGGGGCAGCAGGTTCTGCTCCAGGGCAAGCAGATCCGTGGCTTGCCGGGGGGCTTTGTAGGCGATGCCCCGGGGAGCGGATACAATCTTCTCTGCGATGGCGCTCTCTGGGAGAGCAGGCAGGGC
>CAZKEX010000090.1:0-13759 GCA_964551895.1 uncultured Caldilineaceae bacterium | reverse complement strand
AGGGCGCACAAATCACAGTTTATCCCGGCGAAGCAGCCCCTGGCCTACTGGATGTAGTAAGCCAGGGGCTGCTTCGATCCTAGAATTCGTACCCCAGGCTCTGCCACGCCAGCAAAAATGGCCTTGACATTCCTGGCGCGCCAGGGTATGCTCCGTACACTTCCCCCTTGGCCCACACCGGATCAAAGCGACCCGTGCCATGTCTCTGATCATCTGCACCCTGGGCGACTTTTGCCTGATCCCCAATGGCCAAGAACTGCCGCCCACAGCCTGGAAGAACCAAAAGAATCGACTCCTCTGCCAGCTTCTGCTCACCCGCCGCAGCGCTCCCCCCCACCGGGAACAGGTGATGGAATGGCTTTGGCCCCATCTGCCCCCGGCCAAAGCCGACCGCAGCCTGCGGGTGGCTGTCAGCCAGCTGCGTCGGACCCTGGAACCAGATCTGCCGCCCCGGGCCGACTCCGCGTTTGTGTTGACCACCCCATCCGGCTACGCCTGGAATCTGCAGGCCGACTACTGTCTGGACGCGGACCGCTTCGACCGGTTGTGCGGCGACCTGGCGGCCAGCCCCAACACAACCACGCCCCACACCCGTCTCACCCTGGGCGAAGAGGCCAAGGCGCTCTATCGGGGCGACTATCTGGCCGCAGAACCCTATGCCGATTGGGCCACAGCAGAGCGGGAACGGCTGCGCGAGCAATACTTTGCCCTGCTCACCCGCCTGGCCGACGCCTGCGCCCACATAGGCCGCTACCAGCGGGCCGTCGTCCTCTGCCGGGAGGTGCTGACCGCGGACCGCTGCCGGGAGAGCGTCTGGCGGCAGTTGATGCTCTACCACTACCACGCGGGAGACCAGGCCAGGGCGTTGCAGGTCTACGTCGAGTGCGCGGCGGCGCTGGGCCAGGAGATGGGCGTCCCGCCCCTGCCCGAAACCGAGCGCATCCGGCAGCAGATCGAAAACCGGGCGGTGGGCAGCGAGGAAGCCGCCGTTCGTTATCCCACACCCGCCATTTTGGAACGCGCCCGCCACGTTCCTCTCTCCTGGGCGCGACTGCCCTTTGTGGGGCGAGAAGCGGAGCTGGCGCAACTGCTGGCCCCCCAGCGCGACCCGGGGAGGGTGTTGCTGATAGAGGGCGAAGCCGGCGCCGGCAAGAGCCGGCTGGCCGAGGAAGCCGTCCGCCTGTGGCAACAACAGGGCAGCCGCACCCTCTGCGAACAGGTGGTGGTGGAAGGCGCGCTGCCGCTACAGCCTCTCCTGGGCGCGCTGAACGCTGCCCTGCACGAAACGCCGGCCAGCCCGGAGACCATCAGCCCCGACGCCCAGCAGATACTTGGCGATCTCTTGCCGCAACTGCAACAGGCCGAGCCGAGGACGCCTCCCCTGGCGGCCCTGGCCCAACGCGCCGCCCGCACACGTCTCTTTGACGCCCTGGCCGGCCTGCTGCTGGCCCTGCGCGGTACACGCCCCCAACTGATCCTCTTCTTTGACGACATCCAGTGGGCCGACCCAGCCACCCTGGAATTCCTCACCCATCTCCTGCCCCGTCTGCCCCAAGAGCCGTTTCTCCTTCTGCTCACCCTGCGCGGGGAAGAGACGCATAGCCCAGCCCTTGCCGAATTTCTGGCCGCCTGCCAACGCCATCGCCTGTTGCAGCGGGTGGAGGTCGAACGTCTCTCCCCGGAAGCCTGTATCGATCTGTGCCGGGAACTCTCTGGCATGGATGAGACGGGCGCTCTGCTAGGCCACTGGCTGCACCGGGAAAGCGACGGCAACCCGCTCTTTCTGCTTTCCCAGCTCCAATCCCTGTTTGAGGACGGTCTGCTGCGGGTGGATAGCCAGGGCGAATGGCAAACCCCTGCCCCCGACTTTTTCCGGGAAGCCAAGGGGACCACCCCCTCCACCGTCTTGCAGGTGATCCATCGTCGGTTGGCCAGGCTGGATCAGGCCGAACGCCAGGTGTTGGAGGCCGCCGCGGTGCTTGGCCCCCTCTTCCAACGGCGGTTGCTGGCCAAGATGCGGGGCTGGCATCCCCACCGGCTCTTTGACCAGTTGGACCGGCTGGTGCAGGGCATGTTGCTCCACGAAGAGACGGGCGACCGCTACCGCTTTGGCCACGACAAGATCCATCAGGCTGTCTACGACGCCATTCCCGCCCAGCGGCGGGCCTGGCTGCACAGCCGGGCCGGGCGGGCCATTGAAGCCGTGGCCGGGCATGATCCTGCCCGGTGGGCCGCGCCCCTGGCCCACCATTTCGACCAGGCGGGGGAAAGCGAGACCGCCTTCCGCTGGCGGCTGGCCGCGGGCTGGCAGTCTTTTCAGGTCTACGACAACCGTGGCGCCCTGGCCCACTTCGAACGCGCCCTGGCCCTGGCCGAGAGCGGCGCATTCAACCCGGCCGCCGCCGACCGTCTGCTGGTGCGGGAGCGGCTGGGCGATCTCCACGCGGCTGCCGGGCGCTATTCCGAGGCATTGGAGCAGTTCACCCAGGCCCAGGCCGAGTGTTGGGAAGCCGAGGACCGGGTGCGTCTGCGCTACAAAATGGCCTCTGGCTACGACCGGTTGGGCCAGTGGGGGCCGAGCCGCCGCTTGATGGCAGAAGCAGTGGCCGAAGTCGAGCGGCTGGGGGCCGCGGCGGTCGGCCCGTTGGAAGCGGCCCGGGCGCTGGCCCGCTGGTCGATCTTAGGCATGCCGGATCGGGCCGCGTCCGAGCAGTACGCACGCCGGGCCGAAAGTCTGGTGGCGCCCTGGCTTCCCCCCAAAACCGAGACAACCCACAGGCTGCCCTGGAAGGAATTTGACATCGTCCACGGCGTGCTGATCAACGGGGGCGAGGCCTTTCGCCACTGGGCGCGCTGGGCCGAGGCCGAAGACCTCTTCGAGCGTTCCCTGCATCTGGCCGAAGCCCAGAACGACCCCTCGGCCATCGGCTATTCCTCGAACAATCTGGGCGATGTGCGGCTGGCCCTGGGCGACTTTATCGGCGCTCAGTTGCTGCATAGTCGGGCCGCCACGGCCTGGGCCCAGGCCGGCGAACGTTGGCTGGAGATGGCCGCCCGCACCCACCTGGGTCTGGCCCACGCCTGCCCGGGGGACTGGCCCAGCGCCCTGGGCCATCTGCAGGCAGCATTGCGCCTGGGCGAGAGCATCGAACCGACCGAATGGCTGGCCTCCGTCCATCTGTGTCTGGTCTTGGCCCATGTCAAGAATGGCGCAGAACCGGCCCGGGCCATATTCCATCTGACCCAGGCCGAACACATTGCGGCCAATCTGGACAAACCCCTCGGCCTCTTCCTCCACGCCCTCGCCCAGGCCGTTCTGGCGCAACAGCGCGGCGACGATGCCACCCCTCACTTGGCCAAAGCCCAGGCTGCTCTCGCCAATGGCGGCGACATCTACGGGCGCTGGCTGCTGCCTCATTTCTCCTCCATTTAACAAAAAATCAACATCGCCCGGTCAGACTGGGGAGTGGGATTGACAGATAGTCGATATTGAACCGTGCGAGCCTTTGCACTCGCCAATATCCAATACCCGATATGTTCAAAGGACCGCAGCGATGTACAGCCTGACCGACCGCCACACGATTTCTCTCGTCGTCCGTCTTTGGCAGGAACCGGGCCAGCCGGACGATCCCCCCCTTTGGCGGGGGCAGATTCAAGAGGTGGCAAGCGGCGAAACCAGCCACTTTCAGCTCTCCCCAGCGCTCGTCAACTTTTTGACAAAAATACTACAGACCGACCCAAAGACACAGAACAATCCGTAATCCTCCGCAAGTATCTCCTATTTCGCCGTGTATCTTCTCGATACTTTGGGGTACCACATAAACTGAGTTTTTCTCAACCAAATACTTCTGCAACCACGATCCAAAAACTCAGTTTCCCCCCGGTCTATTGAGCGAAGGCTTCGCCGTTATCAAATACAAGGAAAAGGGAATGTACTTCCCGGCACGCATTGTCATCCCCATCATACTGGCCCTTCTGGTTTGCGCGCCCTCAACTCAACATCTCGACGCTTCCCCGCGGCCAGATGTTGACAAAGGCAGAGCAGGCCTGGTGGCCTCTGCCGAGAACGCGCCGCACGCGCTCCCTCCTCTGCTCTGGTCCAAACAGATCGGCGACAGTACGCACCCTACCGGCCCAATCGCAGTCAACCGTCTGGGCGACATCTATGTGGGCGGATATGTCACGGACACCGAGAGCGACCCGGTTCGGGCGCTGACTGACGGCAAAAGCGATCTCTTCGTGGCCCGCTATGATGCCAGCGGGACACAGCTCGCCAACCCTGTGCAGGACGGAACCAGCGCCACCGACGGCGCTGTGGGCATCAGCTTTGGCGCAGGCCCCAACCGGGGGTTGATCGGCGGTCAGCGCGCCGACAATCTAATTGTGAGCGAATATCGTAGCTTGGATTGAAGCAGATAGTTCCCGATTCCATATCACGAGTTCTTGAACAGGAGGAGGATTTCATGTATTCACGTATCAAACCAAAACCACCCCTTCGACTTCTCACGTTACTCCTTGTGCTTACGGCGCTGGCTGGAGTGGCCTTCTCTGTTGCGGCCCAAAGCAGCGCTGAGACCGAACCAAACAACAAGTTTGGAGAGGCCAACGACATCTCTGTCAACAGTACAGTCAGCGGCGCCATCAACCCGGTCCGGGACAGCGACTGGTATGCGTTCGCCGTTGACCAGCACGGCGAATTGCAGGTCAATATCACCGGTGTGGCCCCGGAGCTGGACATCAATCTGCGTCTGTGGAACAGCAACCGGGACACGGTCAGCTCGTGGTTTTCCCCCCTGGCCCAGGGCGGCGACACCAACGCGGTGATCGACCTGCCCGCGCCGGGCCGCTATGTGCTGGAAGTACGGGACGGCAGCGATAACGCGGCTTCGGAGCAGAGCTACGCAATGAATCTCAGCTTCACCCCCAGCGCCGATCTCCAGGAGCCGAACAACGCCTTTGGCGCGGCCGCCCCCATTGCCTTCGATCAGCCGGTCAAAGCCACGATTCTGCCTGTGCGGGACAGCGATTGGCTCTCCCTGGTTGTCGAGCAGCACGGCGAACTGCGGGTCAACGTCACCGATGTGGCCCCGGAACTGGACATCAGTCTGCGCCTGTGGAACAACAACCGGGACACAATCACCGGCTGGTATACGCCCCTGACAAAGGGCGGGGACACCGACGCGGTGATCGATCTGCCGGCGCCGGGCCGCTATGTGCTGGAAGTGCGGGATGGCAGCGACGATGGCCGCTCGATCCAGCCCTTTACCCTCACCGCCACCTTTACCCCGTCCCCCGATGCCTTTGAGGCCAACAACAGCTTCGGCCAGGCCGCCGCGCTGGGTCTGGGACAGCCGGAACAGGCCACGATCCTGCCCGTGCGTGACAGCGACTGGTTCGCCTTCTCTGTGGAAAAACACGGCGAACTGCGGGTACTCGCCTCCAATGTGCCCGAGGCGCTGGACGTGAGTATGCGTCTGTGGAACAGCAACCGGGACACACTCACAAGCTGGTTCACCCCCCTGGCCAAGGGCGGCGACACGTCGGCGCTGATCGATCTGCCGGCGCCGGGCCGCTATGTGCTGGAAGTGCGGGATGGCAGCGACGATGGCCGCTCGATCCAGCCCTTCACCCTGCGCGCCGATTTCACGCCCTCGCCCGATGGCTTTGAACCCAACAACAGCTTTGGCACAGCCGCGGCCATCGGCGTTGACCGCAGCGTCCAGGCCACGATTCTGCCTGTGCGGGACAGCGACTGGTACAGCTTCGATGTCCACCATCACGGCGAACTGAAGATGCAGGCGTCGGACGTCCCCGGGGATATGGACATCGCCTTCCGCCTGTGGAACAGCAACCGGGACACAGTCACCAGTTGGTTCACCCCCCTGGCCAAAGGGGGCAACACCGACGGCACAATCGATCTGGCCATGCCGGGCCGCTATACGCTGGAAGTGCGGGACGGCAGCGACGACGCCCGCTCCATCCAGCCCTACACACTCAACACAAAATTCACCCCGGCCATAGATCAGGGCGAACCCAACAACAGCCAGGAGACAGCCACGCCGGTCAATCTGGACGAGACGATCCCCGGCAATATCCTGCCCGCTGGCGACACGGATTGGTGTCGTATCGAAGTGACCGAAGCCGGCGAACTGCACATTCTGGCAACCAATGTGGCGCCAGACCTCACCATCCAGTTCCGGCTGTGGGATGACGCCAACAACGCGCTGACCGGTTGGCAGAAGCCCCTGGCCCAGGGCGGCGATACAGCCGCCACCATTCCCATTGCCGAGCCGGGCGTCTATTATGTGGAGGTGCGAGACAACGCCAATGGCCGCTCGATCCAGCCCTATCTGCTGCGCTTCAGCATGTCGCCCATCGACCCGGCGACTGTGACTCTGCCCCAGCCGGAAGAACCGACGGCAGAGGAGACAGGGGCGGCAGGGGAAGATGCGCCGGACAGCGATGCAACGGTTCTCACCTCCGGGCAGGTGGGCCCCCTGGGCGCGACGATCTTTGTGCAGGAGCCGGACAACCCGGCCATAGACGGTGCGCGCTTGACTGTGCCCACCCGGGCCGTGGACGAAGTGCATACGGTCAATATCGCGGTGAGCCAGGAACTGCCCTCCGACTTTCCCCTCGGTCTGGAACCGGCCAGCGGCTTCTGGAGTCTCACACCCGCCGGGCTGACCTTCACCGAGCCGGTCTCCCTGACCCTGCCCGCGCCCCTGGGCGCCATCGGCCCACAGATCTTTGTGGGCCACTGGCAGGACGGCGAACTGGAGGACCTGGGCGGCGAGTGGGAAGAGGGGCTGATCACCGCCCAGACCGACAGCTTCTCCATCTTTGGGGTCTTCTGTGGCTCGTCCGCGGACTATCACCGGGTGCAGGTTCTCAACGAATCGTCCAGTCCGAGCCTGACACTGACCTTCATCTCTGGCCCCAGCCCGGACCCGGATAACCCGGACGGGTTGGTGTCCGGCTGTCCCACGCCCCATAACATCGAGCGCCGTCAAATGGTGGACCAGAGCGGGAGCGGTTCGTTCCTGCTGCGCCCCGGTGTCTATCACTTTGCCGTGGCCTATCCCCAGCCCCAGCCAGGGGTTGCCAACAGCCTCTTCATCACCATCCCCCCGGGCGGCGGCACGTCCACCCTGCGCATTACAGACGACGGCGCGCAGAGCGACGCACCGGGTGTGACGGTCAACTTCCCTGGCCGCGCCCTGACCCCGGGCACAAATGTCCGCCCGATTGTCGGTTGCACGGCCCAGGTCCCCGCCGGGGTGACACTGGCCAGCGCGGACCCGGCTGGCCCACTGCCCTCGCGCATTGTGCTGGTCAACAATCTGAAGCTGGAGCAGCTACCGCCGGGGGACACAGGCGTGCAGTTCCAGGCCACGGCCAACGACCCGGAAGGCAGCAGCCTGAGTACCTACTGGACCGTCACCGGCGGCAGCAAGAGCGGAACGACCGCCGGGACGCCTGTGGCATCCGGCGCGGCGATCCAAGACCAGTATACCTTCCGCACGACTATCGCCGGTGTCTATACGGTCTACCTGACTGTCTATGACAATCTCGGCCTCTTTGACGAATGCCGCTGGGTGATCGACGTGCAGGCCAACGCCCGGGCCAAGATCGATGTCATCTCCGGGCGCACATCCATCGAGTTTGGGCGGCTGGATGGGGTGCGACAGGCAGGCGTGGGGCCGATTGTGCCCGCGCTGACAGCCCTGCGTCCCGGTCTGGTCTCGCCTGTCACCGTGCCCACCCAGACAGACAGCGGCGGCGCGGTGGCCTGGGGCGGCCTTTCCCTCTGCCCCACTGCTGCGCCCGGTCCCTACGGTCCTCTGCCCGAAGCCGAAAGCGTGATCGTTGCGCCTTCGCCGGTGGATGCCCAGGCGCCCACGGACCCGAATGTGGATACGGATATCACTGTGCGCTGGGTCAATCCGGGCTTCACCTGTGTCTATGCGGTGGTGGCCGATGAGGATGGGGATGCGCTGACTGTGAAATTCGAGTTCCCCGGCCCCATCTTCGGTTCGGGCACATTCTTCGCCGCGGTGGATGTGCCAGCCGGGTTCCATCCCAGCGCACCCCAGGGCCTGCCATTTGGGAGCTTCATCCGCACCTATCCACAACTGGAGGCCTACAACGCCTGGATCAGTGCGCTCTACAATACAGCGGGGGTTGTGCCGGCGATTGTGTGGGAGGCCTGGGACGATCCCTGCCCACCCGGCAGCGGCAATGTGCAGAACCCCTGCCCCTCCTCCCTCTCCCGGGGCGGCGTGGAAAATATCGTGGCCCGTGTGACCGACGGCTTCAGTCTGCCTCCGGCGATCGACTATGCGCCCATCGGCGTGGGGCCAGAAGCCTTTGGCGGCGGCGAATGTGCGCCCGTCTTCTTCATCGCCTCCCTGACGCCGGTGCCTTCCAATCCGGGGCCGGGCCAGAGCGTGCGTGTGACCGCCCGTCTCTCGCCGGTGACACAGGCGTGTATCGTCGAACTGTCCATACAGGGCACGGATGGCTATGCGGCTCGCCAGTTGATTCCCACCAACAAGAACGGCGAGGCCACGCTCTTTATTCCCGGCGGCGAGGAGAATGTGGCGGATGTGGTGACGGCCCAGGTCTGCGTGCCTGTCAACCCCAACGCCACCCCACCCCCGCCGGACGAGCAATGCACGACAGTTACCAACGGGCTGCCAGGCCGGCTGATCCAAATGGTTGTGCAGTACGTCTTCTGATAGAAACACGGATCCGTTTGGCTTGGCAGAGGCCATAGGGTCCCCCGTATCGTATGGCGAAAGAACCGTATAGACAGAGAGTCCTCGGCGGAGCATTCCGCCGAGGACTCTCTGTCTATACGGTTAGCGACGACCCTACCCAATCCGCGCCCGGTTGCTCTGCTTCACCGAGACCGCCTCCAAGGGCTCTGTCTCGTGGATGGCCCCTTGGTTGTAGACAAAGGCAGGCCCATGCCCCGGCGCGGCCCAGCGGACCGCGTTGGCCATCACCTGGCGCACCACGGGCATGTGATAGATGGGATAGGTCTCGTGGCCCGGTCGGAAATAAAAGACCTTGCCCCGGCCCCGATGCCAGCAGCAGCCGGATCGGAAGACGTTTCCCCCCTCAAACCAGCTCACAAAGACCAGATCCTCCGGCGTGGGGATGTCGAAGAGTTCGCCGTACATCTCGGCCTCGGGGATCTCGAAATAGGCGTCCAGGCCGTCGGCGATGGGGTGGCTGGGGTTGACCACCCACAGCCGCTCCCGCTCGTCGGCCTCCCGCCAGCGCAAGGAGCAGGTGGCGCCCATCAGCTTGCGGAAGATCTTGGAATGGTGGCCAGAGTGGAGTACGATCAGCCCCATGCCGTCCAACACCCGGCGATAGACCCGCTCCACAATGGCGTCGCTCACATCCCCGTGGGCCTTGTGCCCCCACCAGGTGAGGACATCCGTGGTGGCCAGCACCTCCTCGGTCAGACCATGTTCCGGTTCGTCGAGGGTGGCGGTCTGCACGGCGAAACCGGCGTCCCGCAGCCCCTCCCCAATGGCCCCGTGGATACCCTGGGGATAGATCGACCCAATAAATTCATTCTCCCGCTCGTGGCGGTACTCGTTCCAGACGGTGATGCGTGGGGTTGACATGGCAGTTCCTCGCTTTTTGGTTGGGGTAAAGATTGGTTGATTTGTTGATTGGTTGATTGGTAGGGTAAGCGATTGGTAGGGTGATTATTGATTTCGTGGGGTGCTGATCGGGGGGCAAGAAGTCAAAACCACCCCCAATCAACAAATCAACCAATCAACCAATCAACTAATTTTCGCAGGCCGTCCGCCGTCCGCCGCCGACGCTTGCATGGCGTCCCACAGGCGGGCCATGCGCAGGCCGACTTCGGGCGGGGAGGGGTTGGGGATGCGCCCCTCGCGCACGTCCATGAATTGGTCCCACACGCCCCGGTTGGCGGCCACGGGGATGGGGGAGAGCTTGTCCTCGCCAGCCCGCTGCACAGCCAGATCCCGGCCCCAGGCTCCCGTGCGCAGGATGCCGTCGGTGCAGAAGACCCGGATGTCCGATTCGCACGAGGGGATGGTGTTGCCGCAGCCGCTCAGGGTGACCAGCGCGCCCGAGTGCAGTTTGGCCATCACCGTGGCCGCGATGTCCACCGGGGAGCCACGGTTGTCCAGCCAGGCGGCCACCTCCACAAACTCCTCCCCGGCCAGGTCGGCCACGGTGTTGAGCAGGTGGGCGCCCGTGTCAAACATAAAGCCGCCGCCGGAGAGTTCGGGCATCTGCCGCCAGGTGCCGGCGGTGTTGGGCTGCCAGTTCTGCCAGATCACCCCGTGGATGTTGAGGATGCGCCCCAACTCACCCCTGCGCAGGATGCCCACGGCCTCTCGTATATGGGGGGACAGGCTGCCGTTAAAGGCCACCACCAACAGCCCCTCGGCGCTGTCCCGTACCTCGATCAGGTTGACGGCCTCCTCGGCGCTCATCACCATCGGCTTCTCCAACAGCACATCCAGCCCGGCCTCCAGACACATCTTGGCCTGGCCAAAGTGGAGTACATGGGGGGTGATGATAAAGGCGGCGTCCAATTCGTGGGCATGGGCGGCCAGGAGATCGGCCAAATTGGGCACATTGGGCGGCGGGGTCAATCCAGCCTCGACAAAGACAGCACAGAAGTCGGCGTAGGACTTGGCCGACGGCTCGCAGACCAGGGCAAAGGGAACCGGATCCCCCTGGGCGATCATCTGGCGCACATGATGTCGGGCCATGCCGCCGCTGCCCACCAGGACGGCGGTCGGTGTGGATCTGGAGGTTGTTTTTGAAGCCTTGCTCATGCTGGAAAGTCTCCTCTGTGGCTGCGTGGGTGAAAACTGGGCGGCGATGACGCTATCCCCGCCGTTGGGAAGAGCTTAATTATAGTCGAAACTGCACCCAAAGGTAAGAACGAGCATATGGTGAAACAGGCCACAGGCAAAGGGGGAGGGTCCGAATTTGGACCCTCCCCCTCTGCCTGCTTTCCATATCTTGGCCACAAGGCCCTGACTATGTCGGCAACTCATCCCCGATCTGGGGCGGTTCGCCGCCGGACCGATTCAAGACTTGGCGGAAACGCGCCATGTCGGCTCGGTCCTGGCGCTCTTGAAAAAAGCGTACCGTATCCAAAACCGCTAGCTTTTCGGCCACTGCCAGATTGATAAATTGATTCATGCTAATGCCTTCCCGCTCGGAGACCTCAGAGACAGCCTGTTTCAATGAGTTAGAAAGTCGTAGCGGGTACGTTGCAGATTGCGTCATGATCGAATCCTCCAGATTGCCTGACTGGGCAACAGAACATCAATGCCAAACTGTGAAGGGGCTGAACCATAGTGGCGTAAATTGAAGGTCACGATGGCATCTGCTTGACCATTAATCGCCGCTTCCAACACCATTTCGTCATTTGGGTCCGAGAGTTGAGGTCGCCAAAAAAAATGCAGCTCGATCGGTTCAGCCAGGGCAGCGACAGCATCAACAAAATTGCTCGCATCGGTCAGGGAAATGGCCGCTGCCTCAAAGTGCTTCAACTCCGTACATTTTGCCTCGTACTCCAACACCAATGCCACACTGGAAAGCAGCCGCACTTGCTGCGCATCAGCAGCTCGAAGGATTGCGGCGGATGCACCAGCAGGGCTACGCATAGCAGCGATGATAACATCGGTGTCAAGTACAAATCTCAGCATAGTAATATCATATAAGATGTCAATTCTATTGTCAACAACGATTAAATCGCTGCCAGATACGTTTCCACCGCGGCGATGGCGTTGCCCAGCCCGTCTTCGGCCTGGAGTTGAGCGGAGATCTGTCTGGCCCGCTCGGCCATGTGGGGGTCGGTGACAGCCTGGTGGATGGCGTGGGCCAGCCGGTCGGCGGTGAGTTTGGGCCGGGGGATTGGTTTGGGGCCGACGCCCAGGGCGTGGACCCGTCCGCCCCAAAAGGGCTGATCCGCCATGTGGGGCACGATGATTGTGGGTGCGCCGGCCCGCAGACTGGCCGCAGTGGACCCCGCGCCGCCGTGATGGACCACGGCGGCCATGCGGGGGAAGAGCCAGCCGTGGGGCACGGCGTCCAGGCGCAGGATGCTCTCCGGCAAGGCCGCATTCCCCAGGCCGGACCAGCCGGAAAGCAGGACAGCCTGCACGCCGCTGCGTTGCACCGCGTCCACGACAAGCTGTGACATGCGCCTTCCGGCCTCCCCGGTCATGCTGCCAAAACCAATGGAGATTGTCGACGCCCCCCGCTCCTTCCCCGCTTGAAGAAAGCTACGAAGCCGATCCGGTGGTTGCCAGACCGGGTCGGCTTTTTCATCCAAAAAAAGATAGCCCGTGGTCTGCACATTGGGCGGCCAATCCGGGGCCGGGGGCACGACGTGGGGGCTGTAGCAGAGGATGAAGGGGGCGCGCAGCAACTGGGCCTCGCTTTCGGTGCGAGTTTAGGGGGGCAGGCCGAGGGATGGTGATGCGGGCGGGCTGGGCGGGCATAGGCGCTCCTGTTGCGTGAGATCTTCCAAAGGCAGATGGGATGGCTTATACTAGTCCAAGACAGGCGTCAACGTCAAAGCGGACAATCAACCAAGTTGATCAATCCCTGGAGCCACCATGCCGCACAAAGTGATCATCGATCTGGACAACGCCTTCACCCTGCCTGCCCAGGACACGGACGACGGCATGGCCCTTGCCCTGGCCTTGGCCTCGCCGGAGCTTGACCTGCTGGCCTGCACCGCCTGCGCCGGCAACTGCCGGGCGGAGCAGTCCGCGGCCAACACCCTGGCCATGCTGGCCCTGGCCGGGCGGGGGGAGATCCCCGTGGCCGTCGGTCCCACCGCCCCCCTGGTGCGGGACCGGGAAGCCCATCTGCGCTATTTGGCGGCCAAGAGCGCCGGGGACGAGGCCCGCTTTTGGGCCGGGATGCCGCCGCCTCCGGCCCATGATCTGGCGCCGGATGGCCGTCCGGCCCATCAACTGATCATCGATCTGACTCGGCAATATCCGGGCCAGATCACATTCATCGCCCTGGGTTCTTTGACCAATCTGGGGTTGGCCTTGCTGGCTGACCCGGCGGTGGCCGGGCGGCTCAAAGAGGTCGTCCACATGGCCAGTTGCGCCCTGCCCCCCAGCCTGGCCCGGCGCAAGATCGAGTGGCACACCCCGGACATCCCCGGCCATGTGTGGCAGGAGACCCTGCGCTTCAACACGGGTTACGATCCGGAGGCGGCGGCCATTGTCTTCCGCTCTGGTCTGCCCATGCGCTTGTTGGGGATCGATGTCACCACCTTGGTCCATCAGCGCCCCCAGGATCTGCTGCCCCTGGCCCAATCCCCCAACCCGTTTCAGCGCCATCTCCACGCCGGGGGGCTGGCCTGGGTGACATGGAGCATGGCCGTGCGCAAGCTCCCCGGCGCGCAGATGCACGATCCCCTGGCCGTGGCGGCTGTGATCGATCCGGCTTTCTGTGGCTATGCGAATGCGAGGGTGGATGTGGCACGATTTCTGGCCGAGGACGGCGGATGGCTGGCAGCCGATCAAGCTTCGACGCCAACCGATTGGCCCAGGGTCGCGGTGGCGGACGATGTGGATGTCTCCCGCTTCGAGGCGTTTCTGGCGACGCGCTTGGCGGGGTATCGACCGTAGGAAAAATAGAACACAGAGTTGACGGATCGGACTGATGAAAATCGGAAGTTTCTCTAAAATCTAAAAGAAACGTGCGGTGTTGAGCGGCCGAG
>CAZKEX010000089.1:0-13922 GCA_964551895.1 uncultured Caldilineaceae bacterium | reverse complement strand
ATTATCGCGCAAAAAGTCTGTCATGGATCTATCGAATGTCTATCATGTTTTGACTGGTTGGATGCCAAGGAGTGACAGGTCGAAGTCGGGGCCGATTTGAAAACAGCCACCGTGTACATAATAATACTTGTGTTGACGAGTTTTTTCAAGGGTCAAATGACCCTTTTCCGATCATAACGCACAAAAAGGGCCGACCCCGTGGGGTCGGCCCTCTGTTTTGCTGGCAGATTGTTGGGCAGATTGCTGGGGAGAATGCGCTTTCCCCCATCACCGCTCCCGGTGTAGGGTGTTGATCTGCCCCTCCAGATCGGCGATACGCTCGCCTTGGTTGACGATCAGCTCGGCCAGGAAGCCCACCAAGATCAGCAGGACGCTGATGATGGCCAGGATGCCGGCGGCCAGAAAGATGGGACGCTGCTGGCGGTCGAAGGCAATATAGAGACCTGTGAGATAGATAAAGGTGGCCAGACTGACCACGATGCCCATCAGCCCCAGGCCGCCAAAGAAGCGCATGGGGGCCCGGCTCCAGGTGAGCAAGAACTTGACCACCAGCACATCCAAAAAGCTGATGGGGATGCGGCTGAAGCCAAACTTGCTGCTCCCGGCCAGGCGGGGTTTGTAGGGGGTCTTGACCTCCCCCAGCTTGAAGCCGTTGTGGGCGGCGATCATGAGCAAGAAACGGTGCCAGTCGCTGCGCAAGGGGGGGAAGCTACGCACCACCTCCCGGCGCATGGCCTTGATCCAGTTGCCGTCGTGGGCCTCCACCCCGGCCAGGCCCCGCATGACCGAATTGTAGATGGCGCTGGCGATCACCTTGCCCTCCCGCTTGCCCTGCCGCCACCCGGCCACCACGTCCAGGTCTTCGGCCTCCATGTGGCGCACCAAGATCGGCACATCGATCAGCGGGTCCGACTCCATATCCGCCGGGATCAGGATCACGATCTCCCCCCGGCTGGCGCTGAACATGCGCTCCAGCCCCGCGGTCATACCCTGGCTGCGTCGGTGGGTGAAGACGATCAGATCGGCGTATTTTTCCTGCAACTCGGCCAGGATGGTGGGCGTGGCGTCCCGGCTGCCGTCGTCCACCACCAGTACCTCGCCCCGACAATCCAGCTCGACAAAGGCCGCAAAGCTGCGCTCCACCACCTGGGCGATGGTGGCCGCCTCGTCCTTGGCCGGGATCACCACGGTGATGTAGATCGGGTCCGTTGTGTACATTATCTTCTGCTCACTCATGAAAGGCTCCCGGTGGGCGAGGGAACGAGGATGGTTGGCAAGGCCACGGGGATGGCCGCCGTCTTGCCGTTGTGGACAGGATGGAGGCCGTTTCTTCCCGGCTGGGCGACGCTGGGCAGGGTTTGGGTCTGGGTTTGGGTCTGGGCCTGGGGGCGGGGCCGGGGGCGATAGATGGTGGAATTGGCCGCCATGTTGCGGGCCAGTTCGGCAGTTCGCCGATCCTCAAAATCGTGCAGGGTTTGCAGGGCAGGGACGGCCGCGTCCCGCCACCAAATGGGGTGGACGAGGATCTGCATGGGGTGGCGATCGCGAAAGGCTGGCTGGTCCATGGGGGTGCCATAGTGCCAGCCGCCCCGAGAGTCGGCCACATAGTGGATGGTCTTGGTGTAGAAATCCATATACGTATGGGGCAGAGGCGCGGTCAGGGCCGGGTCACCGGCCAGGACGTTGGGCTTGGGGCGGTGGATGCTGACGGTCTCTACTTTGTTGCCAAACCAGCTTTCCAGCAGATGGCACTCTTGGCGACAGGCCGCGGCCAAGGTGTCTGTGTCCGCGTCTTCGGCATAGACAGCGCAGTCAAAGTGCAGACCGATGTCGTGGCCCAACTCCAGGATGGCGCCCACGAACTGGCTGCCGGCCTGGGAAAAGACATTGTAAAACGCCGTGCGCACCATGACAAAATAGGTGCTGACGATCCCCATCTCCGCCTCGGCCTGGGCCATGCGGGCCGCGGCCTCCAGATCCAGGTCCACATCGTGGCGCAGGAGGATAAAGGGCGCGCCCCCGGCCAAGCGATCCTGGGCCTGGGGAAAGCGGGCAAACCCATAGCCAGCCTGGGCCAAGGTTGCCAGCATATCTCTATAGTTGGTTTGGGTAAAATCCATGTGTGATTCCTGACTTGCTCAAAAAACAGACCGGGTTAACCGCCGAGAGCGCTGAGATTTCGCAGAGAACGCGGAGGAAAAACTTTGCTTTTCTCTGCGTTCTCTGCGCATTCTCTGCGCCCTCGGCGGTTAAACGGCTACCCCAACAGCCCGACGCACGGCGGCCATCACCTCGTCCACCTGGGCAGGGGTCATTTCGGGGTAGAGGGGGATGGCGACTGTGTGGTCCGCGGCCTGCTCGGAGATGGGCAGATCCCCGGGGTTGTAGCCCTGCGCCCGGCCCGGCTGGGTCAGGTGCAGGGGGATGGGATAGTAGACCGCGGAGGCCACGCCGGCCGTCTTCAAGGCGTTTTGGAAAGCCACCCGATCCGGCACCCGCAGGATGTAGAGATGGAAAATGTGTTCCACATTGTCCGCAATGCTGGGCAGCCCCACGGGCAGATCACCCAGGCGGGCGGTGTACTCGGCGGCCAGGGCGCGCCGGGCCAGATTCCAGCCGTCCAAATGGGGCAGCTTGACCCGCAAAATGGCGGCTTGCAGGGCATCCAAGCGGCTGTTATAGCCCACCATCTCGGGCTGATATTTCTTGCGCCAGCCGTGCATACGCAACATGCGCACCCGCTCGGCAATCTCGGCGTCGTTGGTGACCACCATGCCGCCGTCCCCATAGGCCCCCAAATTCTTGCTGGGGAAGAAGCTGAGACAGCCGATGTGGCCAATGGCCCCGACGTGGGACCAACTGCCATCCCCGTGGCGATAGCGGGCCCCCATGGCCTGGGCGCAATCTTCCACCACAAAGAGGCCGTGCGCCGCCGCCAGGGCCATGATGGGGTCCATGTCCGCCGGGTGGCCGTAGAGGTGGACCGGGATGATGGCCTTGGTGCGGGGGGAGATGTGGGCGGCGATCTGGGCCACGTCGATGGCGTAGGTATCGGGATGCACATCCACGATCACCGGGGTGGCCCCCACATGATAGACCGCCTCGGAGGTGGCAAAAAACGTATAGGCCGGCACGATCACCTCGTCGCCAGGACCGATCTTCAGCCCGCGCAGGGCCAGCACCAGGGCATCGGTCCCCGAGGCCACGCCGACGCCGTGGGCCGCGCCCAAATAGGCGGCCACTTCCTGCTCCAGCCCGGTCACGTTGGGGCCGAGGATAAAGCCGCCGCTCTCCAAAACGCCCTGGATGGCGGCGTCGATTTCGGGTTTGATGGTCTGATATTGGGCAACGAGGTCGAGCAATTGAATGGTCATGGACCCTCCTGGGGCATGAGTTGTAGGTGGCCTTGGTCGTTTTGAGAAAGGGTGTAAACGTCAGCGCAGGCGGGGCAGGTGACGGCTTTGGCGGGATCTGCGGTGTCCAAATCTGGGACCAGGGGGAGCTTCTCGCCACATTGACAGATCCATCCGTGGACACGGGCCGGCGCGCCATAGGCCAGGGCATAGGCGGGCAGATCCCGGGTCACCACGGCCCCGGCCCCCACAAAAGAGTAGCGGCCCAGGGTGACCCCGCAGATCACAGTGGCGTTGGCCCCCACGGACGCGCCCCGCTGGATCACGGTGGTGCGATACTCGTCTCGACGAGAGACATGGCTGCGGGGATTCATCACGTTGGTGAAGACCATGGATGGCCCCAAGAAGACATCGTCCTCCACCACAACGCCGGTGTAGAGGGAGACGTTGTTCTGGATCTTCACATTGTCGCCGATGGTGACCCCGGCGGCCACAAAGACATTCTGGCCCAAATTGCACCCTTCGCCGATGCGGGCCGTGGGCATGATGTGGCAGAAGTGCCAAATGCTGGTCCCCGCCCCGATGGTGCAGCCCTCGTCCACACAGGCGGTGGGATGGGCCTTATAGACCCCAGGGGTGGATAAACTCTCAGACATGACCAAAATCTCCCAATCGCCCAATCTCTCAATCGCTATCAACACAATGACGAACCACTAACCTATTCGCATCCCAGCATGTTACACCGCGTCCACAGGGGACGCAAAAAACGCACCCCGAGGCCTTGGCTTGGGATGCGTTTTGGGGATTCGGGGATTGGGAGATTGGGCGATTGGGCGATTGGGAGATTGGGCGATTGAGAGATTGCATCGTGGCAATCTCTCAATCTCCTAATCTCCCAACCCTAAGCGGAAAGTTTGGCGATCAGATCGCTGTTCACTACGTCCTTCATTTCTCGGGAAATGGCGTTCAGCTCCTGGCGCTGGGACTCGATGGCCCGGGCCAGCTCTTGGGGCGAAAGCGCGCTGGCGCCGGAGACGGCCTCGTCCTGCAGGGCCTGCAACCCATTCTGCAACCGATTCGACTCGGCCCGCAGATAGGCGATCTCCAGGGTACGGCCCCGGGTCAACATGGCTTCCATGTGGCCATCGCTCAACAGCGACTCCACCTGGGTCTCCAACTGGTCCAAATTCTGCTGCACCCAGCGGCGCAGGAACTCGTTGCCCACGGTCCATTGGCCATAGATCTTGCGCACATAGCCAAGTTTATTCATGCCATAGAGGAAGTTGTTGATACGACCAGGACCCAGATCCCCCAATTTGGCATAGAGGTCCTTGTCCATGATCACCGTCTCCCTGGCGACGGCCAACAAGATGCGCCGTTCGATCGGCGTCAGATGTTGAAAGTCCACGGCAAAGAAACCGGATAGCAGGTGGTCCGGCTCTGTATCCTCTGGGGTGATGGGACGCAGATAGCCTGTGCCATCCTCGTTGGACTCGAAGAGATGCTGGCACAGATATTGAACCAGATAGGGGTGGCGGTTGGTGTGGACAAGAATGTCATCCACCTGGGACGAGGGAACCGTGAGGGCGACAGGGTTTTGGGCCTGGACCACCAATGCCTGGGCGGCCATGGGGTCCAGGCTCCACAGGTTGACCGGATGAAAGCCAAAGAGAAAGGGGCTGGTGATCCCTGCCCCCTCTACCTCGTTGAGGCGGGAGAGCAGCTTGGTGGAGGTGATGATGGTGCGCTGCCACGGTTCCTGCATGGCCTTGCGCAACTGGCCCAAGACCGCCGGGTCTTTCTGGCCGATCTCGATCAACACCTCGGCCTCGTCGATAAGCAGGAAGAACCGTTTGCCGTGGCGAGAGAGGGCCCGGCTCAGGGTGCGCAGGATGATGGCGACCGGCCTGTCCATCAGCGCCCCAAGGTCGACGCCAAAGGGGACGAAGCGCTCGGCCACGCTCTCCAAGGTAAAGACCAGCTCATAGGCCAGGTCCCCCGCGCTTTCACAGCCCTGGAGATCCCAGAACAGGGGCACCAGCTCGCTATCTTCCAAATTGGTCAGCCACTCCAACTGGCGCAGCAAGGATGTTTTGCCCATGCGCCGCGTGCCAACCACCCACGTGGCCGGGTTGTGGATCTCCAACAGATATTGGGTCAGGCGTTCGCGGCCATAATGGTTGGCCCCGGTTACCCATCGACCCACAATAAAGGGGTTTCGCATGGCGTTTCGAGTACTCACGTACTCACCTCCTGGTCCGGATCTTCCCCAGCCCCTGCCTCCGTTGCAGTTGCAGTTGCAGTTGCAGTTGCAGCGGCAGAAAGGGGTTGGATGATGTCCGGTTGGCTGGCCGCATCTTCTTGGCTGTGGGCGGCGACCTGATCTAGGTACTCTGACGGAGCAGAAACGTCTTCCGAGATCAAACTCTCATTATGCTGGCCCGGGGTTGGGGAGTCTATAGTACCATTACCGGTCAAGTCTTCCGTCAAGTTTTCCGTCAAGTTTTCTGTCAAGTCTTCCGTCCCGGGGACAATCGCATTGTCCGAGACTGGCCATTGTTCGATGCCGTTTCTGCCGATCTGTTCTTGGATAGTTACATGGGCCACCTCGACATCGGCCATTGTGACCCGTCGGCGACCTTCGGAAAGCATCTGGTTGACCGCCACCAAACCATACTGTTGCAGCCGGAAGGGACGCCCATCGCTATAATCGATAATGGCTTCCACCGCGGATTGGTCGTAGGTATAGTAATCTTGCACCGCCCGGGTCAACAGTTCGGCGGCCTGTTCCCGGCCAAAGGGCTCCAACTCGATCTCGTTGAACAGGTTATACCAGGGACTTTCCACCCGATCCCAGGCCTTGCTGATCTGGATACCGGCCACCACCGCGCCCAGGGTGGTGGCAAAATCACGCATGAAGATACGCCGCAACTGCTGCTGCACCAAGTGATCGTAGTGGCTCATCACGTCCATCTCGTCCAACAACAAGATCAGACGGGATTTTCGACCTGGGTATTGGATTGCGCCATAGGCCGTCAGCGCCTGCAACAGATCACGCAGATCCCGGCTAAAGTCCCGGTCCGAATAGCTCGCCGGCGCATAGCTGGCCACATCCAGATCGTCGAGCGCCTTGAGCAGCGCGTCGGTGGCCTCGGGCAATCGACGCACCACAACCACGATCTCCTCCATCAAAAAGTGGAAGAAGGTCTCCTGGGGCGTCCCCTCCAGATCGGCAAAGACCGGCACAAACCAGAATTCGGGGTCATTCACCTCTCGCAGACGGTTGCCCAATTGATAGAGCAGGGTCGTCTTGCCGATCCGCCGCTCGCCGTGGATCATGATGCTGTTGTTGTGCAGAGAGTCGATGATCCGTTGCAGCAGATCCTCTCGGCCAAAGAACATATCCTCCCGGCGCACGGGCTCGCCGCTGATGTAGGGATTGTAGCCCCGCACCATAGCCTCCCGCCGCCGCCGCTGCCCTTGGACGATCCCCGAAGCGACATAGGCAAAGGCCATGGTGGCAATCAGGCCCAAGGTCAACAAGATCTGGAAGGTCTGGACACGCATCACACCGATCACGGGCAGGGTGATGAGGCTGGCGGCGCGTTGAATTTCGAAGGTCGATTGCAGATAGGGGGCGTAGTTGAAGGCTTTGTCTCGGGCCCCAAGCTCAAACAGATAGGTCCCCGGTGCGGCGACAGGCAGATCGATCTGCCGCCCGGTCATCTCCTTCCAGACCGAATCAGCTTGGGGGCCGCCGTTCCAGCGATAGATGATGGCCAGATCTTCCTGGTTGGTGTGCAGATCCCCGGCGGCCACGGTGACCTGCAAGGGATCCGAACCAAGCTCCAGGGTGGCGCTGGCAAAGTCTGGCGTACTGGCCACAACGGTCAGCCCGGTCAACGCCTGCACCTTTACCCAGGGAGGGGTTTTGTCGGGGAGATAGAAGGTGAGGCCATCTCGTCCCCCAAACCACATGCCGCCAGACTGGCTGCGGGCCACAGCCATAATACTAGGACTCAATTCGCCCTCTTTGACCTCGAATGTGCCCCAACTGCGGCCGTCAAAACGCGTCACGCCGGCCTCGCTGCCAATCCACACCCCCAACTCATCCGGCGAAGTATAGACCCCATGCACCACGCTGCTGGGCAATCCCTGGGCGCTGGTCAGTCTGTTCCACTTTTGACCATCCCAATGGTCGATGCCCTGTTGAAAGATCCCGGCCCAGATGCCGTCCGCATTGCTTTGGTCCTGGGCCAAGGAGACGATATTCAGCCCCATCAACGCCTGGGGCTGGGGGCCTGGCCCAAAGGAGCCGTCGGGTTGTTCCAAAAAGAGACCCTGGTCCCGGGTGCCCACCCAGAGCCGTCCCAGCCCGTCCTGGGCCAGGGCGGTGATTGGCCGGTCGGCAAACGAGTCGATCTGGGTGAGGGCGCCGGTTGCCGTCGTATAAAAGGCCAACCCACCCTCTGTGCCCACCCACATGCCGGTCGGCGTCGTGGCCAAAGAGAGGACATCGGGGCTGGGCAGGGCAGTGGGGGAAATGTCAACGATCCAGCGGTTGTCGTGAATCCGGGCCACCCCGTCTTGGGTGCCCGCCCAGATATCCCCCTGGGCATCTTCGGCCAGCGCCTTGACCAGGTTTGAGGGCAAATTGCTGTTGGCCTCGGTATAGTAGATCTCGTCGCTGAAACTGACATCGGCCACTTTGAAGCGCACACCGGCCCCATTGGTCGCCACCCACAAAGCATTGCGGCTGTCCACCAGCAGGGCGTTGATATAGTTGATACCCAGATAATAGGTAGTCGATCCATCGGCTTCGGGCTGGACATCGTTGCGATGCTCGAAGATCCAGGTGTCTTTGCTGAAGCGGAAGACGCCTGCCACGGTGCCCAGCCAGACCTGGCCATCCTGGTCCGGGGCCACGGCCTGCACATAGGCCGTGGTCAGCCCGACATCCCCAGGCAGTTGCAGGGTTCGATTGTCCTCGGTGAATTGATACGCACCGCTCTCGGAGCCTGCCCACACGATCCCTTGGTTGTCCCCTTGCAGCGAAAGCACCGGGGTGGGTTGACCGTCAATATTCACCGTGGGGAAGGCGCGCCATCTCACCGTGTCAGATGTGTCGGAGAGGCGACGGGCGGCCCCGGCCTTGGCGCCCACCCAAACCGCTCCCTCGGGGCTGATCCAGATGGCGGTGATGTCCGAACTGGGCAACCCGTTCTGGACCGTATCTTTTGTCCATTCATCGTGGTCCCAGATCCAAAGACCATCCTCGGTGCCTACGTAAACCTCGGCATCGCCCTGGGCCAAGGCAGTGATGCGGGTGTCCCGCAGATCTGCGGGCAGGGCCTGCAGATCGCCCAGCGCCACAGCAGATCCCAGGGCGACAGGATCCGCGGCGAGGTCAGCCGCGGCGACCGGGGTCCACACCATGATACCGGACCCAGTGCCCACCCAGATCTGATCGTCCACCTGGGCCAGGCTGGTCAACCCCACACCCAGATCGCCCCGAAGCTGCCATTTTTCACCGTCCCATCGGCTCAGAAAGCCGGTGTTGGTGCCAATCCAGATCTCTTGTTCGGCGCCGATCTGGGTCATCAGCGTGTTCCGCCCCGTGGGCAGATCAACCCCGCTCTGGAAGCTGGTCCATCTTCCGTCAAAGCGGCTGATGCCCGCATCCGTGCTAAACCAGATCACATCCTTCTGGACCAAAATAGCGGTGACATTGTTGGAGATCAGACCCGTACTCTGGTTGAAGGCTGTCCACAGATTGGAGACGCTGGAGTTGTTGGACTCCACACCCTCCAATTCTGTTGTGGCCGGGGGCGGGGTCTGGCCGCTCGGCGACGCGGCCACAGGCAACACAGGCATTAAGATCAACAAGCAGGCCAGCCATAGGGTAGCGCCCCTGATAAAACGGCCCTGTCCGTGGGCGGCATGGGGAGACGAGATCAAGCGAGCGAGGAAGTTCAGGTTGTCATTCATAAGACAGACCCACAGTCCAGTCAATGGTCGGCCAGGGGAGAAGAGTCGTTCTGGCCAGGGATTCAATGTGATGCCCATGGGCAATACGATTGGGCAATAAGATTGGGCAATAAGATTGGGCAATGTTTTACGGACGCGCAGCGGCTTTGCGATCTGCCTTCTGCAACGAGAGTTTAGCAGACAATAGTCGTTATTGTCAAGTGGGATAATGGTACTATGTAAAACTGAGGTTCTCCCCCCATCTCTTGATCGCCTACTCTCAGCCCAAATCAATCACATTCTTGATCACCGCGTCGAAATTGGTCAAGAATCAGGGGGATCTACTGATGACAACCCAATAAGTAATCTGCTACCATGTGGAGGATGGAAAAGCTACTTACCCATGCTTATCCTATCCAAATCAAAATAGCCAGGGTGAGCAGAACAGACGTTTGCTTTATCAAGTCAGGTCAACCACCATCCATGAAGACACAAAAACGAAAACAATTGACAGACAGCACAACCAGGGATGGAAAAGTCGGACTCTGACAGCGAACGCCATATTTTCCAAAAGGTAAGGTGCCTCCATGATAGCGGTTCTCTCCAAATCAATAGTTGTTAGCAGATCTTTTCGCCTTCTTGCTCTTTTAAGCATATGGCTGGTCTTTTGCGCGTTGGGCGCTGGCAGCGCCTATGCCGACACGGTTGTCGTGACCCATGTTGTCCAGAGCGGGGAAAGCCTCACCAGCATTGCCAACAGGTACGGCACCACGGTCGCCCGCATCACCGCAGAAAACAATATCTCTGCCCGGTCCGTGTTGCGGGTGGGCCAAGTCCTGAGCATCACCCGGACAGTAACAGCGGCCCCAACATCGACCCCCCAGCCGCCAGCCCCCACACCGACGGAGAGTCCTGCTGGATCTACCCCGGCACCAACCCAAAGCGGCGACAGTCCGCCCCCTGTCAGCCAGCCGACTGCCACAGCGACGCCTCGTCCGGCGGCCACGGCAGCGCCGATTCCCCAGAGTTGCGCTGGCTATGCGCAAGCTGGGGAAGTGCGCTACACCGTGCGTGGGGGTGACACCCTCAGCGGTCTGGCGGCCCGGTACAACACCACGGTATCCGCCATCATGACGCGCAACTGTTTGGCCTCCCACAGTCTGGTCGTGGGGCAGTTGTTGATTGTCCCCATTGGGGGTGGCAGCACGCCGGCCACGGCCACACCGACCAGCGCTGGGCAAGGGGCCGATCCCACACCCACCCGGGCGCCGGCGACGGTGACGCCTACCCGTTGGCCCACGGCCACGCCTCGTCCGCCCAGCCCTACCCCCGTGCCCACCGCCACGCCGAGCAGCAGTTGGCTGGACCGTATCCTGGGGCGCGGCGGATGAATGGGAAATAAGCACAAGCACACACTCTATATAAACCCACAGTGGGCAATGGATTTTCGTTTCCATTGCCCACTGTGGGTTGACCGCTCAATTGTCTTTGCCGTTGTGCGCCCTGAGATCAGTTCGGCGCAAAATAGATTGTGCCCACCCCCCCGCTGATAACGGGGGCATCAACCGGGATACCCACAAAAACCGTGGCCGGATGCAGCAGATCCATCGCTTCGACGGCCGCGCCGGGCGCGGCCCCTGCCACACCCACAAAGGCGTGGCTCCAGCGGAAGCGGCCCCGCAGATCTCCCGCCACACCGATCCGCCCTAACGCATCCACCGCCTCCTGGCCCAGGTTGAGGCTGGCCTCGTCGTTGACCGCGCCGGCGATCACCGTGCCCGTGGGCCAGCGCCCCAGCCATTCTGCCATGCGCGCAGACTCGTCCGGGCTGATCAGGGTGTCGAAGACCGCGCTATCCAAGATCCCGTCCCCTCCATCCAGGGCGACCAGATTATATCCCCGCTCACCCTGGGCCACATTCGCTCCGTCCACAAAGATGCGCCCATAGTCCCCCACCTCCTCGCCGGCGCTCAGCGCCACAATCGAATGGCTGCCCAGATCTATGCCTGTTTTACCAATCAGGTGCGGATCGCCCCTGTCGATCAGGGGGGCGGCGAAAAGATTCGTGCCAAAATCCAAAATCAAACGATCCACAGGCTGGGTGGCCAAGCCCGGCGGCACCTTGATCTCCACTGTCCCCCCCTCACCCGTGGCCATCTCCAGTTCCTGCCCGGCCAGCCTCGCCCCGACTAACGCCGCCGGGCCAGAGGTCTGCATTGTCAACACCCCGCCCCCATCCGGCAGGTCCAAAAGCAAGGCGGGCCGGGAACGGGTCGCATAGCGCACAGCGCCATCCGCCAAAGTGGACCAGCCTTCGGCCAAATGCAGCCGCCCGGCATCCGCGGCCAAATTGATCGTCCAAGCTGGCGTGGGGGAAAGGTTCACCCGATAGAGGCGGATGGTGTCGGTTTCGCCGGTCCAGTCCGGGCCGGTCCAGGTGTCCATCAGGGTGACGGGGAGGGCCTCTTCCACAAAGCGCACCAGTTGGGCCGGAGAGCGGGCCATGTCCAGGGTGATGAAGCGTACGTCCAAGAAGTCCAGCACCCCTGGGGCGATGGCCCGATTTTGGGCGATCAGGTCGTCCAGGGCCGGGTCGATCACCGCGGCCAGGTGGGGCTGGTCCGCGTTCATGAGGGCGATCAGGTCGCCGATCAACGGGGCGTTGGTGAAATAGTCAAACTTGTAGCCGGGGTTGCGGCTGGTGTTGCCCCCCAGCCGCCGCTTGCCATGCTCGGCCTGGGCCCACTGCTGCATCATGATCACCAGGTCCGATTTGCCCAGCACCCTGGCCCCATTGCGCCAGCCCGTGGGCAACTCCAGGACGGCGAAATCCCCAGGTTCTTGGGCAATTTGCTGATAGATGGGCGGCACTCGGCTGTCGTTGATCGGCAGGGGCACAGAAAGCTGCTCGGCCAGGAAGAGGGCGGCGATCAGGATGAGCGGGAGAAGGGGGGAACGGGTGAAGGGGCGGCGGCGTAGGAGGGCGGCCATCCCCGCGGCGGCCAGGACGGCGACGCCCAGCATGAGCATGATGGCGTAGCGGCTGGGGTAGCGGTTGCCGCTGAAGAAGGGAAGCAGGCTGACCAGGGCAAAGGGGCCGGGGATGCCCGTATCCTGGCCCATCACCCGCACCGTCGGCCCCAGGGTGAGCAGCCAGAAGAGGCCGGTGCTGATCAGCCAGAACCAGCCCTGGGATCGGGCCTTGGGCAGGCGGCTGCGCAACAGTGTCCACGCCCCCACCCCCGCCAAAATCATGGCCGAATAGCCGATAAAAATATGCTGGGCCTTGTCGTTGGGGAAGGCGAGACCGGCCACCCAATCTCCAAAAAGGGGATGCAGCCGGGTGGGCACAAGATAGCCGAACAGGTCGGCGCTGAACAGATCCGCAAAGCCGCCGCCGCTGGCAAAAAAGTCTCCCTCGCTCAACATATCCGGCACCATGGCCCACAGGAAGGGCGCAATGCCGACGGCGAAGAGGAGGCCCATGAAGGTGAACGGGGGAAAAGGATTTGTTGATTTGTTGATTGGTTGATTGGTTGGTTGGTTTGTTTGTTGGTTTGTTTGTTGGTTGGTTGGCTTAGATGTCAATTGGCGGGTTGTCCACCAACCAACCAACAAACCAACTAACCAACCAACAAACAAATAAACAAAATACACCCCAATAAAGATCAACAAAAACGACGCGTACGTCAGCTCCGCCCAGGCTTGTAGGGTGAGGAAGAGGGCGGCGAAGGCGGCGTTGCGGAAGGCGGCGCGCTGGGTGCGGTTCTCCCCCGTGCGCAGGACAAAGAGGACCGTGAAGGGCGCCCACTGACTGCTGGCAATATTGGCCTGACCCAGGGCCGCGTAGAACAGTTTGGACGAGGCGAAGGCATAGACGATCCCGGCGAAGAGGGCGGCGTGATGAGTGATGAGTAATGAGTAATTTTTGTGGGGTGAGCGATTTTCGCCGTCATGCCCCTTACTCATTACTCCCTTACTCATCACCTCCCGCGCCACCAAATACGCCCCATACCCGCCCAGCACAAAGGACGAGAGCAGGATCAGGTTGTTGGCGACGATCAGGGAGAGGCTGGTTTGCAGGGGGACACTGAGCAGACCGTTGAGCGGGGTGAGGGTGTAGAAGCCCAGGTTGATCTGGATGGGATAGAACATCCAATCGGCGTGGAAGATGTCGAGGTTGAGCTGGTCCACCAGCCGAGCTTTGATCCACCACAGATTCCAGGCCAGGGAGGGATCGTCGATGCCGTCGCCGGGGACGTGGGTGGTGAAGTGGGCGGCCAGGGGCCAGGTCAACACCAGGGCCAGGAGGGTGAAGAGCAGCAAAGCTTGGACATGGATGTTGCGCAGCAGTCCGCGCACCAGATTATGCAGAGCGGAAGAGTTTGTGGACATGGCTGCATCGTATCACCGGCCCGATGCATAGACAAATTGGCGAGAAAAATAGAACACGGATTGGACGGATCGGACGGATCAAAACGGATTTCAAAAAAAGATCCGTCCTGATCCGTTCGATCCGTCTCATCCGTGGCCTATTTGTAAATAGCCCAAAATGGAGTTGCCAGGATGCCCGACCGTTGTTATACTATGCAGGCTGTTCGA
>CAZKEX010000088.1:0-14062 GCA_964551895.1 uncultured Caldilineaceae bacterium | reverse complement strand
CTGCGAGATTGGCCGCCCTTTGTCAACTACTTTTTTCTGTTATTCATGGCCATCGGCCTGATCCGTCGTTGAGATCGCCTTCTTGTGTTCATAAATGGAGGAACGCTGATGAAAAAGTTAACCTGGTGGTTCCGCATCGTGGGTGCATTCTATCTTCTTTTGGGGCTGATGAATCTGTACGGCATGTTTATCGACCCCAGCTTCTTCACCTCAAACCTCCCGTATGTGGCTGATGCCACGGCTGTGCGCGCTTTCCTAGAAGGCTGGTCCCCCTTTGCCTTTGAGATTGTGGGCATTGGCACCTTTCTGCTATGGGCCTCGCGGGATGCCCGCAAGTTTGCCCCTGTGGTCTGGCTGATCGCCTGGCTGGAGATCTGGCATGGGGTGATCGATGATATCTACCTGATCAGCCAGGGCTATAGTGTGGGCGGCTACATCGCCTTCATCGTCGTCCACCTGCTGATCGCCGGGCTGGGCATCTATTTTGTCCGCCAACTCCCGGACGAGTGACACGGGGAAATTCACCGGCTTGACAATCGACGCCCTTCAGGTACATGATCCACTGTGCAAAGACAGCCCCACCCTCATTTAATCTAGCCCAAGCCAGCGCGTATTTGTCAACCATAGCCAACAATCCTTAAGGAGGCAGCAATGACGAACACTTACTCCTATTCTTGCAAGGATTATCCCGACATGGATACCTGCCCAGGTAGGTTTTATGCGGAGACAGAAGAGGAACTGTGGAAACACATGACTCTACATGCCTCAGCCGCCCATCAAGAAGACCCCACCCTGTGGACCGCCGAAGACATGGCGTACCTCAAGACGCTCATAAAAACCGACCAGATAGAAAATTGATGATGGCTTGAGGTTCGTGACTGTACAGCCCGCAATTCACCCCAACCGCCAAGGAACACCCTGTGAGTGGACCCGCACCCATCGGCCTGGATATGCTCCTCTTTCCGCCCACCCGGCCAGGACAGACCCGGCTCTTTCTGGCCCGGCTGGCGTGGCTGATCCTGGCTGGGCTGATCTTGGGGCTGTACGCCTGGCGGATGTGGGAGACCGAGGCCTACCCCAGCGTGCGCAGCATCGCCTTTACCTTTGTGATGCCTGCCGGCTATTTTGTGGCCGCGGCCATCATCTTTTGGGGCAAGTCCAGGGATCTCATGGGGCTGCTGGCCGCCACCATGTTGATCTTCGCCGGGCCGTACATCACCTCCGGTCTCAACGGCTGGGTGACGGAACGCTTGCCCCTGCTCAACATCGTGTTGGACAACCTGGGCTTTGCCTCCTTTTTCCTCTTCTTGCTGGTCTTCCCCGATGGCCGCTTCGTGCCCCGGTGGACCGGCTGGGTCTATCTGGCCAACGTGCCCATCGGTCTGGCCGCCAACATCTTGCCCATCTTCGACGACCCCACCAGCCAGCCCACCCAGTGGGTGATGTTCCTGGCCGTGGGCATGGCCGGGCTGGGCTTGGCGGCCCAGGTCTATCGCTATCGCCGCCACTCCACGCCCTTGCAACGGCAGCAGACCAAGTGGGTCACCGTGGGCTTGGCCGGGCCGGTACTGGCCAACGTCACCTATATCATGGCCCTCAACAGCATCGTCCTGGCCGAATGGCTGCGCCCGGGCACCCAGGGCCAACTGATTCTGGGTCCCCTGCTCACCCTGCTCTTGCCCATCTCCCTGGTCTTTGCCATCCTGCGCCACCGGCTGTGGGAGATCGACCTGATCATCAACCGCACCCTGGTCTACGGCGCGCTGACCCTGGCGGTGATCGGCATCTATGTGGGCAGCGTGGGCGTCCTGGGCCGTTTGGTCCAGACCGGCGCTTCGTTGGATGTCTCCCTGGTCTCCACGGCCCTGGTGGCTGTGATCTTTCAGCCCCTGCGGGATCGCCTGCAGCGGGGGGTGAACCGGATCTTCTATGGTCAACGGGATGACCCCTATGCCGTCCTCTCCCGGCTCAACGACCGGCTGGCCGCGGCCATTGCCCCCGCGGCGGTCATGGACACCGTGGCCGAGACCGTGGCCCAGGCCCTCAAATTGCCCTACGCCGCCATCAGCCTGGGCGAATCGACTTCGGAGAGCATGTCCATCACCGCGGCCTGGGGCGACCCCCAGAGCGAGGTCGAGGCCTTCCCCCTGGCCTATCAGGGCCAGCCCTTGGGATCCCTGCTGGTGGGACGCCGGGCCGTGGGCGAGGCCTTCACCAGCGGCGAGCGGCGGCTGCTGGAAGACATTGCCCACCAGGCCGGTCCCGCCATCCACGCCGTGCGGCTGACCCGGGATCTCAGGCGTTCCCGGGAGCGGCTGATCACCGCCCGAGAAGAGGAGCGTCGCCGCCTACGCCGGGATCTCCACGATGGTCTCGGTCCCCATCTGGCCAGCCAGACCCTGACCCTGGACGCGGTGGAACGGCTGTTGGTCCGAGACCCGGCCACGGCCACCCGGCTGCTCCAGGATCTCAAGGCCCAGTCCCAAGAGGCCATGAGCGAGATCCGGCGGCTGATCTACGAGCTGCGCCCGCCGGTGTTGGACAACCTGGGGCTGGCCGGGGCCATGAGGGAAGTGCTGGATCGGTATGCGTCCGCGGGGGTGACGTGGCGGCTGATCACGGAGCCGCCCCTGCCCCCCCTGCCCGCCGCGGTGGAACTGGCCGCCTATCTGATCCTGCAAGAAGGGGTGCAAAATGTGATCCGCCACGCCCAGGCTCGCAGGGGACGGGTGGAGATCAACCTGGAAGCCCGCACAGGCCGGGACGGTCTGCGTCTGTGTGTGTGCGATGATGGCCGGGGGCTGCCCGCCCAAAGCCAACCGGGCATCGGGCTGCACTCTATGCGGGAGCGGGCGGAGGAGTTGGGCGGTCTGTTCGAGGTGCAAAGCAGCGACCAAGGGGCGCAGATCTATGCGTGGCTGCCCCTGCCCCAGGAGATAGAGGGGGAGATAGAGGGAGAGATAGAGGGAGAGGGGGAGGCATGAAGGAGATCCGAGTGTTGATCGCGGATGATCATCCGGTCTTTCGTTTTGGGATGCGGGCGCTGTTGGCCGCGGAGCCGGACACGGTGGTGGTGGCCGAGGCCGCTACGGGCGAGGAGGCCCTGGACCTGGTCGCATCTACCCAGCCGGATGTGGCGCTGATGGACATCAACATGCCGGGGATCAACGGCATCGAGGCCACCCGACGCATTGTGCAGGACCATCCCCAGGTGCGGGTGCTGATGGTGACCATGATCGAGGACGAGACGGTCTTCGCCGCGGTGCGAGCCGGGGCCAGCGGCTATTTGGTCAAGGGGGCCGAGGGCGAGGAGACCTTGCGGGCCATTCGGGCCGTGGCCAACGGCGAGTCGATCTTCAGCCCCAAGGTGGCCCAACGGCTGACCCACTTCTTCTCCACCGCCCCGGCCCAGATCGCCCAACCCTTCCCCCAACTCACCCCCCGGGAGCGGGAGATCCTGGGCATGATCGCCCAGGGCTACACCAACACGGCCATCGCCGAGCAGCTCTTCCTCAGCCCCAAGACCGTGCGCAACCAGGTCTCCACCATCTTCTCCAAACTGGACGCCGCTGACCGCTCCGAGGCCATCATCCTGGCCCGGACCGCCGGGTTGGGATTGTGATATCGGGTTGATTTCTAAAAAGGGAGGATCGATTCAATGGCCATCGACAAGATCACACAACTTGGTGCCGCCGAATTGGCACAACACATCCGCCACGGGGACCTCTCGGCCCGGGAGGTAACCGAGGCCTATATCAACCGCATCGACACGGTTAACCCCAGGCTGAACGCCGTGGTCGTGCCGATGTTTGAACAGGCGCGTCAGGCCGCGGCCCAGGCCGACAGCGCCCGCCAGCGCGGTGATGCCCTGGGGCCGCTTCACGGTGTCCCCATCACCATCAAAGACCAATTCCACGTCAAGGGCATGGCCACCACTTTCGGCATGGCCCGGCTGCGGGGCAACATCGCCGGGGAAGATGGCTCCATGGTGGCGGCCCTGCGCCAGGCCGGGGCGATTATCCTGGGCAAGACCAACGTGCCGCAAACCCTGGGGGTGGTGGAAACGGACAACACCATTTGGGGACGCACGAACAACCCCTGGGATTTGGAACGCACGCCCGGGGGCAGCAGCGGCGGCGAGGCGGCCATCATCGCCGCCGGCGGCTCGGCGCTGGGGTTGGGCGGCGATTTTGGCGGCAGTGTGCGTTTGCCGGCGGTCTGGTGTGGGATCTATGGTCTGCGGCCCACGGCACGGCGGCTGCCGGGAGATTCTGCGCCCTTGCGCACAGCCAGCGGCGCAGAAGGGCTTGTGGCCCAGCCCGGTCCCCTGGCCCGCAAGACGGCGGATGTGGCCCTGGCCCTGCGGGTGATGGTGGCGCATATCGTCGCCCATCCCACGAGCTTCAACCCGCCCGTACCCTTCCGTGAGCCAGATCAGGTGGACGTGAGCCGTCTGCGGGTGGCCCTGCTGCCCCAAATCGGTGACTGGAAACCCTCTCCGGCGATTCGTCGGGCGCTGCATGAAGCCGCGGCGGTCCTGCGAAGCCAGGGAGCCACGGTCGAAGAGTGGCGCGATGCGCCGAATACCCAGACAGGCGTCTATCTCTTTTTTCAGATTGTGGGTGCAGATTCGTTTGGATGGGCGCGGGGGTTGCTGGAAAACGAGAAGCCGATACCGCTGATGCAGCCCAGTATGCGGTTGACCTCCATGCCCCGGGCCATCATTCCCGTCGTGGCCGGCCTGATGGGGGCCACCGGCCAACACCACCTGGGCGGAATGATGCGCAATGTACAGCCCCAATCGGCGGATGGGCTGATGAATATCCTGGGCGACCGCATGGCCTATGAGGCGCGCTTTATGGCCGCACTGGATGCGGGGCAATACGACGCCATTCTCTGCCCGGCCCAGCCCTTGCCCGCCGTACGCCACGGGGACACAATCGATCTGGCCGACTTCTGGGGGTCCAGCATGCTCTTTAACACCCTGGGTATGCCCGCGGGCGTGGTCCCAGTCACCCGGGTGCGGGCCGACGAAGAGAGCGACCGACCCGTCAGCAAAGACAAGGCGGAGGAGGCAGCCCGATCCGCAGAGAAAGGCAGCGCTGGCCTGCCCGTGGGTGTCCAGATTGCCGCCCGCCACTGGCGCGAGGATGTTGTCTTGGCGGTGATGCAAACCCTGGAAACCGCGCTGTCCATGCAACCGGACTACCCGGCACAGCCGCCGCTTTGACCTAAATCGAAGCGGCGAGCCGATCCCCAGATCAAAAAGACCCTTGAGGCCTGAATGCCCCAAGGGTCTTTTTGATCTGGGTATGTGGTCTCGCCCACCTCAATCCGCAGGCAGGAGATAGAGATTCTCGCTCAACAGTTCCAAATGCACGTGCGCGCCCACGGGGAAGAGGTCGGTCTCATGGGGATCGAAGAGGACCACGGTGATCATGCTGCCCACCACTTCGATGTCGTATTCGATCATGGAGCCGAGATAGGCCGTGCGGTGGACCGTGCCCAACAGGGGCACATGGCCAGCCGGGGGCTGGGCGTGCAGGCGGATGGACTCCGGGCGCACGAGGAGTTGGGCGGCGTCCCCGGCCCGGAAGTCGGTGAGTTTGGACTTGGGGGCGATCAGGGGCACATCCTGGATCTTGACCGCCATGTGGCTGGCCGAAGCGTCGGCCACGGTGACGGGCAGGAAGTTGGCCCGGCCAATGAAGTCGGCCACAAATTTGGTGGCCGGGCGCCGGTAGATCTCCACCGGGTTGTCCACCTGTTGGATGCGCCCCTGGTGCATGACCACAATGCGGTCCGACAGCACCATTGCCTCGTCCTGGTCGTGGGTGACATAGACGCTGGTGATGCCCAGCCCTTGCTGGATGCGCCGGATCTCGCTGCGCATCTGCACCCGCAGCTTGGCGTCCAGGTTGCTCAGGGGTTCGTCAAAGAGCAACACCTTGGGCTGCATGACCAAGGCACGGGCCAAAGCCACCCGCTGCTGCTGGCCGCCGGAGAGCTGGTTGGGCTGACGGTTTTCCAGCCCGGTCAGCTCGGTCATCTCCAGGGCCTGGCTCACCTGTTTGCGCAGGGCCGCCCCGCTGATCTTCTTGATCTTGAGACCATAGGCGATGTTCTCAAAGACATTCAGATGGGGGAAGATGGCATAGCTTTGGAAGACCATGGCCATGTCCCGGCGGTTGGGCGGCTGCTCGTTGATCTCCACGCCGTCCAGCACAATGCTGCCCTCGCTGGGGAACTCGAAACCGGCGATCAGGCGCAGGGTCGTGGTCTTGCCACAGCCCGACGGCCCCAAGAGGGTGAGAAATTCCCCCTTGATGATCTCAAGATCGATCCTATCCACCGCCCGCACGTCCCCCATGCCGTCACGGCTGGGGAAGATTTTGCTTAAATTTTCAAGGTTTAAGAACACAGCACACTCCTTGGGTTTCTGGAGGAGATCCGATGGCTTAAGAAATCAACAAATGGAACACAGATGACACGGATTGGACGGATTAAAACGGATCAAAAAAAGATCCGTTTTAATCCGTTCGATCCGTCCAATCCGTGGTCTATTTTTTACCCGCCGCCGATGGACAGATCCACGTTGTCCGCGGCGGCGAAGGTGCGGCCTAGCCAGAGATAGACAAAGCCGATGGCGATCAGGACGATGGTGATCAGGATGACCGAGTAGGCGGCGGCTACGGACATGCCCCCCTGCTCCACTTCGCTCAAAATCCACACGGTCAGGATGGGCCACTCGGCGGTGGTGAGGAAGATGATGGCCGAGAGGCTGGTCATGTGTCGGGCGAAGGCGAAGATCAGTCCGGCGATGAAGGCGGGCAGGATCAGGGGCAGGGTCACTTTGCGGAAGGTATATTGGGCATCCGCACCCAGGTTGGTGGACGCCTCTTCGATGGACGGGTCGATCTGCTGCAAAGCCGCCACCCCAGCCCGCACGGACGCCGGCAGACTGCGCACAGCATAGGCGGCGATCACGATGTAGGGCGTCCCCACCAGGGCCAGGGGCTTGCCCTGGAAGATCAGGGACGCGGTCACAGCCAGGAAGAAGACGGTCAACACAGGCCGCACATTTTCCCGTAGCCGCCCCACCAAAAAGATGCCCACACCCAGATAGGTGAAGCCGATGATGGCCGGGGTCGGCTCGGTGAAGACCCGGATCATGCTGGCGCTCTTGACCACCAGCCGAGAGAGAAATTGGCTGTCCTGGGTGCGTCCCCACACGGCCATGGGCTGGAGGATGTGGGGGCTGACGGTCAGAACCAACATGCCCAGGGCCATCAGCCCCAGGGCGATGGTCGGCCCCCGGCGCTTGGTTGGCTCCGACGTGAACCAGGCCATGCCGGCCAAGACCAGGAAGAGGCCCATCAACAACATGCGCCAGCCGTTGGCGTCCAAACCGAGCATGGAGGGCAGCCAGTTCATGTAGTAGCCGGCCGCACTGCCCAGGGCCAGCACCAAAATGCGCTGGGACCAGGAGCTGCCGATCTGGCTGACCAGATAGCCGGCCAACATGGCGTAGATCAGGAGGACGACAAACCAGGGGGCGTTGATAAAGGCCACGATATAGCCGATGCCCAAGATGGTGCCGGGGACCGCGCCGCCCAGGTTGGAGACAAAGTCCAAGGTCTGCTTGCCAGAGAAGGTCTTGCGCACCACCAGAAAGGCGATCACCATGCCGGCCAGACCGGCGATGGGGGTGGCCACGGCAGAGAGGAAGGTGGTGGAGAGGATGGCGTTCATGCCCCGGGTAAAGGCGTTGGTATAGTTGGTCAGATCCAAGGCGTAGTTGATGCCCCACAGCGTGGTGAAGGATCCCCACAGGATGGAGAGATAGAGGGCCAACACCAAGATCAGGGTAATCACGGTCATGGTGATGAAGGACCAGCGGATCACCGGCTCCTTCACCGGCAGTTGACCGCCTGTGGGCTTGCCCGTCACCGCCACATAGGAGCGTTTGCCCACATAGTAGCGTTGCAGCAAAAAGACGGTCAGGGTGGGGATGAGCAGGACCAGGGAGAGGGCCGCGCCCTTCTGTTGGTTGAACTCTCCGTTGACCGCCAAATAGATGTCCGTGGCCAGCACCGAGCGGTTGCCACTGAGCAGCAGAGGGTTGCCCAGGTCCGCCAGGGATTCCACAAAAAGTAGGAGGAACGACCCGGCCAACCCTGGGATCAGCAGGGGCAGGGTCACCGTGCGGAAGATGTGGGCCTTGCTGGCCCCCAAGCTCAGGGCGGCCTCTTCCATGGAGGGGTCCAGCCGCTCCAACATGGCCCGGATGATCAGATAGGCCACGGGGAAGAAGGTGATGATCTGGACAAAGACCAGGCCATCCAATCCATAGATGTCGTTGACCCCTTGGCTGAAATTGATGCCAAGAAACTGCTTGGTCACCAGCCCGGCCCGGCCAAAGAGCAGGATGGAGGCGATGGCGATGGCGAAGGGGGGCGAAATGGTGGGCAGCAGGGTGAGGACATGCAACGAGCGGGCAAAGGGCATGCTACAGCGCACCATGGCATAGGCGAAGATGAAGCCCAACACCGTGCCGCCGGTGGCGGTCATCAGCCCCATCATCATGGTATCCCGCACCACCCGCCACTGATAGGCCCCATAGTAGGGGTCGAAATAGCGGCCAAAATACTCGACGCTAAAGTTGCCCGTTATGGGGTCAAAGAAACCCTGCCAGGCCACCCGCAGCAGGGGCCAGGCCACAAAGACAAAGACAAAGAGCCCGACCATCATCAAGCCCATAGCCAGCACAGGGTCCTGGCCGATCAGCCGGATCTCCTGCCAGCGTCGCCACAGGGCGGACCGTTGGGGCTTTGGACTTTTGCTTGGGCTATTCGGACTATTCAGACCATTAGGGGACGGGGAAACGAGTTGGGATGAAGACATAGCGCCTCGTTGTGTGGGGTTGTACCGTTGGAAAATCTTGGGGTAAAAACAGATCGGATGGGAGCCTGCACCAGGAGTAAAAACAGTCTAAAACAGAGCGGGCAGAATGGCAAGTGAGGGGAGGTAATGAGTAACGAGTAATGCGTAATTTGCCCTTGTGACCCGATACTCGCCACCCATCACTCATTACCCATTACTCATTACCCATCACTCATTACTCATTACTCATTACCTCCCCCTCACAACAATCCCACCAACCGTGTGCGCAGGTCGCCGTCGGGGGTGAGGAGGGTGGCGGATTGGTAGAGGTGGCGGAAGCGGGGCAGATCGATCTGGTTGATGACGGCCGGGTCGGCCAGTTCTGGGGGCAGGAGGGAGTGGAAGCGGCCCAGTTCCAGCACAGCTTCCAGCCGGGGGATGAGGATTTGGCTTTGCCGCCGGGCCACGGTGGAATTCCACGCCGGCAGGCCGGCGATGGATTGGGTCAGATGCAGGCAATGCTCGTTGCGCCGGGTGGCCAGGAAGGGGGCGTGTTCTCGGTCCAGGGTGGCCTCAAGCAGCCCGGCCAGCAGATCCCCGTAGACATCCCCCCAGAAGTGGAAGAGCCAGGCCCCGGCCTCGTCGTTGATCAGGGCGCACTGGCCCGGCCCAAGACCCAAAAAGGCCGCCACCCCCTGGCTCACATCCAAGGGCACGGCAAAGGGGGCTGTGGCAAAGCGCAGCTCCTCGTCCGTGCGTGCCCCGCCCACCACCTGCACGCCGATGCGGTAGCGGTCCCGCCACACCACCTCCATCACCCGTCCGCCCATGAGCAGGGTCTCCCCTTCCAGACGGATGCGCTCGGTCTGGGCCAGCACCTTGCCGCTGAAGGCGTCCACCACCACCGCGGCCAGTGGGTCCGCGCCGATGTTGGAATAGATCTCGTGGGCGTCCACCAGTTCGTCCAAGGCCGGTCCGGCCCGCCATTCGCCCATGCGGCCGGGGCGCAGGAAGTCGATCTGGGTCAGGTGGGCGAAGAGACGGCGCACGCTCTCCCCAAAATCGCCGTAGAAACCGGGCTGGGCAGCCAAGGCCCGACGCTCGGCCTCCGGCACAACCCGGGCCAGATCCGCCGAGCGGATGCCCCCGGTGGGGCTCTGTTTGAGGATGCTGAAGCTCTGCTGCACCAGGACCGAGGGGCGGAAATGATAGGCGGCTTCGTTGTGGATGTGGGGGTCTGCCTCTTGGGAAAGGGTGAGCAAGGCCCGAAAGCGCACGTCTTCCAGGGCGGAGCGGGCCAGACAGAGGACACGGGTGGTGTCGGCCCGGCGTCCGCCCCGGCCAATGCGCTGCAAGAAGGAGGTGAGGGAGGGGGGCGGCCCCAGCAGCGCCACATGGTCCACGCTGCCGATGTCGATGCCCAGTTCCAGGGTGGAGGTGCAGACGCACAGGGCCACGGGCGCGGCCGCGAAACCGTCCTCCACCTCCCGGCGCATAGCCGGGTCCAGGTTGGAGTAGTGGACGAAGATGGCGGCCTCGTAGCCCAGGTTTTCCCGCAGGAAGGCGGCGGTCTGCTCCACTTCGTTGCGGCTGTTGCAGAAGATCAACGCCTTGCGCAGACCCCCATAGGCGCCGGCGACCATCTCCCCGCGCCGGGCCAGGCCCAGGGCAGCCACCAGATCTGCCAGGCCGCCCAGGGGCAAGATCCTGGCCCGCAGATGGCGCTGTCCAGAAACCTGGACGATCTGTGGCCCCCCGGTTGTTGGCTCGACAACTTCGTCTTCGTTTTCAACCAAATAGCGATCCGCCACCCCCGCCGGGTCCGGCACCGTGGCGGAGAGGGCGATGCGCTGGATGGGTGCAGCTTCCGTCCCATTTTGGGCGGCGTCATAGGCGCGGATGTGGGCGATGCGGCCCAGGAGACAGCGCAGATGGTCGCCGCGCACGCCGTTGTCGAAGAGGTGGATCTCGTCCAGCGCCAGGGCGCGCAGGCCGATGAAAAGCCGGGGGGCCCGGGTGAGCAGGGAGTCGGTGGATTCGGGGGTGGTGATGAGGACCGTGGGCGGGTTGAGGGCCGAGACCGGGCCGGTGTCCCCGCTCTTCATGGCCAGGGAGACGCCCAGGTCGGCCAGAGGCAGGGCCAGGCGCTCGTAGAGATCCCGGACCAGGGCACGGGTGGGGCAGATGTAGAGAATGGTCAGGGTTGGGTCTTGGGCTGGACTTTGGGGGGAGGGAGTACCAAGCACGTGGCGTTCGAGGAGGGGGGCGATGGCGGCCTCGGTCTTGCCCGCGGCGGTGGCGGCGATGACCAGGGTGTTGGCCCCATCCAAAATGGGCGGGATGGCCTGCAATTGGATCGGCGTGAAGTTGCCGTGGCGGGCAAAGAAGACCGGCCAGGTGCGGAGAAGGCGGGTTTTGAGGGCACGCGGGGTGGTCATGCGTCGGCCTGATCCACGAGCCAGCTTTTCAAATCACTGAACTTCATACGTTCTGAAACCAAGAGGTCGAAATGACGGCCCGCATCATCAGTGACGAGTGGATAGCCACGGGAGCGGGCCACGGCGCATAACAATAGGTCGATAGAATTGTGTCGCCAATAGTCGATCGCATTGTGCGCAGGCTCCACCGCAGATTTTAGGTCATGCCAGAGATCGGCCAGGGCTTCGGCGTCGGCAGTTGTGAACGGCAATAGATCGAATTCGGACTGCGCTACCTGCTGTCGAATCACATCAATGGCGAATGCCTCCCCCTTATCGTCGGCCAATTGGCGAATGCGTTCGGCGTGGATGATCGTCGGCACATAGACCCGCAGTTGGCCGGAGCGAATGCGCTCGGTCAGTCGGTTGCGCAGGGTGCGACGCCAGAGGATATTTGTATCGACGAGCAACTCACTCATCGTCGCCATCATCATCCCATGCCTTTTTCATGGCGTCCAAAACCTCCTGCTCTGGCACTATCTCCCAGCGCCCGGCTTCGCCTTTCACAAAGAAGACCATATCCCCGCGCTGCAAGTGCAGATCGTCCAGAACGCCCTGGTAGAGTTGAATCTGATTCAGGGAATTGAGCCGTGCGCCAGTCTCAGGTCCCACGGGTGTCATGGCAAAGTAGCGGTCATGCCCTTGGGGGGTAGCCCGCTCTATTCGTGCATGGCCTTGTTTGTCCAAGGTGACATCGTAAAAATTCTCGGCAAACTCGAAGTAGGGCGAATGGGTCGAGATGAAGAGTTGATCGAGAGCGATAGCCGGGTCTTCCATCAGCCGGCGTAAGGCGCTAAGCAGGTGTTGTTGGTGCTGGGGCGAGAGATTCATCTCCGGTTCTTCCAACGCGACGATTGGGGAATCGTTGAGGAAGACCTGTCCCAAAACCAGCAGTAATTGCTGGAAACCGGAGCCGAGGTTTTCGATGGGCAATCTGCCATCTGGCCGCACAAAGCCGATGTCGATGGCGTCTGTCTCAGGGTTAAGCGCCACATCCAGCAAGCCGAATTCAAACGGCGGTTCGGCGAGGATTTTTCGGATGGCCTCCAAACGGCGTTTTTGCCGGGGATCGGAACTGAGGTACGCGTAAAAGAGCGCCTTCTTTAGGTTGTCGTGGCTTACGGTTATGGTTCCATTGCCCGGTCCCTGCCGCTCGATTCCCAATCGCCGATGGGCGTGAATGGTGTGCAAAGTTGGAATGAGGGGTAGCAAAGTATTATCTAAAAAATTTATTGAATGCCCCTCTTCATCCTCCCAGGAATGGTCGATAAGGGAGACCGTATCATGATTGGAATCCTGCTCTATGCGAATTCGACAGATCAATCGTGTTTCTGGCGGGATATTTGGTTTGGTATCTGCGGTTTGACCGGATACATCTTTGTCGTCCCACCTGATCGTGATCTGAAACGATAGTGGCCCGTAGCCATCCAAGGGGGCCAGAGGAGCGGCTATCGCCAACTTCTGACAGATCGTATCCAGATTGATCGCAGCTTTCAGCGAACGGGCATTCAACAGCCAAAGGGCCAACGCAAGCGCTTCAAATGTGTTCGACTTGCCCACACTGTTCTGCCCAAAAAAGACGTTGATGTCGGACAATCCTTCGACCGTCACATCTTTGAGATTTTTATAGTTCTGTACCCGAAACCGTTCAATCTTCATGATTCACTCCTTTACCGCATCTGGCCGCGTAGCTCGTCCAACAGGGCAACCACGTCGTATTCGGGGTGCAGATAGAGCAGATCGTACAATTCCACGGCCAAGCGCACGATGCCCCGGATGCTGAGTTTGTCGTTGCGCATGCCCAAAGCCAGGTGTTCGGCCGCGCCCCGGCGGATCTGGCCTTGGCGCTCGCCGGGGTCATAGCCATAGGCCTGGCCGTGATAGACCATGACCTGTTGCAGAAATTGGCCGATCTCCTGGGGGGTGTGCTTGGGGGCCAGATCGATGATCTGCTCCTTGGACAGCCAGCTTTCCAGGGGCATGCGGTTGTCGCTGCGGGTGACGGTGAAGAGGAAGAAGAGGGATTGGCGGTCCGTGTAGGCCAGGGGATAGTTCCGCCAGCGGTGCTGGGGGAAGGCGTCGGGTTTGATACGTGATTGACGCTCCTGCTGGGCGGCGTAGATCAGGGCGCTAAAAAAGAGGGTGGCCTTGGGCTGCTGATATTTGGCCAAGAGCGAATAGCTTTCAGCCTCGTCGATCAAAATGCACAGACCGCTATACCCGGCCAGTCGGGCCAACACGCTGACCCCGCTGAGCAAAAAGGCGATCTGACGGGCGTTGTGGCCCACCCGATAGATGGAGGGGAACTTGACCCCCTTGGGCGCGGCCTTGTTCATGCTCTTCACCCGCCGCCCGCCGCCGATCCAGTTCTCCCACGCCCGGCGCTGACGGGACGAGGAGGTGTTGTCCAAGGCATAGAGGGCCACGGCCAGGGGATCATCGTCCACGTCGGAGAGTTCCCGCAGCTCGTCGTGAAGACGGCGGTTGCCCCGGGCTTTTTCCATCAACACCCCCAGCCCCCGCTCGTCCCCGTCGGGGAAACGCAGGTTGCGCATGAGGGCGGCGTAGACATCGAAGGCCCGATGGGCCGGCAATTCGAGCAGATCCAAACTGGCGGTGGCGACCAAAAAGCCCCGATCCAGGGCGTCTTGGGCGGTCAACTCCACAATGTGGCTCTTGCCATAGCCGTAGTCCCCCAGCAC
>CAZKEX010000087.1:9023-14077 GCA_964551895.1 uncultured Caldilineaceae bacterium | reverse complement strand
GGTTATGGTCGTCATCCGACCCTGCAATGGCGTCCAAACTCTGCGTTTGCAGATCATTACGTTATCAGAACAGACAATCATTTTGTAGAAGGACTTGCTACATTGAGTGTAGGATTCTATCCTTATGATCAGCCTGGGAGCCGACAGGGCGTGGTTGATGCCTCAGGGAAGCAAGTCGATAGCCGTATCGTTCTTGGAAAGATCCGGATTCACGAATTACCGCCTGCCCAAAACAAGGCAGAAACGATCCCTATGGCCACCTGGGAAAATGGCATAAACCTCGATTTGATGAAACCACAAATTGAACACGATGATCTTATATCTTCGTTTCAGTTGGAATGGCAGGCCTCAACTGTGATACAGGTGGACTACACCGTTTTCATTCAAGTTCTTGACGAGCAGGGGCAGATCATTTCACAAATAGACCGGATGCCTCAGAGTGGAGAATATCCGACATCGACTTGGACTCCAGGATACCAGATCATCGACACCTACAGATTTGATCCATGGCCGGAAAAATGGCAAAAAGTCATCATTGGGCTTTATGATCGGTCTGGGCAGCGACTAAGGCTCTCGTATCCTACTTCAGGAAATGATTATTACGTGCTGATGACGCGGATGAATTAGTTTGACAATGGGACATCGCCAAATTAGGAGGAACAGATCGGTAGAGGAATTATACTTCCGTAAGGGGTCTATTAGAGCGAAGGTCCTGGACTCAATTCTCGATACTCGTTTCAATCCGGGCAGTAGTTGCTGTTGATTACTCGATTCCGGTCATTGTCTATCATCTCCTTTCCGATCCCGACGCTACATTTGCGGAGTTAGGATGTGGTTACTTCCGCAAGCAGGATGCAGACAAAATCCGACGATGCGTGGTCCGTAGGTTGGAATCTTCTGGGCTTGCGGTAACGCTAAACCCGGTTATCGCCTGACCCTTACCATTCCACCGTTTCGCATGCCTTATCGGGGGCTGGCTACAGCCCTCTATCTCTCCCTTGGTTACGTTTTGCCTACAGGCACTTGCGAGTCAACTTTCTGCTTTTTTCACGGCAAGACGCTGACTCCATTTATTTGAATGATATTGAGCTTGGCCCGGAATTAAGAGGAGATCCAACGGATTGAGATTGAAAGGTCGGCCGTGTGATAGTCAACTTATCTCATCGAGTTTTCAAGCAAAGAGTTGTCTTGTTTGGTACCCTTGCGGCGATTCTATTTGTGTACACAATTATAGCAACAATCTACCTAAATCCGCGGGCAGATATCAGCAATCTGGATTTCTGGTATCATATTTCCTTAGGATATAAGCTGCGGTGGGATGAGCCTGGAACTTTTGTCAATGGACTCTATCCGCTGGGCTATCCTTTTTTGCTCGATGCAGCGACTCGGCTAGGCATAGATGCGCTGCGGTTTGGGCAATTCTTGTCGTGGAGCGGTGGCCTCCTTCTATTGGCGTCTGCTTTTTCCCTTGTCTACCTTCTGACGAGAAATCTTGTCTTTGCCATCGCCGGAACTGTTTTACTGCTTCTCAATCTCCAGTTCCTTACCTATGCCACTATTGAAGGAAATGACATGCTTGCGGCCGGATTGCAAGCTGCTTCGGCGGTGGCGCTTTGGTATGCAACGACGAGGGGACCAGAGACCTTTTCTAAGCCGTTTCTTGTCATACACGGAATTCTGCTTGGACTTGCCTACCTGACTCGATACACTGGGCTGCTCCTGCTTCCCATCTCTCTGGTTTTCTTAGTGGTTCTGTATCGTCCTTCACCCAGGAATTTGCTGGGCGCGTTGGCCCTAGCCTTGGGCGCATTTGTGCTGACGGCATCGGTACAATTGATCCCAAGCTGGATAGTGTACAAAAACCTGTTCTACAATGAACAGGCCAAAAATGTCTGGTTTGGGATCTATGGCCAACTGGACTGGGTCAATAATTGGGGGAAAGTTCCAGACAGCATTGGGCTGACGCAGGTCATCGCCATGGATCCGGCACGCTTCTTTCAACACTGGCTCCTGCAATTGCGTTCAGCGTTCGTTTCAGATCAACTCTGGCAACAACCGTTTCATCTTGCCTGGCTTATGGCCTTACCGGTACTCACACTTTCTCGGCAGCTTTCTTCATCCCGTCGGTTGCTGTTGTTGATGCTGATTCTCATCCCGTTTGGATTTACGGCGTTGGCTTGGCTTGCGCCGCGTTTTCTGCTACTGTCCTTGTGGACTGAGGCGATCTTGATTGCCTGGCTGGCTTTTTGGCTAAACGATCTCATTCCGTGGGACAAACGCATCGGCGTAGGCATGGCAGGGGGTGGGCTGCTCTTGGCGGCCATATTCGTCCAGTGGGGTCCTGCATCCAACTGGCTTTTTGCACCGCCAATGACCCGACCGCGAGAAGTCAATCAGTTTCTACGTCTAGTTGGCATGACCGATGCCGGGCAAGTGGCAACCAATGATCCCTATCTGCATGCGGTGGATGTGCCTTTGCGCACTCGTTATGAGCAGATCTATTGGGTAAACTCGAACCCCACCCAAGTGGAAGATCTGTTTTTTCATCCAGTGATGGATAGCTGGCGCTATCTTGTCGTCGATTATCAAAACGGCTTTGGTGAGTATGGGGCGATACGCCATGGCCTGCGGGAGGCGAAATCGCTGCTTGTCCCGTTAGCGTTTTCTGATCAGCGAGATATCTTCTGCATCACCCCTTGTACTTCCGATGAAGAGACAAATCTCCATCTCACCTTTGATAACGGCATGCAACTGGTGGATTTCCGTTGGCACAAGCTGGACCGCGAGAGAGCGCTTACCCTTACTTGGCAGGCAGACCATGCTCTGAACCGCTCATATAAGGTTTCTGTGCGAGTGCTGAATACATCTGGAACTGAGATGGTTCAGATCGACAATATTCCCCAACTGTGGACCTTTCCCACAACAGCTTGGTCGCCACAAACCCCAGTCGTTGACTTCTATTCGTGGAGTACGGATGATTCGTGTGAAGCCTGTACGCTCTCATTGATGGTGTACGATGAGGCGACACTTGCCCCTGTGTTGGCGACCACAGAAGATGGAAGTCAACTCGGACCGCTGATTGATCTAGGATCTTTGTCTGAGTCGAGGAGGTAAGTAGGATGAGAGTTATGCAGAGCAGAATCCAACGTGTTGATACATTCGTGACGAGAATAGCCGGGTTCGGGGGCAAGCTTCTCGGTGTACTGGTCATTCTGGGCATGGTTTTGCCAACGTCCGTGCTGGCGGCAGGCGCCTCCCCCACTCTCCCCGCTGCGGAGTGGGTGGAACCCAAGGGTATCAACATCGTGGACCTGGTAGGTCAGGTGCCCGAGGAAACGCTGAAAGATGCCATCTTGGTGGTCTCCGGCACGGGCATTGTGCGCTATGTCTCCGGCTCCCGCGTCAACGATACGGTAACCATAACCGTCAAGATCAACCCCCGCTACACGGAATACAATACCGGCTCCGAGATACTCAAATTCGCCAATTTTGACTGCTTGGGCCAGCCCGCCAACTTCGATCAGTGGCCCTCCATCATGCCGGCGGGCAAGATGCGCGTCTTCGATAGCGGCGTGGACATCACGGATCAGGTGATTCGATTCCAGTACTTTCCCGCCGGTTTCCACCAGCCCAGCCGTTCGCCCAACAACAACGAGCGCTACGACAAGGTCATGGTCGATCCCCCCACCCGGGACGGCAACGGCAGCCTGACCATTCCGGCCAATATGGGCTGCGAGATCACCGCTCCCGGCTATCTGCGCAACATGACCGCTACCCTTACCTTCGAGCAGCCCTCGGTGATCCAGGTGCAGACCTTGGGCAGCCAGACCTTCACCTATCGAACCTACATCGGCATCGGCGCCGCGGGCACACTGGAATCCCTGCGCAACCAAATGATGGGCCACTTTGGTGGACGTCACGACAAATTTGACCTCGATCCGCCGGCGGGCACAGACTTTGTCATCGTCAACTATCCCCCTGCATCCGCGGATGCGGGGGCGTGGGGCAATCTGGATCTCAACCTGCGCAATCCCACAGGCGGCACCTATCGCCTGGGCAACGCCAACATCGGCGCGCCGGGGCTGTCGGTCGACCACTTCAACTCAATGGGCCTCTCGCTGTACGGCCAATGGCACGACACCGGGGCCACCCCCTCGGATCCCTATCTGCGTTTCTTCGACAACGCCTACTTCCTCTCCGCCCCGGAAGTCTTTATCCCCGACTCCATTCCTTACGACCCGTGCATGACCAACGGCGGCTGTCCCGATGCCCTGCTTCAGCTCATCTACAACGCCACCATGCAGATGACCATCACCTATCTCAAGGTGGAGCAGTCTGCTTGCACCGCGGAAACCTACACCTATCGCCCCCTGCGCATGGCCGGACCGATCTGGGCACCGGGCAGCCAAACCCAAACCGCCGCGGAGACCCCCTATCGCTTCTCGGCCTGGGAAAGCCCTTTCTTCCCCGCGGATGACGTGCTGGACAAGTTCGTCTACCTGCCCATGATCGCCCGCGCCCCAGACATCTGCACCCCCGTCACCCCGCCCCCCCTGGCCGACTGTCCCTGCGGCGTCTTCACCGCAGACGGGCGCATGGTCGATTTCATTCGGTGATCGGGGATCGGGGATCGGGGACTGGGGATCGGGGATCGGGCTGGACCAAACCCCCGATCCCCGATCCCCGATCACCAAAAAGGACCAACCATGTACGATCATGAAACCTACCTTTCCCCCCTCACCTGGCGTTATGGCAGCGAGGAAATGCGCCGGGTGTGGAGCGAGGCCCAAAAACGCCGTATGTTGCGCCGCTTTTGGGTGGCTCTGGCCGAAGCCCAATCTGAGATCGGCCTGACCACGCCGGCGCAGGTGGCGGATCTGCGCGCCCATGTGGATGACATCGACATCCCCCGGGCCACGGCGATCGAGCGGGAGATCCGCCATGATCTGATGGCCGAGATCCGCACCTATGCCGAGCAATGTCCGGTCGGTGGCCCGGTGATCCACCTGGGAGCCACCAGCATGGATGTGCTGGACAACGTGGACGCCCTGCGT
>CAZKEX010000087.1:0-8923 GCA_964551895.1 uncultured Caldilineaceae bacterium | reverse complement strand
GATCCACCTGGGAGCCACCAGCATGGATGTGCTGGACAACGTGGACGCCCTGCGTTTACGAGACTCACTCGACATAATCATTGGAAAGCTGGAAATCACCCTCTCTTCTTTGGCCGCCCGCGTAGAGGCCGAGGCCGACACGCCGTGCATGGCCTTCACCCATATCCAGCCTGCCGAACCCACCACCATCGGCTATCGCCTGGCCCAATATGCCCAGGACCTGCTCATAGACCTGGACGAACTGCGCCGGGTGCGGGACGGTGTGCGGGGCAAGGGGTTGAAGGGGGCCGTGGGGACCAGCGCCAGCTATACCCAGCTTCTGGCTGGGACAGGAAAACCGGCCCGCTGGCTCGAAGATCAGGTCATGGCTCGCCTGGGGTTGACCGCCTTCCCGGCCGCCACCCAGACCTATACTCGAAAACAAGATCTGTTGGTGGTGAATGCCTTGGCAGGTCTCTGTGCAACGTTACATAAATTTGCTTTCGACCTGCGTATTCTGCAAAGTCCGCCCTTTGGCGAGTGGAGCGAACCCTTTGGGGCCAAGCAGGTGGGGTCCAGCGCCATGCCTTTCAAGCGCAACCCCATCACCGCGGAGAACATCGACAGCCTGGCCCGCCAGGTGATGGCCCTGCCCCAAATCGCATGGAGCAACGTAGCCCTCAATTTGCTGGAGCGCACCCTGGACGACTCGGCCAACCGCCGTCTCTGGCTGCCCGAAGCCTTCCTGCTCACGGACGAGATCCTGGGCCGGGCGGCCAAGCTGGTGGCCGGGGTCAACTTCTGGCCCGATCCCATCCAGCGCAACCTGCGGGACTACGGGGTCTTCGCCGCCAGCGAGCGTCTGCTCATGGAGGCGGCCAAGGCCGGCGGCGACCGCCAAGCGCTCCACGAGGTGATCCGGGAGCATAGTTTGGTGGCGTGGCAAGCCCTCCAAACCGGGCAACCCAACCCCCTGGTCGATCTCCTCTGCGCAGACCCCCGCATCACCGCCTTTGTGGACGGCGAAAGCGCCCGCGCCCTCATGGACGCCTCGGACTACGTGGGCGACGCCCCGATCCGGGCGCGGGAGGTGGCGGGATTGGTGCGGGATGCTCTGAAATAATGAAAGGCTTCGACCATGCGTATTGGCAGAATTGTCTGGCTTCCAGATATCGTGGAGAAGATCGACCGGAAACATGATGTGCAACCCTGGGAAGTCGAACAGGTGATTTCCGGCTGGGTTGATGCGCGCAAGGTTGCACGTGGACGAGTACGGGGTGAAGATGTATACTTGGTATTGGGACAAAGCTTGGCCGGACGATACTTGAGCGTTTTCTTTATTCTCAAGACTGGCGGGGTTGCCTTGCCCATTAGCGCCCGAGACATGGATCGGAAGGAGCGTAAACTATATGGCCGACTATAAAAAAGATCCTATTCCAGAGGAATTTCATTCAATCGCCGAGGCGGGGCTGTTCTGGGATACCCACTCTGCCGCGGACTACATGGATGATCTGCAAGAGGTTGAACTCGAATTTGATATCCAGAGCGGTCAATTTATGGTGCCGGTTGACAGCAAGGTATATACTCAGGTCAAAGATCGCGCCGAACAAGAACACCGCACCATCTCTGAAATGATCACCATTCTGCTCCAACGCGAGCTCACTGTTTGAGGACAAATTGACTTCACTATTACCGACCCGTATCATCCTGACCGCCGACCCCTCCTTTGCCGACATGGCCCAGGACGAGGTGCGCAAGGCCGCCCCCATTCGGGACTTCTTGGAACTGGCCCCCGGCATCTTCCTCACCCAGATCGACGGGGACTTTCTCGACCTGGCCGAGGCGTGGCGGGTGACGCCGCCGATCTTTGTGCGCCATATCTGTCCGGTCCAGGCCGAGTTCTATCTGGGCGGCGTGGCCGAGGACGTGCTGGGCCTGGCCGATCTGGTGGCCGACGAAATTCTGCCCCTGGTGGAGCCGGCCTGGCCCTTCTCGGTGCAGACCCGCATCCTGGGCGAACTGCCCTACAAGCCCTTTGATGTCAACAACACCCTGGCCCAAGTTATCATCGACCGCACAGGCGCACCCTTGAACGTGCGCCAGCCCCAGCAGATCCTCTCCGTGGTCTGCACGGGCGAGATGGCCTACCTGGGCGTCTCCCTCACCCCCCACAATCTGTCCGACTGGGCTGGGGGAACCCGCCGCTTTGCTCGGGAGAAGGAGCAGATCAGCCGGGCCGAGTTCAAGCTGCTGGAGGCGTTGGAGGTCTTTGGCATCGACCTACCGCCCCGGGGTGTGGCCCTGGATCTGGGCGCGTCCCCCGGTGGGTGGAGCCGTATTCTGCGCCTGAAGGAGCAGTATGTCACCGCCATCGACCCGGCCCTCCTCGACCCTCGCCTGGGCGAGGATCAGGCCGTGCGCCATCTGCGGGTGACCGCCGAGAACTATCTGGCCGATGAGCCGGACCAATTCGACCTGATCGTCAACGACATGCGCATGGACGCCCGTGACTCAGCCCGGCTTATGGTCGATTATGCGCCCCAGCTCTATCCCGGCGGCGCGGCCATCATGACCCTCAAACTGCCCGAAGAAGGCCGTCCCACGGTCATCGACCACGCCTGGGAGATCCTGGAAGAGGCCTACACCATCCTTGGGGCCCGCCAGCTTTTCCACAACCGTAGCGAAATCACCCTCTACCTGATCCCAAAATCTAGGTCATCAGCCAGATAGGGATTGAGGGGTTTGTTCATGGAAGCCCCTGCCGCATTCCATAGTCTTGAACAATGTATCTCTTCCCTCTGATCCGTTTTTCACATCGCTCGTTGGTCGCTTGGCTTCCTGCCCTTGTCGGGTTGCTCGGCGCCGTTTTGCTGGTCACGGACAGCACCTGGACCTTTCGCTTTCTCGGCCTGTTGCCCGTGACTTTGCGCCTGCTTTTAGGGGGCGGCGTGGCCTTGATGGGGCTGAACGCCCCCTGGTTGGCCGAGGGACTGCCCCGGCTTGGTCCTGGCTGGGATGTCACCCGGCTGCCCGCCTGGGCAGTGATCGGGGTCAGCGGATCGATCTTCTGGCTGGGGGCGGAGCGTACCCATTACGGCGACGGGCTGCTCAAGCTGCACCTTCAAGCTACGGCTCAGTTGCAGAGTAGCCCACCCTATATCTGGAAGGCCCCGCTGGATGGGCTGATCGGCTATTGGATTTCCCGCTTGACCCACGCCCTCTCTTTGCCGTTGGAGCAGGGCATCGCGGCCCAGAGCGTGATCGCCGGCGTGGTCTTCGTTCTGGCTGTGGGATCCATTGCCCGCCGGTTGACCGAGACGCCCGCCTATCGCAGCCTGATCGTCCTTGGCCTGCTGACCCTGGGATCGAGCCAACTCTGGTTCGGCCATGTGGAAAACTACAGCCTGGTCACCGCGGGAGTGATGGTCACCGTGGCCGGGGCGTTGGCCTATTTGGACGGCGATGTGCGACTGGGCACGGTGGGCTTGCTCGGTGGCTTGGCCGTCAGCTTTCATCCCCAGGCCCTCTTTGCCATGATGGCCCTGCCCCTTATAACATCCCGTTTGGGACGATGGCGGCAGATTTTGCTGCTGATGGTTACGGGGCTGGCCATCCCGGCTCTGGTCGCCGTGATCCTGTTGATGCTGGGTGTGCCCTTGCCAACGCCGGGCACGGGCTATGTGGGGGATACCCAGATCTTCTGGACGCCTGCCCAGCTCTTGGACCTGACCCGGCTGGGGGAGAGTTTAGAAAATCTGTGGCTGTTGATTCCGGCGCTTCCGATCCTGACACCGATCCTGCTCTTCTCCGGCGTTTGGCGGAGGGTGAGCGACGATAGGCGTATGGCCTACCTTTCCGGCGTGGGGGGTGGGCTGCTTATCTACCATTTCGGCTTTCAGAACGATTTGCCCCGCTGGCAGGATTGGGATCTCTATGCCGTGGTGGGGCCGGGGGTGGCTCTGTGGGCGTTGGCAGCTTGGGCCACCATGCCCCGGCGCTGGCCCCACACCCTGTTGACCGCTCTTCTCCTCTCCGGGCTGGCTTTTGCCCTGGCCGTGAGTGGCAGTTGGATCACTGAAAACCATACCTTTCGGCTTTTGGACCCGGATCCATCCATGCGCAGCGTGACCGGTGAATATGTCCTGGCGGATCTGATCGATCTGCTGCCCACGGCCCAGGTGATCCCGCCGACGCCCATCTGCGCTGATCCGGCTCAGGATCCCACGGGCTGCCGACGGGTAGCCCCATTGGTCATCACCTTGCCCACCACGGGGGAGGATCGGGCCGCCATCTTTGCCCACGCACCGGCCCAGGTCGGCTTCCGTCTGGAACTGCCCGCCGAACCCACCTTTCTGTGGGTCAGCCCCATCCTGGACCCAGCGGCCTGGGGGTGGGGCGGAGATGGCGTCACCTTTCGGGTGGAAGTGGAGGATGGGACCAGACGCGAGACGTTGTGGCAGGAACATATCGACCCTGCGGCCATGCCCGAACGGGGCTGGGCAGAGGTAGCGGTGGCTCTCTCCGCCTATCGAGGGAGGGCTGTGCAACTGTGGCTGGTGACCGATGTGGGGCCAGCGGGCAACGGAGACGCCGACCGGGCCGCCTGGGGCACGCCGTGGATCATGTTGGGCACGCCGGATATTCGCATTCGTGAAGATTGAAACTGGAGGCATGATGTCAAATATAGATGGTGTACTGCCGATTGATAGGGCATTTCTGATCGATTTCCTGGTCGATCTGCTCAACACCCCCAGCCCCACGGGCTTCGCCCAACCGGCCATCGATCTGGTGGCCAAGACCATGCGGGATCTGGGGCTGGATCCCCAGCAGACCCGCAAGGGCGCGCTGGTGGCCGAGCTGCCCGGTCTCGCCGCGGATGCGCCCCGGGGCCTCACCGCCCATGTGGACACCTTGGGCGCAATGGTCAAGGAGGTCAAGAAAAATGGCCGTCTGCGTCTGACCAAACTGGGCGGCTATGCCTGGAATGCGGCCGAGGGCGAGGGCTGCACGGTCTTCACCCACGACGGACGCCAGGTGCGGGGCAGCATCCTGATCGACCTCGCCTCCACCCACGTCCACGGGGCCAAGATGAGCGCCCAGGATCGGGACGACGAACACATGGAGGTGCGGCTGGATCTGCGCACAGAGTCGGCTGAGGAGACCCTGGCCGCGGGGATCGATGTGGGGGATTTTGTGGCCTTTGACCCCCGTGTAGAGGTGGGGGAAGCGGGCTTTATTCGCTCCCGCCATCTGGACGACAAGGCGTGTGTGGCGTGTATGTTGGCCGCGGTCAAGGCCATCCAAGCCGCCGGGTTGACCCCCACCCAGCGCACCACCCTGCACATCAGCAACTACGAGGAGGTCGGCCACGGCGCCGCGGGGCTGCCGGCGGACCTGGCGGAACTGCTGACCCTGGACATGGCGGCCATGGGCAAGGGCCAGACTTCCGACGAGTTCCATGTCACCATCTGCGTCAAGGATTCCGCCGGCCCTTACCATCACGGCATGAGCCAAGATCTGCGCAAGCTGGCCGCGGACCATGCCATCCCGACTGTGATCGACATCTATCCTTTCTACAGTTCCGACGGCCAGGCCCTGTGGCGATCCGGCGCGGACGCCCGGGTCGCCCTCATCGGCCCCGGCGTAGACGCCTCCCACAGCTACGAGCGCACCCACATGGACGCGCTGGTGGCGACGACCCAGTTGATCATGGCCTATCTTTTGAACTGATTATCGAGTATCGTGTATCGAGTATTTTTTGCTCGTTACCCATCGATCCCCGCCCAAAACACGATACAAGGTACACGACGATCCACAAATACTCGATACACGATACTCGATATTCTTCCTCATGCGCCTAGCCATTCTTGCCGACATCCACGGAAACCTGCCCGCCTTTGAGGCGGTGCTGACCGAGTTGGAACGACTCCAGCCGGACGGTGTGGTGGTGGATGGCGATCTGATCAATGCCGTGCCCTTCAGCCCCCAGGTGATCGACCGGGTGATGGAGCGGGTGCGCACGCAGAACTGGATCGTGGTGCGGGGCAACCACGAGTTCTACTATCTGGACTTTGGCACGCCCCGGGCCCCGGACGGCCACGAGGACCCGGAGCGCTGGGGCCAACTCCACTGGCTGGTGGAGCGCATCACCCCGGCCCAAGGCGCTTTTTTGGCCGCCCTGCCCGATGACCGTACCCTCTGCTATCCGGGCACCCGGCCTCTGCGGATAGCCCACGGCGTGCCGGGCAACAATCGCACGGGCTTTTACAGCCGTCAGCCCGCCGCCCAGATCGCCGCCAAGATCGGCCATGTGGACCAGGCCACCCTGATCTCCGCCCACACCCATGTGCGCATCGACCGCCACATCACCCTGGGCGCGGACCCGGCGGACGATCCCTATCTCGACCCCCATTTGGGCAGCTACGAGGAGCGGCCCGCGCCCATCCACCGGACTTGGCATCTGATCAACCCTGGCAGCGTGGGTCTGCCCCTCAACGGCGACCCCCGGGCCTCCTTCGCCATGGTGGAGAGCGTGCCGGAGAGCCAAGCGCCCGGCGGCTGGCTCTGCACCCACCACTGCATCGACTACGACCGTCGCCCTGTCCTGGCCGCCTACACCGACTCCGGCATGATGGCCGCCGGCGGGGTGATCAGCGCCCTCTTCTATTGGGAACTGGTCACCGCCGAGCCGGAGATCATCTTTTTTCACCAGTGGGCCAGGGCCAACCACTACGACGCCGACGCCGATATCCGCAACGCCTTCACCGCCTACGCCGCGGCCACAGGGCGGGCGCAGTACGTGCGGGAGCGGGACCCGCTGGGATGATTTTGGATTTTTGATTGTGGATTTTGGATTGCCTCAATCTCGAATCCAAGTCCGAGTCACCCAATCCAAAATCCAAAATCGAAAATCCAAAATCTAAAATGCGCCTTGCCATTGTTTCCGACATCCACGGCAACCTGCCCGCCTTTGAAGCAGTGTTGGCCGATCTAAAAACCCAGGCCCCGGACCAGGTCTATTTTGCCGGGGATCTGGTCAACCGCTGCCCGTGGACCCGGGAAGTGATCGATCTCTACCAGGATCTGGGCTGGCCAGGGGTGAAGGGGAACCACGATCTGATCCTGGCCACCCTCAACACGGAGCGCAGCCATCCCATCTTTCAGAGCAAAGAGCGCTTTCCGGATATGTGGTGGACTTGGGGTCGGTTGACCAAGGCGGACCTTGCGTTGTTGGAGAGCCTGCCGGATGAATTGCCTATCCGGGTACCTGGTTTGCCCACCCTGCGCATGGTCCACGGCGTGCCGGGCAACCCGTTTGTGGGCATCTATCCAGAGATGCCGCCAGAGAAGATTGCGTCCGCCCTGGCTTCGGTGACGGACCCGGCGCTGGTCTGCGGCCACACCCACCGTACCCTTGACCGCACGGTGGATCGCCCCAGCGGACGTTGGCGCATCATCAACGCTGGCAGCGTGGGCTTGCCCTATAACGGGGATCCCCGGGCCCAATATGCCATCTTGGATGGGGTTGACGGCGTGTGGCGGGTCACCTTCCGCCAGGTGGACTATGATCGGGAGCGGGTGCGCCGGGCCTTCACCACCTCGGGCATGGCCGCGGAAGTCGGCCCCATGAGCGAGCTTTCCCTGCGCACGGTCATGGCCGGCGAACCCTACGCCAGCGACTTCAGCGCCTGGCTGCGCACCCAGCCCGACGAAATCCGCATCAACCCCAGCGCCAGCGTCGCCACCTATCTCCAAACCCACGGCCCCGGCCACTGGGCCTTCTTTATGGGGTGAAGCGAGGGGCGAGGGGCGAATTGCGAGGGGCGAGGGGCGAATTGCGAGGGGCGAGGGGCGAGGGGCGAGGGGCGAATTGCGAGGTAATAATCTCCCAATCTCTGTCAAGCAACCAACCAACCAACAAACCAATCAACCAATCAACAAATCAACCAACCTTCACCATGATCAAACAACTCCACGAACCAGACCGTACCGCGGCGGTGGCTTTGCTCAAGCAGTCGCCTATTTACAATCTATATCTGCTTGGCAACCTGGCAGCGGTCGGGTTTGAGCAAACCTATTGCCAGTTTTGGGGAGATTGGGGCGCGGACGGTCAACTACGCGCCATCCTCAATCGTTATATGGACAACTGGGTGATCTTTGGCCAGCCCGGTGCAGATTGGGCGGGTTTGGCCGCCATTTTGGATGGTCACGAAGTCCCCGCCAATGCCGTGCAGGACAACCCTGGGGGTATCGACTCCTGGCTGCCCTACCTGGGTCGCTATCGACCGGCCACCGTGACGGCCACCCACCTCATGGCCCTGGATGCGCACGACTTTCGACCCCTTCCCTCCCCTGCCGACGTGTGCGTGCGCAGGGCAGAGATGGGGGATCTGCCCAGGCTGGTGGACTTCTTTGCCGATGCCGAGTCCATGACCCGCAGCCCTGGGGCCGTGGAGCGACCCCTGCGGGACACCCGGGTCTGGCTGGCCGAGCCGATGGACGGGGCGGACGGGGCAGAGGGCAACCCGATCCTCTCCACCGCCCTCACCAACGCCGAGGTGACGGACCGGGCCATGATCGGCGGCGTCTTCACCCCGCCCGCCCATCGCAACCGGGGGCTGAGCCGGGCCGTGTGCGCCGCGTTGTGCGCGGACCTCTTCGCCGATCAAAAACAGCCGGTTCTCTATTGGGAGAACCCGGCTGCCGGGAAAGTCTATACAAAGTTGGGCTTTCACCCCATCGGCCTCTGGCGATCGGTGACGCTGGAGGCGACCGGGAAAAGCTAACCGCCGAGGGCGCAGAGATAGCGCAGAGAAACGCAGAGTCACCCCCTCACCCTGTCACCCTGTCACCCTGTCACTCCCCCACCCCCTCCCCCTCACTTCCCCGCCTGCCACGGCATGATCCGCCGCTCCACCCATTGCAGCCCATAGGTGAGGATGAT
>CAZKEX010000086.1:9216-14151 GCA_964551895.1 uncultured Caldilineaceae bacterium | reverse complement strand
CTGTCTCCCTGTCTCCCTGTCTCCCTGTCTCCCTGTCTCCCTGTCTCCCTGTCTCAGCTACACCAGCCAGGCAACAAAATAGGTGGCGAGGCCGAGGAAGAGGCTGAAGCCGAGGACGTCTGTGGCGGTGGTGACGAAGACGGCGGAGGCCAGGGCCGGGTCCACTTTGACCCAACGCAGGAACATGGGGACGATCACCCCGGCCAGGGCCGCCACCATCATGTTGCCCAGCATGGCGATGCCGATCACCAACCCCAGCATGGGGATGCCCTTCCACCACCACGCGATCAGCCCTACCAGAAGCCCCAGCACAATGCCGTTGGTGATGCCCACCTTGGCCTCGTGCCAGAGGGCCTTCAGCGTGTCGCGGCCATCCAGCTCCCCAAGGGCCAGGGAGCGCACGACGATGGTCATGGTCTGGGCGCCGGCGTTGCCCCCCTCACCGGCCACAATGGGCATAAACGCGGCCAGAATAGCGACTTTGGCGATGGTGTCCTCAAATTGGGAGACGACCATGGAGGCCAAAAAGGCTGTGCCCAGGTTGACGATCATCCACGGCATCCGGTTGCGGATGGCACGGGGCAGGGGGCTGAAGATCTCCGCCTCGCCGCTGATCTGGGCCAGGCGATAGATATCCTCGGTGGCCTCCTCTTCCAGCACATCCACCACGTCGTCCACGGTGACCACGCCCACCAATTGATCTTCCCAGTCCACCACGGGCAGGGAGAGCAGGTCATAGCGGGCCAGCAGTTGGGCCACCTCTTCCTGGTCCACATCTACCCGCACAGAGAGGACTTCCCGGTTCATGATCTCGTCGATGGTCGTCTCCGGTTTGGCCATGATCAGGTTGCGCAGGCTCACCACCCCAGCCAACCGCCCGTGCCGGTCCACCACGTAGATGTAATAGAGGGTCTCCTCGTCCTCCGCGTACTGTTGGCGCAGAAAATCCAGGGCCTGGCCTACCCGCCACTGACGACGCAGGGCATAGGGCAGGCTGTTCATGATGCCGCCAGCCGAATCCTCTTCGTGGCTGAGGAGGGGGACGACGTCCTCGGCCTCCTCCATCTCCTCCAACAGCTCGGCAGCCCGGGCCTCGTCCAACTCGCCCAGGAGATCCGCGGCCATGTCGGACTCCATCTCGTCCAGCACATCGGCCAGCATGGTGGTTTCCATGCCCTGGGAGAGTTCCACCATATCATCCTCGTCCAACTGTTCGAAGATGTTGGCCAGGGTCTCCACGTTCAGGCGGTCCACCATAGACTGCTGATCCGCGCTCTCCATGCCGGACAAGATCTCCGCGCTGTCTGCCGGGTGGAGATCGTTGATAAAGGCGGCGGCCTCGTCGTACGAATCCTGCTCTATCAAATGGCTTACATGGATAAGGGCGTCGTCAAAAACAATGGGATCGACCATAGGATACTCCTCCTGCTGATGAGTGGGTGAGCGGACGTCAAGCGCGTTGACGGCCAAATGTTGGGTTGGCGTGGTCGCGCAGAGAAAGCTGTGGGATCAAAAACACCGGCACTGGGCCGGTGTCCGTAGGGGAGGGGATGACGAGGAAGGAGGGGTATTTGACAGGCAACAGCCTCCGGGGGATGGCCCCGGAGGCTGCCCTGAGGTCAGCGTTGGACCATCCACAAAGGCCCGCCTGCATCCCCCCTGCCGTGGCCAGCCGTCCAAGACGCCGGGTTCGGTGTGGATGCCCATTGGGCTTTCTCGGAACGCGTAAACCGTGCCCCGATGTGACGGCCAAAGCCGCCAAGGATCTGTTGGTTCTGACAATGCACGCCCGATCCTGGATTCCCCGCGGCAACGCGCAGGAATGGCCCAGGTATGGGCACGGTACTGTCAGGGTCGGGCTGGTTGTCAGCCACCAGTTGAATACTGCTGTTGGAATCCATCATTCTCGAGTTGAACTTTTCTCCGTCGTCACTGCCCGGTTTAAGACGGGCAAACGTACACAAGACAGACGGGAACGAAAAAGAGATATTGCCACCGATCAAGGTAGGTCCGGCGACAGAAGAAGCATATCACCGACCCGATGACCTGTCAATTGAGCTTGACGTGTTCCAGTCTGGGAAACAAGGCAAAACGTATAGGATCTGACACGACGAAATGCGCAGGAGGGCCAGCTTCAAATGGCTGGCCCTCCTGCGCATTTGTGAACTGGGATCTGCGCGTCTCCTGGCTATTGCTCGTTGTTCGGCGAAGGTACTTCCCTCAAGGATACCAGATGAAGGCTCAGGTCCCGGATCCGATTCAGGATTCCGAAAAGCGCTGCCTGATCCACCGCCCGCCCGACAAGCACGGTCTCGCCACCATCGTAGTGAAAGGTCATATTGTCAAATCCGATGGCCCATCCCTCGCTCAGATGTCCACGAATACGAATTTCATAGATCGTTCCCGTCGTGTGGGATTCCAAGAGATTCCTCCTCTGGGTCAACATGCTCTGTGTATCTGTCCCGCAGGTCAATGTCATCACAATCGGCTCAGGAAGCAGGCCCGGAATGGGAGCTCTCGACAAGATCATGGATGATCTCAACGAGCAACGCTGGACGTTCGAGATAGATGTTGTGTCCTGATCCTTTGGCCACAATCAGTTGGCTGTCTGTGGAGAGCGACAGCAGTTGGCGTTGAGCTTCCTGCCATGCCATGTCTGCTTCCTGGTTGACCTGGGCCGACAAGCCAGGCATCTCCATCATGTGTTGGGGATCGTGGGTGACCACGATCAGGGGAAGATTCCCCAGCGGTCCGGTTTCGCTGGCCTGTCGCTCCGATTGGGCCAGCGCCGCCCCCTCGGCGCTGACGGCTTGCAGAAATTTCGGCTGGTTGAGTTGTGCCCGGAAGATGGGATGGAGCGATTCCGGCAATCCGGCAGGGGGCGGCGCCAGCATGGGGCCAAGCAAACGCATAAGCCCTGTTCGGGTCAGTATGCTGCCCCAGACCGCCTGTTGCGCCTGCATTGCCTCTTCAACCGCAGCCATTTCGGCCGGCCGATTTGCAGAGAATGTCTCGGTTCGCGTGTCCAGCAACACAAGACCGGCGAGATCATCTGTGTATTGATCCGCGTAGACGCGGGCGGGCAGGCCACCGAACGAATGAGCCAGCAGGATAAAGGGTCGTTCGATGTCGGCCTTCGCCACCAACCCGTGCAATTCATCCGCGATCTGTTTGGCCGTGCGCGGCCGGGGGCCGGCCTCGCTCCAGCCATAGCCGGCACGGTCATAGGTGCATACCCGAGTGGTTTTGGCCATCTGCTCCTGGGCCGAACGCCAGTCCAGCGACCAACTGCCGCTGCCCGCCTCGATGAGTACCGTGGGCGTTCCCTGGCCCACACAATAGAGATGCAGTGCATGGCCACCCACATCGACCCTCTCGCCCGGTGCCGGAAAACGGCGCGCCTCCAAGACAGAGGCGATCTGATTGTAAACAAAGAGCAGCAGGAAGAGACCGACGAGCAGCAAAAGGCTACGTCCCACCCAACGCAGTACGCGCCGGAAGCTACTTTCCTTCCTCTGAGAAACAGCGGTCTGTTTGGCAAACATGTTGTCTTCCGAAACCATCTCACTCATCCTTTCTTGTCAATCAATACCCCTGCCGTGCGAGCGTATCCCGTTGCTGGACGGTCGCCCCAATCGTCTGTCGGGGTGACCGTCCAGCTCAGGTGGTCATGCCATGTTTCTGAGTACCCTCGGCGAAAAGTCCGGCTGTGTCCGAGACCCGTTTTTGATCCCGACGCTGGCCAGAATCCTGTGGAAAAAGCTCTGGCTTCTCGGCTTCAGCGCTTTGGCCAACATCTCTCGCTCGGCCAACTCAATGAACTCTTCATGTCGCATCTTCTGAATCTTGTATTCCGTGTAGGCGTTATTCATATCAATTCTCTCCCTTTTGATAGCCCGACGCCCTTGCTGAGGATGTCGGGTGGCTGTGCTTGCGAATGTTATCGCTGTCCCAAGTATAACAAGTTGGCCGGGCGCTGTCGTCCCTCCATGGAGGGAACTTTCTGGGGGGAGATGCATCTCCCCCAAAAGAGGCAGACGAGGGAGCTGGCGGGCAGGATCAGTCTGGCGGGGGTGGCGGCGGACCGGCCATATCGAAGACAAAGGGCTGCGACTCAACCCCAGGCTCACCGTCGGCCAGGGCGCGGATAGCGTACGTTCGATCCCTGTCAAACTCCGTCGGTGCATCACCTTGCCCCAGATCAACAACGATTTCCCATCGGCCTGCACTTGTATTGGCGCATCGGTTTGAAGGCCACCAGGGCGCGGGTCGATCATCAACAGCCAGTTGGGTGCGGATACAGACTCCTTGGGGCAGTGTGGTCTGCCCGCTCACCTGCACCTGTGCGCGGCTGATCTGCACCCCCGTGACGCTCAAATTGCCGACAGGGACAGACGGTTGACCCACTTCAGACGCCCAGGATCTGTTGCCAAGAAAAGCAGGCGTACGGATCGCGGGATAGACAGCGATCAACAACAACAGGATCAGCACACCGTACACGACTCGGAAAACGGCCCGATCTCGCCCCGGAATTTTCGTACCCTCCCCTGGGGCGGTTTGTTGTCCGGTGATGTCGAAAACCAGCACGTTGGTCAGGTCCGTTGCCAGATGCAGAATGATGGGCACCCAGATCGACCCACTGGCCAAGTAGGCCGCGGCCAGCGCCAACCCCGAGACCGTCCAACTGATGATCTGATAGAGATCGACACGATTGGTGAAGAAGTGAATGACGACAAAGATGCCGACGCTGATCACGAGAATCCAGCCTACGCTGAGTTGGGCCAGATTCAATGTGATGTACCCCCGGTAAAGCGCCTCTTCCTGAACGGCAACGACGAGCAAAACCAATGCGCCGACGATCAATTGGCCAGTCCCCCCGACCTTTGCGGACGGCGGATTTGCGGCCTTGGGCGGCTGGCCTCGTTGCCGCCATCT
>CAZKEX010000086.1:2939-9116 GCA_964551895.1 uncultured Caldilineaceae bacterium | reverse complement strand
CCTTTGCGGACGGCGGATTTGCGGCCTTGGGCGGCTGGCCTCGTTGCCGCCATCTGGCGAAACCCATAGCCAACAGGGGGGTGGCGACGGCGGCAACCAGGGCAAACAGGCTGTCACGCCCAGAAAGGGTGAGGCCCAAAGCGGTGAGGGGCACCCTATCCAGATAGGCGATCAGCAGCAGGACGATCGCCAGCACAATCAGGTTGGCGGTGCCACCCATCAGCAACACATTGAACGACGTGCGCCCAGCCATCTCTTTGAGATTGCCGCCGGTTTTTCTGACGAGACCGGCCACAGCCAACGCCACAACCAGATAGGCTAGAATCGCCACAGAGATGTGGAACGTGGAAGTCAAAAGATTCATAGTGGAGACTCCTTACACAGGCAGATGGGCCAGCTGGTTGCTGGCCCATCCGCTAAGGCTAACCCAAGACAATAGATATCCATTCGGAGTCAACGTTTCCGAGGTATTCAGGTTGGTGAGACACGAAAGCGCTGACACCTATTATTTTGGATTGGCCTGACATGACTGTTACCGGACAGAAATGGTATGGACCATGTTGTCCAGGGTTTCAAGTTTGGGGGTAAAGCTATCAGGAGCGGCCGTTGCCAATCCTTCCATCACGCCTTGGATGTAGGCCTCGAAGCCATCCGCAAAGCGGGTATCGGCGCTGGCCGTGTCGGCAGGCAGATCCGACTGGGCAATCGGGAGAACGGCGGCCACATAATAAGCGCCATCGTCGGTCAAGCCCTGGAACGTGTAGAACAGTTCCTCGTTGGTGACTGGACCGGCAGCCTGGCCAAACTGGGTCAGATACCGAATGCCGCTGCCGTTGGCAAAGTCCATGTACTGCGCCTGGACGTTGAACATGGACTGGGCGTTGAAAAGAGGCAAGAAGGGCAACGGCTTGATCGTCGCCAGATCCGGCTTCTTGTTCAGCAACTCCGCCAGTTGGTCCACCTGGTCCGGGCCCGTCTGGTTCATCTCCTTGAGTTCGGCCACAGGATAGACATAGATCGTGGGCATCTGCACAGAGTTCGGCTGGGCATAGTCAGTGAGACCCACCTCAACGTGGTCGGGCAGCAAGGCCCAATATGGCGTCTGGTCAGTTGCCTCCACAGCCGGAATCGTCCGTTGCATCATGGCTGCCGCCACCGCGCTGTCCAAGTCAAGCGTCACCTGTGGCATGCCATCACCCCCCGGGGAAGTCGAGCTGGGCGCCAGAGGCAGGGGCTCAGAAACCAGAGTCACCTGCTGATCTTGGCCGTGATACTCGTATGTCTGGCCAGCGACTGCCAGCTTGACAATGTAGACGCCATCCGTCGACGCTGGTTCTGTGACACTGGCAAGATCGATCTGGTTCAGGTCAACGCCCAACTGCTGGGCCAGTGACATCCGGCTTAATCCGATATAGGCCTGTGTCGGGCCAGGTATCTGGACCGCCGGTTGGGCAGTCGGCGAGGGATCGCCCGCTGCGCTGAACTGAACATATCCGCCGGCGACAATTAGGACAGCGACGATCAACCATACCAGTCCCCAGAAAGTGACTTTTGCCGTGGCTGTCTTTGAATCTTGTGTTAACTGTTTCATTGGGTTCCTCCTTAGAAAATCGCATCATAAAGCATCGTCCGTGGAATACGACCGGTCGGTCCGCGTATCAGGTTGTACAAGACCAATGTACCTGATTGAACGAGGCATGTCATGCCCAATTAGAGGGATATTCGGGGGAAATCGCCTTTCTCCCCCGAAAGAGGGAGAGGCGGAGGAGAACCCAAGGAGAGGAGGTGGGACGAGATGGAGACCCCAAAAAGGAAGGTCTGAAAAAGCGGGGTGAGACTGCCCGGGGGCTGATGGTTGTCAGGCGAGGTTCAATTCTCGGGCGCGGGCGGCGGCTTCGGTGCGGTTTCCCACACCCAGCTTGCCATAGATGTGTTTGGCGTGGGACTTGACCGTGCCTACGCTGACATACAGTTGATCTGCGATCTCTTTGTTGGTGAAGCCCTTTGCCATGTGTTGCAAAACATCCAGTTCCCGCTCGGTCAGGGGATCCAGAAGCTGCTGGTTGGCTTGCTGGGAATCCTGGCCCGATGGGGACGCTGGCGCTGGCAGGCTTGGGGCGACGGTCTCGGCAAAGGCATCCAGCAGCATATGGGTGTATGCCGGCGGGTTTGGGCGATGGGAAAGGGCCTTTAACAGACGGTGCATAGCTCTTCCTTCGTCCAGGAAAGGGCGGATAACAGCAGCCGGCGCGGCCAAATCTACAGCCTGCTCAAGGGCCGAGATGCCATCATCCTGTTGACTCAGCGCTTGATAGGCCAGGGCCAAATAGAGATGAGCGCGCAGCCGGATCGTGTGAAGTCCTTGACTTTTTCTGTCGGAAACCAGATCGCGCAAGACCGTCAATGCTTCTTCCAGCAAGGCAGTGTCGTCGTTGGCCTCTGCCCAGGCGGTCAGTCCCCGGGCGAAAGCCAATTCCAAAAGCAATGTGCTGTATGATGGGTCTGACTGGGCCGGATCGACCGAAGCCGCCCGCCGTGCCCGATAGGATGCCAGCCAAGTGGTCAGTCCATCCATTTGGCTGGCGATGGCCTTGAAGCATACATAATAGGCTGTGACCGAATCGGTCAGCCAGATACCGTGCAGTTCCAACTCCTCTTCCCAGACTGCCGCCCGTTGCAGAGCCTCGTCAAAGCCGGGCATGTCACCCTGGGCCCAGCGCAGTCCGAGCAGCGCCTCGTATCCATGGGTGAGCGTTGCGGTGTTCTGGGTCTTTTCGCCCAGATGCAGACCGGACTCTATCAGCGGGGCTGCCTCTTCCACCTGATTCCAAATCAGAAGAATCTGACCAAGCCCGATCTGTGCCAAGCCCGCCATCGGGTGCAGACGGGAAGAACGGCGGTTGCCCCGCTCCTCCAACACGGCATATTCCAGGATATGGCGAAACTGGCGGGCGGCAGCGTTGTATTTACCTTGAATGGCCAGCACGATGCCGCCCAAACTGCCGGCAAGCAGTTGGCCCGCTGTCGGTCGTGATCCCAAGGGCGGAAGTTTCCCCAGGGCCTCTTCGGCGCGCAGCATATCGCCCAACAGGAGGGAACTCATGACAAGGCTGAGTACCGACACATCTCGCCACAAACTCTCTTCACCTGCAGGCATCTGCGCCAGCGCCTGTTCGGCCTGGGCCACCGCCTCCGCGCCATGCCCTTGGGTAAGCGCTATCTGCGAGCGAATGGTCGCTGTCATACTTGCAAACCTCTCGAGTTCCGCCCCCAGACCGGACTCAATGCGCTGGAGCCAGTACTCTGCCACATCTGTTTGGGCCGCATCTGTCAGCAACCAAGCATAGTAAAGGGACAACATGGGACGCGAAAGCACGATCTCCTCAGGCACCTGTTGACACCAGTCGAGCAGCGGAAGGGTATTCCCTTCGGTCCTGCCCAGCCTTGGCACAGCCTGTACCATCAGGTCAGCCGCCCGCTCCCATGCCTGCGCGGAAAGCGCGTGTTGGATGGCCTCGTCCAGGAATTGATGCGCTTCATACCATTTGCTGGCGCGCACGTGCAGGTCGTCGATCTTTTCGGGATAATCGGCCTGTAGACGGATGCGCAAAATGTCCACGAAGAGTTGGTGATACCGATACCAATTGCGTTGGTTGTCCAGGGGTATGACAAAGAGATTGGCGGCGTCCAGGCGTTCCAACACGTTTTGTCCATCCGATTGGCCGGTGACTGCATTACAGAGAGAGCCGCTCAAGCGATCCAGAATCGACGTTTGGATCAGAAAATCATGCACGGCCTTGGGCTGTTGGGCCAACACTTCTTCCAGCAGATAGTCGTGTACATACCGATTGTTGCCTGCAAAGGCTTTGATGAACTCGCCCGGATTCGGTGTCCCCCGCAAGGAAAGGGCAGCCAACTTCAGGCCAGCAATCCATCCCTCCGTGCGGTCTTCCAGGACAGCGACATCGTTCGCCGTCAGGCCAAGCCCCATACACTCATTGAGAAAGCGGGCCGTCTCGTCCGACGTGAAGTGGAGTTCACTGGCTCGCACTTCGGTCATATCTCCGTTCACCCGCAACCTGGCCAACGACAAGGGTGGATCCGTGCGGCTGATCAGAATCAGGTGCATGCTCGGGGGCATCTGCTCGATCAGGAGCGCCATAATCTTGTGGACGGAGGGAGCTTCGATCAAGTAGTAGTCGTCCAACACCAATATGAACGGTGGCAGTTGCTCGATAACTTCGTTGAGCAGCGCCGGCACGACGATACCAGGAGCCAGGGGTTTTGATGCTTCCAGCAGGGCCATCAAATCGATGCCGAAATCAGCGTCAATGGTCCGAAAAGCGGCGACCATATGGGTGAAACAGCGAACAGGATCGTTGTCCGCCGTGTCCAAGGAGAGCCAGGCAACTGGACGCGTCTGCCCAGCCAGCCAGCCGCTCACAAGGGTCGTCTTGCCATAGCCGGCCGCGGCGGCCACGAGGGTCAGCTTGCGCCCCAAAGACAGCCCTTCATCCAGGCGTCGATACAACCGCTGCCTGGCAATGGTATCTGAGCGTGGAAGCGGACAATAGAGTTTTGTCTGCAAGATTTGCCCGGTCATCTTGTTGACCTTCTCCTGGAATAAACTTTTGTAAAGTAAATTTAGCGTAACAAACGAATATTTCCGTGTCAAATTTGTCCGAAACGGAGACGCCCCGTCTCAGGAATCACCAGGCAGACGGGCAGGAGGAGAACGCCAAGGGCAAGAAAAGGAGCAACGGGCGGAGAATGGTTTTTACAGGAGAAAAGGTGCGGAGTGTTTATCTGCCGAAAAGCTGGGGCAACAGAAGACGATATAGATCTCCCAGGACAACTGACAGCTCTATTCGGGCGAAAATTCCTGTCCAATGCAGGCATCGAATAGAAACAGCCCCTATTCGTACAAAAACAAGGCGACAGAATCTCGTGTCAATTGCGGGCTGAGATCTATTCCCACGCCTCATTTGGGGGCACGAAGGGGAAGAAGGTGCGGTACAGATTCTCAAACAGATACAACTGATCTCGATAGACTATGCGCCCACTGGAAAGCGCTCCCCCGGCCTCCGTAACCCGCAACTGCACAGAATAGTTGGCCGATGCCAGATCCGACAGGGGCACACTGACGCCCCACGGGGTGGCAACGGTGGCGCATCCCTCGGTTTCGGCAGGCGATATCACTTCGATATAGACCAGATCCTGCACCAAGGTGCGGCCGTAGAATTCGGGCACACAGGTGGTGGCGGCTATGTCCGAGACGATAGCCGAGATAGGCTCCCCCACGGTCGCAATCGCCTGGGAGAGACGCAGCCCTCCTTTGACATCGATCGCCGTGGCGGCCACCAGCTCCGGTGTCCCAGCCGACCCGTCCTGCACGTAAAGATAGACCTGATAGGATCCGGCCCGATCGAAGAAGGTGCTGGTCTGCCACGCAAAGGGGGTGACGACTTGGCCACAGGCCACATCGTTGGGGTTGGCGACGGCGTCAATCCGCACGACTTGGTCCGTGGGAAAGATGCTTATCTGAGAAAACGCCGGCGTACACCTATTCTGCCACTCACCGACCACAGAGAAGGTGACAGAATCTGCAATGGTGGGGGCAGGGGGCGAAAAGGAGAGAGAGACAGGCAACACGGAAGATCGGGCCTGGCGCGCAGAGGTGGCGACACCCGTAGCCATCAGCATGATCGAGAGAACGATGCCTATAACAACAGATCGATGGGGCCTCTCTATGCGCTTTGGGGCAAGTGGCTGTTTGGTCATCTTTTGTCACTCCGTAACTGGTAAACCGCCGAACGTTCGAGTTCCTACGGTCGGTTTTGGCCAGGGGGCAAAGTGGAGGCGATGGCGCCAAAACAGTTGGGGATACAGCAAAAAAATGTGGGTAGAAAATTTTTGCCAAATTTTCTACAGTATACCACGGGGTGTCAAGAATTGATTTTTTGTTAACGCGAATAAGTCCTGGGTTGACACGGTAGGGCCCAATTTTGTAGGGGCATGAGGTGTGGCGGCAACCACAATCATTCGACGACGGGATTTACATCCGCCACACCTCATGCCCGGCTTGACGCAGACAATTTGAATGAAAGAAGGCCGGGCACGAGGTGGGATGGCGATGGAATCAGTTTTTCTTTGCGGAGATTCTTCCGCCATCCCACC
>CAZKEX010000086.1:0-2839 GCA_964551895.1 uncultured Caldilineaceae bacterium | reverse complement strand
CATGCCCCTACGAATCTCCCAATCTCCCAATCTCGCCCCAACCCGTCCCTCACGTTCACACGTTCACACGCTCACACGATCACCCATCTTCCTGGCTACGCCGACTCCTGTAGGCTTTCACGATACTGCACATCCACCACGGCCAGGATCGCCACGTTGACGATGTCCCGCACCTCGCAGCCCCGCTCCAGGACGTGGACGGGCTTGCCCATGCCCACCAAAATGGGGCCGATGGACTCGGCATCGCCCAGACGGGCCATGAGTTTGTACGAGGTGTTGGCCGAGGTCAGGTCCGGGAAGACCAGCACATTGGCGTTCTTGACCTGGCTGAAGGGATACGAATCCTCCACCATGTCGGCCACCACAGCCACGTCGGCCTGTATTTCGCCGTCCACCACCAGGTCCGGGCGCAGGGCCTTGACCTTTTCCGTGGCCTGGCGCACCTTCTCGGACAGGGGATGCCGGGTGCTGCCGAAGGTGGAGAAGCTGAGCATGGCGATCCGGGGGTCCACGTCGAACTGTTTGGCCACATCCGCGGCGTTGATGGCGATGGTGGCCAGTTCGTCCACGGTGGGCTCGATGTTGACCGTGGGGTCGGTGAAGAAGAAGATCTGGTCGTGGGCGATGATCACATGCACGCCGCTGACCAGGCCCCGGCCCGCCTGGGTACCCACCACCTGCAATGCCGGGCGCAGGACCTCGGGATAGTTCTGGGTCAGGCCGGAGATGAAGGCATCCCCTTCGCCCATCTCCACCATCATGGGGCCAAAGTAGCTGCTCTGGCGCAGCATGTCAAAGGCCACATCCACGTTCATGCCCTTGCGCTGACGACGCTGGGCAAAGGCGGCGGCAAAGGTGCGTCGGAGTTCCGGCTCGCTGGGATCGACGACGGTCGGCTCGAAGGCCAGCTTCATTCCAGCAATAGCCTGGGCGATCTTTGCCGGGCGGCCCAGCAAGATCGGCTTGGCAATGCCCTGGTTTTGCAACGCATGGGCGGCCCGGATCACCTTGGGCTGCTCACCTTCACCAAAGACCACCCGCTTGGGGCTCGACTCGGCCTTGTGCTGCATCAGCCGCATGATCTGGGTGCCCCGACCCAGACGCCCGGCCAACTGATCCATGTAAGCGTCCATGTCCAACTGGATGCGGGCCACACCTGTGTCCATAGCCGCCTGGGCCACGGCAGGGGCTACCCACATCAACACCCGGGGATCCAGGGGTTTGGGGATGATGTAATCCGGGCCAAACTCCATGCTCTCCACACCATAGGCCTTGATCACGGCGTCGGACACATCCTCTTTGCTCAGGGCGGCCAGGGCCATAGCCGCGGCGATCTTCATCTCCATGTTGATGGCCCGGGCCCGCACGTCCAGGGCGCCCCGGAAGATAAAGGGGAAGCCCAGCACATTGTTGACCTGGTTGGGGTAGTCGCTGCGCCCTGTGCCCATGATCACCGTGTCTTCCCGGGCCGACATGGCCAGGGGATAGGTGATTTCCGGGTCCGGGTTGGCCATGGCGAAGATGATGGGGTTGGCCCCCATGCTGCGCACCATCTCCTGGCTGACCACGTTGGCCGCCGAAAGACCCATGAAGGCGTCCGCGCCCGCCAGGGCATCGGCCAGGGTGCGGGCGTCTGTTTCCACCGCATACTTTTCTTTATATTCGTTCATGCCGGCCGTGCGGCCCTTGAAGATCACACCCTTGGAGTCACAGAGCATGATGTTCTCGTGCTTGGCGCCCAGGGCCACATAGAAATCCGCACAGGCGATGCCGGCTGCCCCGGCCCCGTTGATCACAATGCGGATGTCCTCGAACTTCTTGCCCACGATCTCCAGGGCGTTGATCAGCCCGGCCCCGGAGATGATGGCCGTGCCGTGCTGGTCATCGTGGAAGACCGGGATATTCAAACGGGATTGCAGCTCCCGCTCGATGTAGAAACATTCCGGGGCGGCGATGTCCTCCAGGTTGATGCCCCCAAAGGTAGGGGCGATCAGCTCGGAGGTGCGGATGATCTCCTCCGAATCTCGGCTGTTGACCTCGATGTCGAAGACGTCGATGTCGGCGAAGCGCTTGAAGAGGACCGCCTTGCCCTCCATCACCGGTTTGGCGGCCAGGGCGCCCCGGTTGCCAAGGCCCAAAATAGCCGTGCCGTTGCTGATCACGGCCACAAGATTGCCCTTGGCCGTGTAATCGTAGGCCAGGGACGGATCATCGGCGATGGCCAGCACGGGGATGGCGACCCCTGGCGAATAGGCCAGGGAGAGATCCCGCTGGGTGGCCATGGGTTTGGTGGGAACAATTTTCAGTTTTCCGGGCCTGCCTTGGGAATGATAATCCAGGGCATCTTGATCTGTGAAAGACATAGTTCACTCCTTTTGATTGAGAGAGGATTGCGTCGGTCCAGCAAATCTGTACCGGTTCAGATCCTCAACTATAAGAACACTCAAGATAGATGACCAATTGGCACAACTACTCATCAAACCACAGTTTGGATGGTTCGTCTAGTCCAAACGTGACTAATTTATAGGAAATTCAACACATTCCCGCAAAATTAGGGACATTTGTCACGTGATGACCTGTCGGATGGGTTGATTTGAGAGCAGACGCACAGCAGCTCTATCAGTCCACAGATATTGTGTATCGCCAATCGGCCATCTTTTTGTCCGCCGGGGGCTATCACCATCACCTGGGGGCCAATGTTCGGGCCGGGGTTGGCGCGCCCCCTACGCCGTTGATCCGGCGGGAAACCGGGCGCTGGTCCAGGCAGATTGACTTGAACTTGGAATAGAGTGCGGAGGGCGCGGATGGGGCGGATCCACGCGGATTTTCAAGAAAATCC
>CAZKEX010000085.1:0-14244 GCA_964551895.1 uncultured Caldilineaceae bacterium | reverse complement strand
GTTTGGTCTCGCGACGAACCCGGCTGTCTCTGGGAATAACGTTGCCTTCAACATTGGCTGGGATGGGGGCGATTACCCGTACTTCGGTGATCCCCGAACTGATGTGCTGACCATCTCCGATGATGGCATCATCGCCCTGGGCGCGGATGGGTTGGCCGGTTTGCCTTACATGAACGGTCCCATGCCCTCCACTGCCCAGCCGAATGGGTTGCTGGCGCCGATGTGGACCGACATGGAGATCGTCTACGACGAGGCCACCAATCGAGGCGCTACGACCGGTGTACGACTCACCAGCGGTGGTGTGCCCACGGCCAAGTTGTTGGAGTTTGATGACCTGCAACTGGTCGGCGATCCCACCAGCACGCTGGACTTCCAGATTATGATGCGCAATACCATCAACGATGCGCCTGGCACATGGGAGATCGTCTATGCCTATGACAACCTCAAAGGTGCATTCACCAATCCTCTAACCGGCACCATCGGTCTGGAAGATTACGACGGTGTGCGTGGGCTGCAATATGCCTATAACGATGCCAAACTGCTGACTCTGCAGGATGGCTTGGCCATCTGCTTCGACTCGTTCCTGGAAGGCGCTCCCCACGTCATTACCTTTGACGTGACTGTGGACGCCGGTGTCGAGGACTTCACCGTCATCACCAACACTGTTCAGAGCGTCACGAACAATCCTGGCGCCAAGGAAGAGACCAGCAAGCACGAGCTGATCGTGGGATCCCGCCCTGTTATCAGCGTGTCGCCGGATCCCTTGAACGACGTGGTACCCTTGGGCCAGAGCCATCTGAAAACCGTGGTCGTTGGCAACAGCGGCACCCAGGATCTGACCTGGTCGGTGGAAGAATCCCTCGGTTCGACCATGCCCACTCCTGCCCTGGCCGCGGCCCAGCAGGCGGCCCAGATGCAGCGGTCGGACAGCGCCAAGAGTACTGTCTCCCCGCAACGGTTACAGGCTATCCAGGCTGCGGCAGCCGGTGCGATCGTGGCTGACGGCAGCTTCGAAGCCGGTAGCCCCAACCCCTTCTGGGGTGAGGGCAGCACCAACGGTGGATCGCCCCTGTGCGATCCTGGTGTGTGCGGACCGGATCTGGCCACAGACGGTAGCTGGTACGCCTGGTTCGGCGGCTGGGATAGCTATGAGGAAGGGATCCTGACCCAGACGGTCACGATTCCTGTGACGGCTACCCTGCTTGGCTTTGACTTCCTCGCCGGGCGTTGTCAGGATGCAGGGGATTATCTGGAAGTGAGCATTGACGGCAATGTGGTCTGGTCTGTGGATGGAGCCAGCAATCTGTGTAGCGCCAACGACTATGCACGTCAAACCGTGGGGATCGCCTCCTATGCTGACGGCGGCGCCCATCTGTTGACTTTCTACAGCGAAGTCAACGGCAATGCGGATGACTGGTCCAACTTCTTCGTGGACCAGGTCAGCATCGAAGGAGGTCTAGTCTGCATCCCCGGTGACATCTCGTGGGCGCGTAGCGTAACCCCCAAGTCGGGGATGACGAAGCCTGGTGAGACCGGTGAATTCACCGTGATCTTCGATGCGGCCGGGCTGGATCTGGGCGTCTATAGCGGAGAGTTGTGCGTCTACAGCAACGACCCGAATGAGCCGCTGAAGTTCCTGCCCGTGCAGATGACCGTGGCCTATCCGCCCGTCATCGCTGACCAGTCGTTCAGCGTTCCCGAGAACAGCCCCACGGGTACGGTAGTGGGGACTGTGAAGGCCTCGGACCCGGATCCGGGTGACAAGCCGACCTTTGCTCTTGAGGCTGGCAACGAAGACGGTGTCTTCAGCCTGAACGCCACCACTGGCAAGCTGACCGTTGTCGACGGCAGCAAGCTGGACTACGAAAGCAAGACCAGCTACGTCTTGGATGTGAAGGTCACCGACAAATACGGCCTGACCGCCTCGGCCAAGGTCACGGTGAATGTGATCAACGTAGCCGAGCCAAAGGCCCTGGTTCTGACGACCCAACCGGCCAAGGTGATGGTGGGCGACACGATCTCTGTGACGGCCACTATCAGCGACGACATGGGTGGACCCGTGGTGGGCCAGGCTGTCCTCTTCACGGATGGCGTCTTCTCTGCCAACCTGAGTGGGGCAAACGAAGTGCCGGCCAACGCCAGTACGGCCGTGGCAACCGGCACCTTCACCCTGGATCCTGTGGCGCTGACCATCTCCTACAAGCTGGATGTCACGGGTCTGATCAGTGTCACCGGCGCCCATATCCACGCTGGTGGTCCTGATGTGAATGGTCCGGTTGTCTTCCCGCTGGATACAGCCACATGGATGGGTACTGTGGCGATAACGGCTGAACAGTTGACCCAAATGATGCCCATGCTCTTGGCGGGTCAGTTCTATGTCAATATCCACACGGCCAGCTACCCTGGCGGTGAGATTCGCGGCCAGCTCAGCGGCCCGATGACGGCGGTAACCGATGCAAACGGCCAGGCAACGATTAGCTACACCGGTACCCGCTGGGGTCCCGTCAAGTTCTTCGCTGTGGGCGGTACCCTGTCCGATGACATCACGGTGATATTCGAGGCGTTTAGCCTGTACCTTCCCACGATGATGAACGGGGAGGCCAAGTAGTTGACCTATATCGTTGTGGTCACCGTTTGGTGACCTGGCAGACGGAAGGCGAAGAAGGCAACTTCTTCGTCTTCCACTCTCTGCTGATTGTCGTGAATCCGACATTCTGTCCGGAACCGTAGTTGGGGTTTTGGACACGTTCCGTTGGTCAACCTAGTAAACCAGAACGCCCACACGGTCTCCGTGTGGGCGTTCTGGTTTCATTGAATAGTCTTTCTAAATGCGCTATACTTGCGGTGGGTGGTAGCCAGTGACTGTCTGCCGTTTGCCCCTCTGCCCCTACCCTCCCCTGGCATACCTCACTTTTTAGACAAGGAACAACTATCCAATGAACCAATTCATCAAACGACGCGGGATCAACATCGCCCTCATCACCGCCATGTTGATCTCGCTGTTGCCCGCGGGGGCGCTGGCCCAGGCCCCGGCGCCAACTGTTGAGTCAACCGCCAAGAGCGCGGCTGCGTACTATGGTCAGTTTGGCCCCGACGCCAAGACCGCCCAGGACCTTGCGGCCAAGGCCGTCCAGCCATCCCCCGCCGCCTCCGCGCCTGGGGTGACCCCGGCCCAGGCCCGGTCCAAGATCCACCCGGCTCTGCGGGGGGTGGCCCAGGCCGGCGCGCCGGCCCTGCCGGAGTCCAGCGGTCTTCAGGCCGCGGCCGCGCCGGAACCCATCATGGTGCAGGTGGCCATGCGGGTCCCGGCCACGGTCACCGCCAAGGATGAAGTTCCGGATCTATCCGCCTATTTTGTGGACGGCAAAGTCTACGCCCGCCCCGCTATGGGCAAGGGGGAGTTCAGGGTGCAGATGTTCTTTGGCCAGGTCTATGCCCACAATGTGACCAAGCTGGCCTATCTCGCCGCGGTGGACGCCATCCTGCCCCTGACCGTCGAGCAGGACGGCCAGCCCATGGACATGCCCATCGACGATGCCGCCACTGCCCCGTCTTCGGCCCCGGCCCCAGGCCCGGACCAATGGGCCGCCCTGCGCAACCAGGCTGAGACTCTGCGGGCCGCCAGCGTGGATTGGGCCGATGCCAAGGCCATTGGCGACGGCAAGGATCTGCTGGCCCCGGCTGACTGGTTCGAGGTAAACCCCGCTGGTCCCCACAAGGCCGAGGTGGCCTGGAAGCGGGGCTTTCGGGGCGAAGGGGTGGCCGTGGCCGTGCTGGACGATGGCACGGATTTCGCCCATCCCGACCTGATGGGCGCCCAGCGTATCTATTCCAGCGCGGTCGCCAGCCAGTACAACGGTTGGCCCATGGTTTTTAGCCCCTTCTCCCAATTTATCTATTTTCTGGATGAGTTCCAAGACGCCAACCTGATCCCGAGAGGCCAGCCGGGCCAGGGCTTTGTGGACACCAGCGCCACGCCGGCCACGTCTGCCTGTGGCGTGGGGATCTCCTGTTTCAGCTTCACCCCCCTGATCGATTTTGGCGTGCCGGGCTTAACCCACACCTATGTGATCAGCGCCACCATGTCCAAGAGCGGCAACATCCATGCCGGCGCCCATCCTGACCTCAGCCTGCGGGACTATGTGTGGGGCGAAAAGGCCGCGGTGCTGGTCACGGATCCCAATGTGGCCGGGGTCTATGACACGGTCTATGTGGACCTGGACATGGACTACGACTTCCGGGACGAGAAGCCCCTGACCAAGGCGAATGTCAACGATCTGGAAGCGACCAAAAACAACATGGTGGCCTATCGGGACATGAACGGCGACGGCATCGCCGACATCTCCGGCGGCATGCTCTACTACATCGCCGACGGCGTGAATCCGCCCCCGGCCGCCGATTGGCTGTGGGGCGCACAGTGTGGCACAGACGCTTTTATGTGCCCCGGCAACGGCAATATGGTGGCCTTTACCGGCGGCGCGCTGGGCGGCGGCTACAGCCACGGCACCCAGTGTGCGTCCAACATTGTGGGCCAGGGGATCAGCAACGGCTTTCTGCAAGAATTTGCGGATCTAGGCCCGGCAGAGATGAGCGTGGGCAAGCCGGCCGGCGCGGTCTATGGCATGGCCCCCGGCGCGGACTTCGTAGACATCTCCAACATCTATTGGAACTACGCCAGCTCCACCCTTGACGGCTATCTCTTTGCCGCCGTGGGCTACGATGCCATCGACCAGACCGGCTTTCGTCTCTCTGACGGCCCTGGGTACGATGACACCGATGGCATCCAAGTCACCTCCAACTCCTATGGCAGCAGCGAAATTGACAACGACGGTTGGGACTACAACGGCCAGGTGGTGACCCAACTTCAGCGGGATAGCGCGCCCTACCTGCAATTTCTCTTCTCCACAGGCAACGGCGCGCCGGCCTATGGGACCACCGCCCCCCCCAGCCCTTGGGGCGGCATCGGCGTGGGCGCGTCCACCCAGTACGGCTCCACGGGCTGGGACAGCATCACCAACACCGTGCAGATCATGGACAACGATGTCACCCCCTTCTCCAACCGGGGACCTGGCGCACGGGGCACGTCCGGGGTGGATGTGGTGGCCGGGGGGGCGTATGCCGCCGGGGCCCAGGCCCTCAACTACTATGTCGGCCCCACTTGGGGCGTGCTGGACGGCAACCTGGCCTGGTCCTCCTGGGGCGGAACCAGCCGCTCGGCCCCCGTGGCCGCCGGGGTGATGGCCCTGATCTATCAGGCCTACAAAGCCAAACACGGCGCCTGGCCCGACTTCCTCACGGCCAAGAGCCTGCTCAAGTCCACGGCCACAGATTTGAACTACGATGTCTTCACCCAGGGGGCCGGGTCGGTCAACGCCGATGTGGGCACCGCCGTGGCATCGGGGCTGTACGGCGTCAGCATGGCCGGGAACGATGACGAGTGGAACCCCGGCGACTTCCGGGGCGAGGACTATCCAGGCTTTGCCCATCTGGTCTATCCGGGAGACACGTGGGAACGGCCTTTCACCGTGGACAACGGCGGCCCCGTGCCGGTGACCGTGGCGGTGAAGCCCGTGGCCCTCAAACGCATCAAGAGCGATACCATCGACTACACCATCACCCCGGCCATGATTGCGGCCGAGAGCGTCTATGGTTCACAGAACCGGGACAACTTCTTCAAGGCCTTCAACTTCTTCATCCCCATCACCGCCACCGCGGGGATGGACCCAACCTGGTACAACATCGCCGTGCCCGCCGACGCCGACCTGATGATCGTGCGCCAGGTCATGCCCAACGAAGATTTTGACGTGGGCGGCAACTACAGTTGGGACAACCGGGTCTATCTGAGCGTCTATAACTGGCAGGACATCAACGGCGACGGCAATGTGTGGGAAGACAAGAACGGCAACGGGGTGGTCAACTTTATCAACGATCCCAGCACCTTCGGCGCCCAGGCGGACGGAGCCATGGAGCTGGCCTGGGGCGATCCCCGCACGGAGATCGACCGCTGGGAGTTTGGCCGTTTCAGCTATAACCGGCCCATCGGCAACCGCAGCGAGATGTGGGTCCACAACCCGGCCCAGCGCATGTTGGACGGTCTCTTTATCGGCGGGCGTCACCTCTTCACCTCGGCGGGGGCCCGCCAAGAGGTCAACCTGACCTATCGTATCGACTTCTACAAGGAAGAGGCGGCCGGCTGGTTGACCGCCAGCGCCAGCAGCCTGACTGTCCCCGCCGGAGGCAGCGCCGTCTTCACCGGCACGGTCAACGTGCCGGCGGATCTGGCCCCTGGCCTCTACGAGGCCGCCTTCAACATCATGGATCCGGGCATGGCGGAGGCACCCGGCAGTCAGGCAGAGGCGGCGTACAGCGCCAACAGCGTGGTGGTGCCTGTGGCCATGGCCGTGGCCGCCACCTTCAGCGACGGCATGACCCTGGGCGGTCTGGACCAGTACAACGCCGACCTGGACAACCCCTATAACAACGCCGCGGTGCGGGGCCTGCAGGATTGGGGCTGGCGAGCCGAGTCCGGCGACTGGCGCTTCTTTTTCGTGGATGCCCAGACCGAGGCGGTCACGGCCATTGTGGAGGAGAGCTTCGACACCGCGTTCCCGCCCGCCGGCTGGCAGGCGGTGACGCCGGCTGGCGAGCCGTGGCAACAGAGCGACGTGCGCGCCATCTCCGGCATGAGCGCCTTCCACAACGACGATATCGGCGACCAGGATGCCTGGCTGGTGACGCCTTCCTTCACAGCAAGCCCAGGCACGGTCCTGCGTTTCATGCAGAACCAGAACTATGGCAACTTCTATACCTACCACGCCCTCTTTGTCTCCGTGGGCAGCAGCGATCCTGTGGATGGCGACTTCGTCGAACTGGTGGAGCTGGGTGCCGGGACCGAGGATCTCTGGGAACCGATCAACATTGCCCTGGGCAACTATGCCGGGCAGACTGTGACCCTGGCCTTCGTCTACCAAGGCAACTTCTCCGATGAGTGGTATATCGACAATGTCTTTATCGGCGACGTGACCACTGTCTATGGCCCAGGCGCCCAGATCCTGGCCAAGACCACATGGGACGATGGCGCGCCCACGGACAACGACACCATCATCCTCGGCCCCACACCCTCGGCTTTGAACCGCCCGGACCCTGGTTTCTTCGGTCCCTACGTGCTGGACACCGTGGGCAAGAGCAATAATGCCAATGCGGGGGCGGGTCTCTGGCTCTATGACACCACCAGCGGCGCCAGCGAGGATTGGGTGTCGGCCCCCATGCAGGATGGGCTGCACGCTTTCTTGCAACACAACGTCCTCTTCAGCGGCGCCAAGATCGACGTGGTCTTCACCAACACCCTGGGCGCCATGCAAAGCGCGCCGAGTACGCTCACCACCGAGACCTATCTCGACCAAGGCACCGTGGGCGCGGTCAACGGCCAGATCAGCCTGGATGTCAACGGTATCGTGGCGTCCGCGGTCGGCCCCTTTGGCCCCGAGATCCTGACCAATGTCCCGCTGCCCTTTGTCAGCCCCAACCACTATGAATGGACCTACGCGGTCGAGACCAGCGGCGCGCTCTTCTTGGATGTCTCCACCTCCAGCGCCAACATCTCCGATATTGACCTGGGCGTCTTCTACTGCGGTTCCACGGGGGCCGAGGGCTGTTCCCTGCGCGGGTCGTCCACCACGGCCACGGCGGACGAGCATGTGGTCATCGACAAGCCGGAGGACGGGGTCTGGTTCCTGGCGGTCAACAACTGGTCTGGCCCGGCTGGTACCTTCAACATCGAGATCTTGGTGGCCCAGGGGGATGGCTTCACCCTGGACGATGTGCCCCCAGGGGCCGTCAACGCCAACACTCCCTTCAGCTTCACCGTGGGGTACGATGCCCCCATGACGCCGGGCGTGACCTACGGCGGCCTGGTGGTCTTCGGCATTCCCGAAGCCCCCAGCCTGGTCAGCATCCCTGTGACTGTGAAACGGCTGGCCGAGAGCGCCGGGCTGGACAAGTCGGTCAGCCACGAGACGGTCTTCGAGGGCATGGAGATCGACTACACGGTGGGTCTCTTCAACCTGAACGATCCCGCCGCCACCTTCAGCTTTAGCGACACCCTGCCCACGGGCGTGGACTTCGTGGATCTGGACTTCACCTTCAACGCCCCCCTTGCCGAATGCTTCGCCGAGGACTTCGAGGGGGCCAGCTTCCCGCCGGCCGGGTGGGCTGTCACCAACACGGTCGGGGCCGAAGGCTGGAACACCAGTGCCTATTGGGGACGGGCCAACGACACACCGGGCAGCGGTCTGGCCGCCGCGGCGGACTCCGACGCCTACAACCAGGACATGGACACGGAACTCCGCACCCCAGCCATCGATCTGGCCGGGGCCACCGTGGCCGAACTCACCTTCGCCAGCAACTTCCAAGACTTCATCGGCGACGGCGACGCCTGGGTGGATCTCTCCACGGACAGCGGGCTGACCTGGACCAATGTCTTCACCCAGACCGAGGACGATCCCGGCGGTGTGGGCGGCGGCGGTGTCATGCAAAGCGTGGATCTCACGGCCTATGCGGGCAAGTCCATTCAACTGCGCTTCCGCTACGCCTCGCCCGGGGATGCCTGGTTCTGGCAGGTGGATGATGTGCGGGTGGGCGGCGATGCCCCTACTTGCGTTGGCAGCACCTTCCCGGACTTTGTCTACGACAGCGGCGCCAACGCGGTCACCTATGCAGGCCCGTTGCCTATCAGCGGCCAACAGGAAGTCACTGCCTGGTTCGAGGGCTTTGAGGAGGGTTGGCCGCCCACGGACTGGACGGTAACGCAATCCAACCCGAACCAGACCTGGTTCCAGGACGATGTCCTTCCTTTCGAAGGCAGCCACAACGCCACGGTCAACTACGACGATCAACTGGTGGACCAGGACGAGTTGTTGATGGGACCCCAGGTGGTCCTCGGCGATCTGGGGGCCACTACCCTGGTCTTCCAGACGATGGGCAGCCCCTACTGGTGCCGCGATGACTTCGACAACTGCGATCTGGAGGTATGGGCGATCCTGGGCGGCGAAGCCCGCGGCGCGAATGACATCCTGCTTGGTTTGGCCGATGAGTTCTGGACCGACGTCTTCGTCTGGTCGCCGGCCAGCTTCGATCTGGTCGCGGCTGGCGTGCCCACCGACGTACCCGTGGCCTTCGCCTTCCGCTACTTGGGCAACGACGGGGCCCAGGCTTCGGTCGATGCGATCAAACTGATGGCCGGCGGGGCCGCCCCGGCCGCCTCAGCCACCATTACCGTCCGAGTGAACGGGGACGTGGCTGCCGACGGCATCATCACCAACACAGCCACCCTGGTCGCCGAACACGCCCTCTCCTGGGGCGCTCAGGCCGAGACCCCGGTGACAGCGTCGGCCAGCAGCCATGTGGGGGCGGCTGCCCTCGGCGCCTCCTACATGCAAGCCCCGGCCACGGAGATCTGGGGCGAAGCCGTGGTCTATCGCATCCACGTGATCAACAGCGGGGATGCCCTGGCCGAAGGGGTGACGGTGACCGGAACCCTCCCGATCAGCACCACCTTTGCCGGCCTGGACACCAGCCCGCCCAATCAGGCCTTCCGCTATGACGGCGGTCTGAAAGAGGTGACGTGGACCGGCAGCCTTGCCCCTGGCGAACATCGGGTACTCACCTATGTGGCGGCCCCCACGGCAGGTTCGGGTATCGGCACCGTGCTGACCGTGGGCGGCGGGGTCACGGCCAATGGGGTGACCGTGCCCTTGGCGGGGTCCACCCTGTTGGTTGGCTCGCGCTCGGTCTATCTGCCGAATCTGGCCACGCCGTAAAGGGCCCAACTTCGTAGGGGCCCAACTTCGCAGGGGCCCAACTTTGTAGGGGCACGAGGTGGGATGGCGGGAGGATCTCCGCAAAGAAAGACCGGTTCCATCGCCATCCCACCTCGTGCCCCTACCATGTTGATCCACCGCTTATTCGGGCTAACAAACAAAAACGCCTGGACCCACGGGTCCAGGCGTTTTTGTTATGTGTTGTGAGTTGCAGAGGCCCTAACGCGCCTCCCAATTCGCCCCTCGCCTCATCCCGCGTACAGGATACGGCCACAACTTGCACAGAAAGTGCGGGGCGCCCCGGCTGTGTGGACGCCGCTGCGGGCGCTGCCGATGATCCCCGTGGGCAGACGCACAAAACAGGCTCCGCAGGTGTCGTCGTTGATGCGGGCCACGGCCACGCCCCCCTTGCGCTTGCGTAGGGTCTCATATTCCACCAGGGAGGGCCGGTCCAGGCGGGCGGCTTGGGCCGTGCGCTGGGCTTTCAACTGGGCGTACGCTTTCTGTAGCCCCTTGCCTTCTGTGATCAGGGTGCGCTGCTCGGCGGCCCACTGGGACCGCACCTGTTTGAACGTGGCCTCATCTTCCTTGGCCTGGGCGGTCAGCTCCTCCACGTGCAGCAGGGCCTCCATGGCCCGCTCGTCCACCACAGCCCGGTGGCGGCGCATGGAATCGCCGTTGGCCTGCATGGCCTCCAACTCCTTGGGCTGGCGGATGGTCCCGCTCATCAGCCGACGGTCATTCTCTTCGATCTTGCCCTTCAAGGAGAGGGACTCCAGTTCAGCGTCCTTCTGTTGGGCCTGCCAGCTTTGCAGACTTGCCAGGCTGGTCTCCATGGTTTGACGGGCTTGCGCCACCTCTGCCGTCTCGGTCAACAGGGCTTGGATCTCCAACAAACGGCGCTTGGTGCGCTGACTGTTGTTGTCAATCTCTTGCAGTTGGTATAGTTCTCCTACCGTGGCCACAGCATTTCCTTCCGATGGGTGCGAATCAGTTAGTTGGTGGTAAGAGCGGATGGGGCAATTATAGCATTGACCTGATCCGGCAGCAAACGATCCGTTTTGTCTATTAACCGCAGTTGAATCTAGGCCACCCAGATGTTATACTGCTTATGGCAAACCGTACCCAGGTATGGAGAGTCAAGGCGCAACCCTGACGATTTCTATCTCTAACAGGAAAACGACTATGCAGTTTGACGAGCCCAAATCCATCGAGAATATGTTGCGCATCATGATTGTGGAAGACCACCCCCTCTTTGGCCAAGGGCTGCGCCGGGTGCTGGAGGGGGAGCCGGATCTGCGGGTGGTGGCAGAGGTGACAGATGGGGCCAAGTGTGTGGCCCAGGCCCTGGCCGTCCAGCCCGATGTGATCCTCATGGACATCAATCTGCCCAACAAGAACGGCATGGAGGCCACCCGGGAGATCCGCAACTCGTCCGGCGGCGAGGCCATCAACATCATCATTCTGACCGCCTACCATGACGATGAGCAGTTGTTCCATGCCCTGCGTGCCGGGGCTGCCGCCTATTTTTCCAAGGATGTGGCCCCCAGCGAGCTGATCCGAGCCATTCACGCCGTGGCCAAGCAATACTATGTGATCGGCGATGAGGTGATGAGCAATGCCCAGGTGGCCCGCTGGCTGATCGACCACTTTGAAAAGCTGGCCGTCTTTGGCGAAACCGCCGACGAGGTCTTTGTGCCCCTCAGCCCCCGAGAGATGGAGATCCTGCGTTTGATCACCCAGGGGGCCAGCAACAAAGAGATCGCCTATCAACTGGGCATCAGCCGCCAGACGGTCAAGAACCACATGAGCAACATCCTGCGCAAACTGGCCGTCAACGACCGCACAGAGGCCGCCGTCCTGGCCCTGCGCCGGGGCTGGATCCGCCTCCAAGACACCGTGCGCGAGTCCGACGCGGACGACGATTTGGACGACGCATCGGACGACGCGACCGCCTAGGGCAGTCCGGCGCAAATCACGCCGCAGATTCCTGCTCTAGCCCGGTCACGGACCGGGCTAAAACACAATTGTCGTTAGTGCGAACAAGCGTTGGCTTAAGCTGTTCACCCCACCCTGAAAGGGATGGGGCTACACAGGCAACGCCCCCTCAAAGGGGGCTTGACCAGACGAAAAGCCTGGTTTAGCAGGCGTGGCAGTTGTAGCGCCGTCCCTTTCAGGGCGGTGCGGGTGGCGTATTCCCCTTTCTACTCTTTCGGCTGAACCGCTCAGCCCTTTACTTTCACCAAGGACCGACTATGTCTCGTTTGCCCTCCAACCGTACCGGGCAGAGTTTTCTGGAATTTGCCCTCATGATTATCCTGGTAGCCGTTGTCCTCCTGGCCATTTTGTTGATCTGGGGCAACGATCTGCGCACGTTGATCAACGACCTGCTCCAAACCTGGTTTCCCGAACAGGCCGAAACCCTGCTCCGCACCCTGCTAACCTGATCCTATTCTCAATTCCGCATCACGCATTCCTCATTTTCAATTTTCAATTTTTAATTTCCCATGCCCCCCATCCTGCCCCAGCCGCCAATTCAGCGCTTTGGCGCCCTGCGCTATTTCCGACGCAGGCTGTGGCCCCGCGCCCGACAGAAGGCCACAGGATGGGCCAGCCAAGGGCTTGACCTGCTCTTTCCCCCCTCGTGCGTGGGCTGCGGTCGATCCGGCAGCCACTTTTGCGATACCTGCGCCCAGCAGGTGCGCCCGGTGGATCCGCCCCTGTGCGCCCACTGTGGCCGCCAGCAAGACCAGCCCGTGGCCCGCTGCTCCCTCTGCGCCCCGGGCCCGGACGGCTCCCCCGCCCCGGCCGAGATGCTGACCCTGAGCCGGGCGGCCACCCTCTTCACCTGGCCCGTGCGGGAGGCAATCCACGATCTCAAATATGCCGGGCGACGGGAACTGGCCCGCCCCCTGGCTCGTTATCTGGTTGCCGCCTACCAAGCGTCCCCCTGGGTGGGGTTGGCCGGACAGATCGACGCCGTGGTGCCGGTGCCGCTCCACGCAGAGCGATTGGCCGAGCGGGGCTTCAACCAGTCGGAGCTGCTGGCCCAGCCCTTTGCCGAAGCCGTGGGGCTGGCCATGCACCCCACATGGCTGCACCGCCAACGGTCCACCCGTCCCCAGGTGGGGCTGGACGCGGTGGGGCGGCGGGCCAATGTCCAAGGCGCATTTTGGGCGGAGGATCAGGTGGCCGGGCGATCTCTGCTTTTGGTGGACGATGTCTACACCACCGGGGCCACCCTGGCCGCCTGCGCCCAGGTGGCCAGAGACGCCGGCGCGATCCATGTCTATGCCCTGGCCCTGGCCTTGCCGACCCGTCAATCGTGATCGGGTTGTCGTAGTGCAAACGCCGGAAAGCCGTCCATCATCGGCAGGACGATCGCCAGGGGTGAACCAAAAAGCTCAGTTGACAAGCGTTTCCAACCAGACTACAATAGGGGCATCACCCGATGATTCGTCAATTTCCCGACAGGCCAACCACTAGATCGACCAAGCACATGCTTGATAGGTAAACGCATATGACAATCTAGCGCCCAGTATCTCGGTTCACCCTTCTGCCGTCTTTGGCCTTACCGAAAGGACGCTCGCCGAGTGCTGTATTCTTCTTCCTCTCCAGCCTTCCCTAGATCTCAACCCAGTGTAGTCTCGTCGCCCGCGGTGGTTGCGCGGGCGGTGGTCTATCTATATTTTCTTCCGTACCGGTAAATCATGCCGGTGCCCAGAAAGGAGTCTCGTTCTATGAAGACAAGCGTTCATGGCCGTAATGTGGAAGTGACCGATTGGATTCGCGAATATGTGGAGAAAAAGGTAGGTAAGCTGGAACGCTACCTGCCAGAGGCCCGGGAGGCCCGGGCGGAGCTAACCCACGCCCACACCCGCTCCGCCCAGGATCGCTACACGGCCCAGTTGACCATGTGGGCCGATGGCCGCATTCTGCGGGCAGAAGAGTCGACCGGCGATGTCTTTGCTTCGGTCGATGCCACGGTGGATAAGATGTATCGTCAGATCGAACGCTATAAGGGGCGTCGGTATCACGAAAAGCGTCGCCAGTCCGCCGCGGCGGTGGCCAGCGCCCAGGCCGGCGCCATCGCCCAGATGGATCTGGACATAGCCGAAGAGGCCGCACAGGAGTCCTTTGGCGGCGAGATTGTACGGGTGAAGGAGTTCCCTGTCCAGCCCATGAACGAACGGGAAGCGGTGGACCAGATGGAACTGTTGGGCCACGACTTCTTCCTCTTCTTCAACGTGGATACAGAGAGCGTCAATGTGGTCTATCGGCGGCGGGACGAAAACTACGGCCTGCTCAAGCCGGTCATGAGCTAGGGATCACAGCTATTTGACCGTTGGCCTTCGTCCTCCTTCCTTGCCCAACCCTGGGGAATGGGGGCCAGTTGAAACCGATAAGATAAACACTGGCCCGGAAC